>NZ_JALLPL010000001.1:1582671-1899205 GCF_023276355.1 Haloplanus sp. XH21
CGTCGTCGCCGCGACGAAGAACACGGTCGATTTCCTCGAGAACATCGACGGCGTCGGAATCATCGACCGTGGCAAGTCGTTCGTCGAGACGGACGACCGCGGACGGACCGGCGTTCCGGGGCTGTACGCCGCGGGGCGGCTTGCCGCCCAGCCCTATCAGGCCATCATCGTCGCGGGCCACGGCGCGACGGTCGGGGTCACGGTCGTCGAGGATTCGGACGTCGACCTCTATCACGACTGGGTCGTGCCGGACCGGTATTTCACCGGGCGCGGGCGGGACCTCCCGCCAGGGTGCGAGGAAATCGACGACGCGAAGCGACGGCGACGGGAAGCGGAGTCGCTGGCAGTCATGCGCGACTACTTCGCCGAACCACACCCCGAGGAGCCGAACCAGCATCCCAGCGTCGAGGACTGATCCTCGTAAGCGTGTCCCGTCGATCACCGACCACGGGAGCGGCGACCCTGGGGACATCGGCCGGTCGTCCCGACTCGCCGAGCCGGTATAGCCGTAGCTGTACTGCACACAGCGCCAGCAAAAGCAACTAGGCAGCCGTTTTATCTGTGAGATTGCCTGCCCCGCGGATATGGAGGCACCCACTCCATGGGTGTTTGCGGCGGCGGGCCTCGGGTCCCTCATCGCGTTCGTCGTAACCCTCTTCCAGTTCGGCGTCCCGTCCTCCTTTCTCTACTTTCTCCTGCGCTCGGTCGCGGTGGTCGGTCTCACGGCAATCCTGATCTTCGGAGCGAGTTTCAAGACGCTGCGATCGGGTGACGAGTGATCGAGGGGACTACGGGCGGCGGACGAACGAAGTGAGTGCGCCGGCCGGGAATTGAACCACGCCGAGACGGTCCTGCTCGCATTCGCTGCGCGGGCTGCGACTCGTCTACTTCAAATCCCGATTCGGGATTTGACCCACGGTCGTTCCGCTCGCTTCACTCCCTCCTTCAATCCGCGGCGTCGCGCAGTTCCCCCGGCCGGCTAGCTCGTCGCTATCGTTCCTCGCTCGCGGTCAACGGGAGAACTGCGCCGGCGACGAACGAAGTGAGTGCGCCGGCCGGGAATTGAACCCGGATCGTTGGCTTGGAAGGCCAAAGTCTTGCCATTAGACCACCGGCGCGCACGCAAGGCTTCTGGGTCGGGGGATAAGGCAGTTACGTTTGCTCGGCCACGACGGCTCAGTCGTCCGCGGCCGATTCGGCGGCCTCGGACTCCCGGAACGCGCGCGCGGCCTCCCGAATCGACTCCGAGACGGCCGGCACCTCGTCGGGACTGACCGGCCCCTCGGCCGCTATCTCCTCGATGCTCCGCGGGAACGCCCGCAGGTCCATGTGGATGGCGATGCCGGCTTTCGCGCCCTGCCCCATCGCGACGGGGATCTGGTTGTGGCCCGGAACCATATCCCCGACGGCGTAGACGCCGTCGACGCTGGTCCGGCCGTGGTCGTCGACGACGATAGTGCCGTCGTCGTTGCGGTCACACCCGAGACTGACCGCCAGTTCGTTGTTGTACTCCGAACCGTACATCGGGAACCCGCCGCGGTACTCGCGGACGGTGCCGTCGCCGGACTCCGTCCGGCTGCCCGTGGGACGCGGTCCCACGCTGTCCTCGAACTCGAAGCTCTCCAGCCACCCGTCGTCGCCGCGAGTCATGCCCGTGATGTCCTCGTGGATGACGTCGATGGGGTGAGCGTCGAGCATCTCGCCCGTCTCGTCGCTCCAGGTCGGTTCGTCGCCCCGGGTGAGGAGGTCGACCTCGTCGGTGAAATTGAGCATGATCATGGCGACGTAGGCGGCGCTGTCGCCGTGGCCCATCACGTAGACGGGTTCGTCGACGAACATGTAGGCGTCACAGTGGAGGCAGTAATGCAGGCCGCGGCCCGTGGGCGGGAGCGGCGGATCGGGTTTCACGTCGCTGAATCCGGTCGCGAGGACGACCTGCGCCGCGTCGACGGTGGCGTCCTCGGTCTCCAGGCGGAACCGGTCGTCGGCCTGGGTGATGTCGCTCACGAACCCGCGGTGGTAGGTCGCGCCGTAGGACTGCACCTGCTCGCGAGCCGTTTCCAGGAACTCCACGCCGGAGGTGTCCTCGGTGACGCCGATGACGTTGTGCGTGTCCTGCATCATCGCCGCGCGGCCGCCGCCGCGGTCGACGACGAGAGTGTCGTGACCGAGGCGCGTGGTGTAGAGGGCGGCGGTCAGGCCCGCCGGGCCACCGCCGACGACGGCGATGTCGTACTCGGTATCGGTCTGGGTGTCGCTGTCGGTCATCGTCGCCCACTTGCATCGCTGGCGGGTTAAGTCTACTACGTCTGTGCGTATCGCGGTCCCGACCGTGCGGGTCGTCGCCCCTGTTCCTCGACGGTCGCCGGAACTGACGGACCACCGTCCGTCTCATACGGTTTATTGTAACTGTCTTCCGGTGAGTCGCCAAGACGGGTCGGCGACTCACCGGTGATGACTTACAATACTCCGTATCAGTCCACCTCTGGGCCGACGACGGCGTAACAGTTGCCGCTCGCGAGGAAGCTGTCGTGGACGGCGAGCGCGCTCGCCGTCAGGTCACGTTCGAACTCGTCGGGGTCGTAGACGTGGTAGTACCGAGGCACCGTCTCGCCGCCGGGGAGCGTCCAGTCGACGGTGGTGTCGAACCCCTCCGTGGCGTCGAAGCGGTCGTGGGTCGTACTCCAGACGCTGACGAGGGCCCGCCCGCCCGGCGCGAGCACCCGCGAGAGTTCGTCGAGGCTGGCGAGACGGATCTCTCGGGGGCGGAGATGATGGAGCGTCGCCACGTAGACGGCGAGACCGAACCGCGACGGGGCAACGGGGAGTCGCGCGGCGTCACCCTGCACGAGGTCGGCGTCGAATCCGCGTGCGTCCTGCCGCTCACGGGCGGCCTGGAGAAGCCCACGACTCGCATCGAGGCCGACGACGCGGTCCGCGCGTTCGGCGAGCACCTCGGCGTGCCGGGCGTTGCCACAGCCGATATCGAGGCCGAGCGCCACGGGGTCGGCGTCGTCGACGAACGATTCGATTTCGGGCCAGGGGTACTCCCGCGTGGCGGCGAAATGCTCCGCGATCCGGTCGTAGGTGGCGCGCGGATCCGGCCGGTCCATACGCCACGCTCGGCGCACGGGCATAAACCACTCCCGGACTGCGCCCCGCTCATACGGTTTATTGTAAGTCATTACTGGTGAGTCGCTGGACCGTCTCAGCGACTCACCGGTAAACAGTTACAATAATCCGTATCAGAGGAGCAGGACGGCGAACACCAGATACGTCAGCGCGAGCAGGCCGGCGGCGTGTTTGACGCCGTCGTCGACGCTCCCTTCGGCCAACTGGCCGGCGATGAGGCCGGAACAGACCGCCTGGATGGCGGAGACGTGGAAAAAGAGGAGTTCGTAGGCACTGGTGTTCACCTCTATGCCGCCGAACGCCCCGCCGAATCCGGTCCCCGGTGCCGACGGGCCGGCCGATACGGTTCCGGTCTGCTGGACGGCGGGGATGAACGCGACGGTCAACGCCGCGATGATGCCGAGGAAGACGAACACCGAGATGTAGATCACGAGGACGTACGTGAGCATCTCCTGCCGGCGCTCGCGGCGGAGGCGCCGCGTCTCGGTAGCTTCGTCGGCGGCGATGCGGAGGACCGGCGCGATGTCGCCGCTGGCGTTCATGGCGTTCGTGATGAGCGTGACGGCCTGTGACACCATCCGCGCCCGGGTACGGGCCGCAAGCCGGCGGAGGGCGGTCGTCGCGTCTGCGCCCCATTCGATATCCCGCCAGGTGCGGTTCACTTCGTCTTCGAGGCCGCCGAGGTCGCTGCCGGCGACTCGCCCGATGCTCTCGACGACGGTCATCCCCGCCTCGTTGACGCTCGCCAGGCGGTCGAGGAAGTCCGGCACCGCCTCTTCGACGCGGCGGATCCGTCGCTTGTGTGTCTCGTGAAGGAGGGCGAACACCGCCATGATAGCGAGGGTGGCCTCCATGACGGGATGATCCAGCGTCTGGAGCGCGGACGGGCCGAGCGGGATCGGCGCGGCCCGGATCAGGACCCAGACGACGCCGAGCGGGATCGTGATCACGAGGCTGAGCCTCGGTCGTTCGAGGACCTTCCGAAGGGGGTTGTTCAGCCACCGACGGACGGCGCTGAAGCGGTCGTAGGCGACGAGACGCTCGACGTTCGGGAGGTCGGCGTCGGCGACTGCGCCACCGTCGGAGCGCGGGAGCGCGCTCGTCCCGCCACCCTCGGCGTTCTGCCCGGCGATCGCCGTCGATCCGGCCGTATCCTGTCCCACGTCCGTCATCGCCGTGTCGTGTTGCACCAGGCTGTCGATGTAGACGACGAAGCCGGCGCTCGCCAGCGGAATCCCGGCGTAGCTGACGAACCGAACGATCGGGAGCGTGTTCTCGATGACGAGGCCGATGACGACGAGGACGGTGATGAAAAACAGCGGGCCGGCGACGAGGACGGTCACGTACACCTCGGCGAACGTCGCGACGAGTTCGAGATACTGTCGCTGCTGGGCCTCCGCTTCCTCCTGGTAGCGTTCGTACTGATCCCGGAGGAACGAGGAGAGGTTGCGGCCGCTCCCGAGGACGCTCGCGAGATTGTCCGAGAACTCCTCCAGTCCCTCGCTGGGCGTCCGCTCGGCGGTGTTCCGGAGCGCGGTCAGGATGTCGGTCGAGAAGGTGTTCATCTCCCGGACGGCGACGCCGACTTCGCGGGCCGCCTCGCCGTAGATCTCGTCGTTCTCAGCGAGCGTGTCGAGCGTGTCGGGAAACGGCATCCCGCTCCGCGAGAGCGCGTAGACGAAGGCGATGGTCCGGGGCAGGGTGGCCTCTATCTCGCTCGCGCGAGCACTGGCCAACTGGTCGAGATACGTCCACCGCGCCCAGTACGTTCCGAGCGCCAGGACGGAACCGATCGTCGCCCCGAAGAAGAGAAAGAGCACGAACAGGCCGAGCAGCGTCAGGTCCTGCAGTCGAGTGAGGCCACCGAGAAAGGACAGGGGCGCGGGGACGAACGCGATGATGGCGTCCCGGCTGATTGCGAAGAGATCGACCAGCCACACGGCGGTGTACACCCCGAGGATGGCGCCGGCAACGCCGGCGACGCCGCTGATCAACAGCGTCCGCGAGGCGAACACCCGGTGGGTGGCGCCGACGTGGGTCGCTTGCAACCGCGACTGCTGCCAGGAGCGGCGGGGACTTCGGGCGACGTAGTCCCCGAAGATTGGGACGGCGATCCGCGAGACGAGCAGGCTCGCCCGCTCGCTCACCGGCGACAGGACGAGCGGGCACACGAGCACGGCGACCACGAGCAGGGGGATGAGGTGTGCGATCACGCGTCGGTCCCGAGTCCCTGGATCCGTTCGAGGACGCGCTCGGAGTCCGCGTAATACTCGTTGACGAGCGCGGTGAACTGCCGGTAGTCGGTGATGCCGCGGTCTCGGAGGGCGGTGAGGAACCGCCGCCGGTTGCGGATCTCCTCCAACAGCTCGGTTCGCGTCCAGCCGCGGTCGTCCTGAATCTCGTCGAGGAGGGAACTGTCGTAGCGGTCGAACGTGTCGGTGTCGGGGTCCCAGGTGAACGTGTTGGAGTAGTCGAGTTCGCCGGTCCGCTGATCGATCCCGCCGATCTCGCTGATCGCGCTGGACCGGCGCACTCGCTCGCCGTCGAGACGGGTCAATCGCTGGACACAGAGCAGGTCGAGCGACTGGATCATCGCGCGCGGCACGTTGATCGGTTCGTTCTCCAAGCGATTGATCACCGTCTCGATGCTGTCGGCGTGCATCGTCGAGAACGTCGTGTGGCCGGTGTTCATCGCCTGAAACAGCGTCACCGCCTCTTCGCCGCGCACCTCGCCGACGATGATGTACTCGGGGCGGTGGCGAAGCGCCGACCGCAACAGGTCGTACATGTCGATGTCGGCGCCCTCGTGGAGGCGTTCCCGCGTCACGCTCGACAGCCAGTTGTCGTGGTACAGCGAGAGTTCGCGGGTGTCTTCGATCGAGAGCACTTTCGATCGGGGCGGGATGAACATCGAGACGGCGTTCATCGAGGTGGTCTTCCCGGACGCCGTCCCACCGGCGAAGATGAGCGACTTGTTGTGTTCGATGGCCAGCCACAGATACGCCATCTGCTCGACGTTGAACGTGCCGTAGTCGATGAGATCGATCGGCGTGAACGGGTCGTCGGCGTACTGCCGGATCGTGAACGCTGACCCACGGGGCGTCACCTCCTCGCCGAGAGCGAGTTCGACCCGAGAGCCGTCGGGCAGCGTCGTGCCCACGATGGGGTCGCCGACGCTGATGTGGCGCCCCGACTGCTGGGCCAACCGCACCACGTAGTTGTCGAGTTCGTCCGGCTCCTCGAAGATCACGTTCGTCTCGATGTCGGTGTACTGGTCGTGATAGACGAAGATGGGCAGGTCGTAGCCGTCACACGAGACGTCCTCGATGTGCGGATCGTGCATCAGGGGGTCGAGTCGACCGAACCCTCGGAAGTCCCGGACCAGGTAGTATCGGAGGGCGTGAAACGTCTCCATGTCCACGTCGAGACCGTACTCCTCGAGTAGCGACTCGAGTTCGGCCGACAGCACCGACTCGTCGATCTCCGTCCCCTCGGCGCGAAACAGGAGCGGATCGCGGATGTCCTCTCTGACGCGGTCGAGAAGCGACGACTGGAACGTCGAGAGGTCGGGTTCGACGGCGTGGTAGCGGTGCTTGCTCTCCTCGGCGTCGTAGGTGATGACGACGTAGGCAAAGGGCGCGTTCACCCAGTACCGGTCGAGTTCGTTTTCGTCCGACGGACAGTCGAAACTTCCGAGTGGGCCGTCCTCCCCGGGTCGGAACGGGCGAGCGTCGACGGTCGATCCCCGAAGCATCTCGTACGTGCGGACGAGTTGCCGGCGGAATCGATCGAAGGCCCGGTCGGCCTGCGACGCCGCGTCACCTGACATCGTAGGACGTGAGCGCTACGCGAGGAATCGACTTAAACGTGCGCCCGGAATGAGATCTGGATCGCCTCATACGGGTTATTGTCTGGTGGACCGCCGACCCGTCTGGGCGACCACCGGTGCTGGCTTACCGTCTCACTCGCCTCGCTCCGGCGGCGAGATTCCCTCGATATCCCCCGTCGCGCTGTCGCTGACGACGAACTGCCCCGCGGCCTGCGTGCGCCGGCTCACTGCCGACACCCGAAGGACGTAGCTGCCGACGAGGACGAACGGCGCGAGCGCGATGGCCTCGACGGTCGCGACCAGCAGGTGCGTCGTGGGGATGGCGCCCAAGAAATGCATGAACGACGCCGTCGTCGCCACCGAGAGTACGGACGTGAACACGAGGTTTCGGGAGAGGTTCGCGAACTCCTGTCGGATGTAGAGCGATTTGAAGTAGGATCTGGCGGTCGCGAAATACTGCAGGAGCTGCAGAAGCTCGGTGATCGACTCCTCGGTCCGGGACGGGAGGTTGTCGCTGTGTGCCGAGCGCAGTCGCCGGAGGTCGTTTATCTGCCGGTCGTGGTTGTAATCCATCATCGCGATGACGATGTCGGCGTTCGTCGACGACACCCGGAGCCGTCGGTTCATCTCGCCCGTCTCCTCGGCGAGGGAGTCGAGATACTCGTCCAGGTCGGCCCGCAGTTCGAACTCTGCGGCGTGGACGTCGTCGTCGATGGCCTGTGCGAGACTCAGTATCTCCGCCGAGAGCAGTCGGACGAACCGCACGGGGGCCGCGGGAACGTGCTCGACATCGAGCACGTCCTCTAACTGTCGGCGGAACTCGACGATGCTCTGAATCCGGCCGAACTCCCGATCGAGCGCCGACTCCTCCTGGGTGACGAAGAGGGAGTTCACCGAGACGACGATCGAAAAGAGCAGGAAGTTCCCGCTCAGCAGCGCGCCGACGAGCGGCACCGTCGTGTGCTGGTGGCTGGACTCACCGACCAGCGTGGCGCTGATCGTATGTCCCGCGACGCCGACGAGTGCGAAGCCAACCGCCAGCGCGACGCCGGCGACGACGACCCGGTCCCCGTCGAGCAGGAGCCAGCGGTACGCTCGCCGGAGCGACAGCCAGTGTCGACGCTCGTCGGCGGGTGGTCGAGACATCTCGTTTCTCTGCCCGCTGGGGCGACTTATATGGATTGTTGTAACGGTGTCCCGTGGGTTGTGGACGGGGCGCTGTTGGATCATTACCCCCACGCGCGCCGAAGCCGAGCGAGTTCGGTGGCGACGATCCGGCGCTCGAGGAGCGCGACGCCGGCGACGACGACACAGAACCCGACCGCCGTCGCGACGGTGACGGGTTCGTCGAGCAGGATCCAGCCGGTGAGGGCGGCGACGATGGGAACGACGTACGCCACCAGGTTCGCACGGACGGGGCCGACCCGCCGGATGAGCGTGAAGTAGATGGGGTACGCAAAGGCCGTCGACGGGATGGCGACCACGATCACCGTGAGGACGACGGTCGGCGTCGGCGTCGTCCCGGCGACCGATTCGCCGATGGCGTAACTCCAGGCGTGGAGAAGTACGGCGCCGAGCCCCATCGCCCAGGCGGTCAGCGGGACGCTGTCCATCGTCGCGTTGATGCGTCGCATGAGCACGCTCCCGAGGGCGATGGCCGCCGCCGCACCGAGGACGAGCAACTGGCCGACGGTCGACCCCGCGGTGAGCGTCTCCGGCGACGGCTGGACGATGATGACGACGCCCACCAGTCCCAGCAGAATGCCGAGCAGCCCGCGCAGATCCAGGCGGTCGCCGAGAAGGAGGAAGGCGAACGCGGGCGAGAGGATCGGGTTGAGGCCGTACATCACCGACGCCGCTGCGGGCGTGATCGTCTGCTGGCCGAGAAAGAGGAGGCCGTTGTTCGCGGCGACGATGGTCACCGCGCCGACGGCGAGGCCGGCCACGTCCGCGCGGGACCGCGGCCGCCAGTCGGTGTGGCGCCATGCGGCGTAGCCGAGAAGGATTGGCGCCGCCAGGTCGAACCGGAGGGCGGCGAAAAAGACCGGCGGGAGAGCGCCCAGACCGGCCTTAATCGCGACGAACGAGCAGCCGAACAACACGCTGAGGAGGACGAACAGACCGACGTTTCGGTAGCGACCGACGGGCACGGTCGACGTTCTCCCCGGCGGTAGATGGGCGTGTCGGTTCGATGCGGTCCGAGGCGTTAACACCGCCGCGACGCTGACTCAAGACGTGAGCGACGACCGCGAGCGGTGGAACGAGACGTACCGCACCGACGAGGAGTTCGAGTTACCCGACGACCCGATACCGGCGCTCCAGTCCCGGATCGAGACGCTCCCGGCGGGTCGCGCACTCGACGTGGCGACCGGCACCGGACGGAACGCGCTGTTCCTGGCCGAGACGGGCTACGATGTCGACGCGGTCGATGTCTCCGACGCGGCTCTCGAACGCGCGGAGCGGGCCGGGGAGGCGCGCGGCGTCGACGTGAACTGGATCCGCTCGGACATCGCCGACTTCGCGTTCGAGGAGTCGGCCTACGACGTCATCGCGGTGAGTTTCTTCGCTGCGCTGGATCGCCTGCCCGACATCAAGGAGGCGCTGGCGCCGGGTGGCGTCCTCGTCTACGAACACCATCTGCGGTCGAGCGACCCAATCGACATGGGGCCGTCGACCGACCGCTACCGGTTCCGCGCGAACGACCTGCTGCGGGCGTGTCTCGACCTGACGATCCTGGACTATCGGGAGCGGACGCGCACCGACGACGAGGGGCGGACGCTCGCGGTCGCGACGCTCGTCGGGCGCAACTCGACGGGTGGGCGGCAGTCGTATCCGCCGGAGGAGTGAGTCCGGGCGCGACGACCGCTCTCGGTTGCTGGGGTTCTCAGGCCGCCTGTTCGGCCGACAGTGCCTCGTCGGCCTGCGCGGCCTCGTGCTGCACGAGATACGCGCGGTCGTCGGCAAATTCGGCGGCCGACGAGAGCGCGCGCTCGGTACCGATCTGTCGGAGCGCCCACGCGGCGGCGGCGCGGACCTCGTCGCTCTCGTCGTCGGCCAGCACGTCGGCGAGCGGGTCGATGGCGCGCGTGTCGCCGATGAGGCCGAGTGCGCGAGCGGCGTGTGGCCGAATCTGGTCGTTCTCTGCGGCGAGGCGCTCCGCGACGGCGGGCGTCGCTTCCTCGCTCCCGATTTCGCCGAGCGCCTTGAGCGTCACCTTCTGGAGCCCGGGGTCGCCGTCGCCTTCGATGTACTCCACGAGCGTGTCGACGGCCTCCTCGGCGCCCATCTTCCCGAGCGCCTTGATACCGGGCTTGTCGCGCTTGCCGGCGCGCTGGTGCATGGCGTCGAAGGCCTCCTCGTCGTTCATCCGGGTGATGGCTTCGAGGCAGTGGCGCTCCATGAAGTCCGACTGGAAACTGTCGAGCGCGAGCAACACCATCTCGACGTTGCCGCGCTGTTCCCACTCCTTGAGCGCGGCCCACTCGGGCGGGTAGTCCTTGTAGTGGCCGAGTACGTCGTAGAACCCCTCTGCGCGGAGCTGTTCGTGGGTTTCCAGATCGTCCCATTCTTCGGCTTCCTCGAGGCCGGACTCCAGCGCGTCGGCGGCGTCGAGCAGCGTCTCGATCGTTTCGGCGTCCTCGTCGGGATCGAGACCGGCATCCGCAACAGCCTCGGCGACGGCGTCGAGGGCGTCCGCGTCGTCGCCCGAAATGTCGGCGGCGAGCGTTTCGCTCGCACTGTCGACGAAGTCGGCGACGGCCGTCGCGGCCCCGCCCTCGCCGTCCTCGGTCCAGCGGGTGTCTGTCAGCGTCTCGCTCGCGCTCTCGATGGCGTCGACGACATCGGACGCGTACGGCCCGCGCGCGGCTTCGAGGTCGGCCCGGAGGTCGTCGAGGCGGTCGGTGAGTTCCTCGCGGGGATCGGGGTCGTCCTCGTCTTCGTCCTCGGGGGCTGGCAAGTCGGCGGCCTCGAGGTCCTCGGCGATGTCGTCCAGCCGCTCCTCGACCGCGTCGAGGTCGTCTTCGGTCTCGGCAGCCTCCAGCGCCTCTGCGGCGTCGTCGAGGCGGGAGTCGAGGGTCTCGGCCGGAAGGTCTGTCTCGTCGTCCCCGTCGGTCATACGGGCATGTTCCGTGTGACGCTCAAAAGAGCGTTTCCATTCGCCGGGCGCGGGGAAACTGGTTATCCCCGGCATCCATTAGTCCGGCTGCTCTACGATAGCCGTATGGCACCCGTTTCGGTCACCCGCTCGGCCCTCATCACGGTCGTGATCGGTCTTCTCGTCGCTGGGACCGTCGCGAGCGTCGGCGTCGCCGTCGAAGAACCGCGAGACGAACCCGCCGACACGAGCCCACCCGTTCGCGTCTACGTCAGTGAAACGCTCGACATCTCCGACGCCCAACTCACGGGCGGCGGCACGGTCGGCACGGACGAGACGACGTTCGTCTCGATACACGGCGACGAGGTGTTCAGCGTCGCTCCCGCAGACGCCGATTTCGACGGCATCGACCCCGGATCGTACGACGCCGACGGGGACGACGAAGCCGATTTGCTCGTCGTGCGCCCGCGAGTCACCGAGTTCGAGGTGCGCAACGAGCGAGGCGTCAACATCAAAGGCGACACGGTCGACGCGAACGACTTCGAGGAAGTGACGATCAGGGTCGAGTACAACTTCGCCGAGGCGGACCGCCTCGACGTGACCGTAGAGTCGCCGGATGGCGTCGACCTCGCTGGGAACCGCCGTCTCACCGAGAGCGGCGATAGCGTCACCGTCGACACGAGCGGTGCCGACTCCGGAACCTATCGTATCGCCGTCGAGGGGAGCAACATCGAGGCCGGCGCCGCGACGACGACCGTGACCGTCGCGGGTGGGCGAACGGCGACCGCAACGGCGACGGCAACCGCAACGGCGACGGCGACCGCAACGGCGACGGCGACGCCCACTGCTACGACGACGCCCACGCCGACCCCCACCGCGACGCCCACGGCGTCCCCGACTCCGACTGTGACGCCCACGGCGACGCCGACGGGGACTCCGACGCCGACGGAATCGTCCGGCTCCGGGTTCGGCGTCGTCGTCGCCGTCGTGACCCTGCTGGTCGCGGCGCTGGTGACCGTTCGCCGTGACTGATATCGCTGTGGGACCGACAGTATATGCCCCTCGGTCCCGAACAGTCGTGCATGTCGAACCGCGACGACGAGGAGTTGGCGGTCCTGCTCGCCGACCTGGAACGGACGCTGACGGATCTGCGGGCCGCCATCGACGAGGATGTCCGCCAGCGACGGGCGCGACCGCCGACGCCCGGTGAACTCCTCCGGTTCACCGAGTCACACACGATCCCGACGCTCATCGCGTTGCTCGAAGCGACGGTGCGGTCGCTGGAACTCCTCCGGGCGCTGCTCCGCCTGGCCGGTCCCGGGTCCCAGCGATCGAGCCCCGAGACCCGTCCGCATCTTCGGGACCGACTGGCGGACGCCGACGCGCCCGACACCGAGACGCTCCGCGACGCCCTGGCCGATCTGCGCACGGCGTTGACGGGCGCGGACCTCCCCGAAGACTCCGCAGCTGGATCGGTGCTCGCGGACGCGCAGGACCTGACGGCGGAAATCGACGACCGCTTGGCGGAAGCGCGCAGTGACCGAGCGGAGTCGCCGGCGGACGAGCAGCGTGATCGTCGGCGCCGGCGCTCGGCGGGGGTCGCTATCGACGTGCGCGAAGAGGGAGCGGCCGCCGAACCGGACGAGACGGACGACGAGGCGGCCGTGAACGTGGACGCCGAACTGGAATCGATACGGGAGTCGATTGAGAGCGAAGAGGACGAGGGCGCAGACGAGAATGGCGATGAGGCGGGTGCCGCGCCCGAGTAATCACAGTATCGGTGCCCGCAGACTACGCGGCGACGTACTGCCCGTCGACGCGTTCGACGAGGCCGCGCTCCGACAGGGTGTCGAGGACGGGCAACAGCGTGATCTGCTGGATGTCGAGCGAGGCCTGCAGTTCGTCGACGGTCGCGCCGTCGGAGACGGAGAGAAAGAGGTAGACGAGCTTGGATTCGGCGGCGGCGATCTGCTCGGGGATGTCGAACCGTTCGGTGGACTGGGAGATCATCCGTGAGTTCATGGACATCCTAACTGTTGGCGAACTAAGTAATAAACGCTTCCAACATATGCACTAGAGTATGGAAATCGTGCATATGTGATTATACACCTCTAGTTCCGCTCAGAGATCGATGCCGCCGTCGACGTCGATCTCATACGGATTGCTGTGACTGTTTACCCCGACGACTGTCCGACTGCGGGCGGTCGATGTGGAACTGACGTACAGCACTCCGTCTCAGTCGGTGCGTTCGCGGGCGGCCTCGATCCAGCGCCGGATCCGCCCCTCGTCGATACCGGTATCGACGGAGAGTTCCGCGGGTTCGGCGTCTGCGAGATCCTCGACCGAGACGACACCCGCTGTATGCAGGTGTTCGGCGTACGCGGGGCCGATGCCGTCGAGTTCCTGCAGGTCCGTCTTCGTGGCGTCTTCGGGCGTCGTCTCGACGTCTTCGGCGACGGCGGCGTCCGGCCGCGCCGTCTCCGTTTCGGTCTCGACGGGCTCCGAGCCGGGTTCCGCTTCCGAGCGTTCGGCGAACCACTCGGCCACCGCGGGCCAGAGGTTCTCGTGGCTCGAACTCGACACCGAGAGCCCGATGTGTCCCGTCGAGTACTCCATGATCTCGGTGTCGTCGCTGGCGACCTTCTCGTTGAAGGGCTTGCTCGCCTCGGGCGGAATGAGGTGGTCGTACTCGCCGACGACCTGCACGACGGGCATCGTGATCTCGTCGAGGGCGACCCGCTCCCCGTTCAGTTCGAGTTCGTTGCGATAGAGCTTGTTCTCCTGGTAGATGTCCTGGATGAACTCCCGGAAGACGGCGCCCGCGACGTCGATGGGGTCGTTGAGCCACCGTTCCATCCGGGCGAAGTTCTCGACGAACTCCTCGTCGTCGATGTTGTCGTAGAGGTTGCCGTACTTGGTGACGTAGTTGTGGACGGGATCCATCAGCGCGAAGCCCACGTCTAAGAACTCCGCAGGGACGTTGCCGAAGGTGTCCACGATCCGTTCGGGATTGAAGAACTCCTCGTCGCCCCACATCTCGAGGATGCCGCCGGTGTCGTCGAAACAGAGCCCAGCGGCCATCAGGCCGAGGTTGCGGACCTTCTCGGGGTGGAGCGCGGCGTACATGACGCTCATCGTCCCGCCCATACAGTAGCCGAGCAGGTTGATCGCGTCCTGTCCGGACCGCTCGCGAACCTCGTCGACGCAGTTGTCGATGTAGCGGTTCACGTAGTCGTTCAGCGCGAGCGACGTGTCGAGTTCGGAGGGCTCGCCCCAGTCGATCAGGTAGACGTCGAAGCCGGCTTCGAGCATCCGGCGGACGACGCTCCGATCCGGCTGGAGGTCCAGGATGTACGGCCGATTGATGAGCGCGTAGACGAAGAGGATGGGCACGTCGTGGCGCTCCTCCTCCGGCACCATCGGCTCGTAGTGGTGGAGTTCGAGTTTGTTCTCGCGGTACACCACCTCACTCGGCGTCTCGCCGACCTCGACCTCGGTCATCCGTTCGAGGCCATCGGGGATGGCGCCGACGGTCTCCGCCTCGTCCGCCGACCGCTTCCAGAGGTCGCGCTGGGCGTCCAGCGGGAAGGTAAAGGGGTTCATAGCTCGTCGATGATGCGGTCGAGTTTCTGCTCGATAGTGTGTTGGCGGCGCTCGAGTTCGACGAGCCGTTCACCAACCTCGCGCACGTCGCCGACGGTGGCGAAGTTGAGCGCGTGGAGCGTCTCCTCGGAGGCCTCGTCGATGTTCTGGCGCATGTCCATCGCTTCGTCGATGGTCTGGCCCGTCGCCGCGGCGAAGGCCGTCGTCGTCATCATCTCCTTGAACGCCTCGTTGGCCGAGGACAGCCAGATGTCACGGAACTCCTCGGGCTCGACGTCCTCGCCCTGGAACGACTGGCCCATGCGCTCGAAGGAGGTCTCGGCGGCGTCCATCCACGCCTCGTAGGCGCGCATCGACCCTTCGTACCCCTCTCGAACGCGCTCCTCGGAGAGGCTGTCCTCCATCGAATCCATCCAAGATTCGAGGAAGGCCGACTGGGCGTCGAGGTTCTGGTCGAGGGCGTTCATATACGTCTCCGTCATGCGTTCGAGAAACGCGTCCATCTGTCCGTCGAACGTGCTGTTGGTGTCGTTGGTCATTGTATGCAAATAGGAAGCGGGTGGGAAAAGACTCCGGTCAGGCCGACTCGGTCAGCTCTTCGGCGGAGGCAACGGCGTCTTCGGCCGTCTCCTCGGCTTCGGCCTGCAGCTGTTCGATCGCGTCGAAGCTGTCCGTGAGCAGTTCGCGCTGGGTCTCGCTCAGCTCGTCGAGGGACGCCTCGGCTTCCTCCAGGCTCTGCAGGAACGACTGCCAGGCGTCCTCGTTGATCTCGTCGACAGCCTCGAACTGCTCGTCGACGGCGGCTTCGAGTTCGACGACGGACTCCTCGGGGAGCACCGACTTCAGGCCGTCGAGGTAGGCCTCGATTGCCGTCTTCGAGAGGGTCACGCCGCTCTGCTGGACCGACTGGAACGACTCGGCGGCGTCGAACCAGGTCTCGGTGGCGGTCCGCTGCACGTCGAGGCTGGTCTCGGCGGCACGGCGGGTCTGGTCGATCATCGTACGCTGCAACTCGAACGCCGAACTGAAGGGGTTGTTAGCACTCATTGGAGTTCACTCCGAATTCTGTTTGACTGGGATGACGATCGTCTGGACGATGTCGCCGTCCTCGATGTCGAGCGCTTCGCGCTCGGCGTCGGGGATGCTGATGCGACCACCGCTCTGCACACGGGTCTTGAACATCGCCGTTCCCATGCTCATCGCGCCGAGCTGGGAGAAGCCGTCGAAGCCACCACCGGTGCTACCCGACATGAAGCGTTTGAACAGCTCCATCTGCTGCTCGACGGCGTCTTCGCCGGCGTTCTGGAACTGCTGTCCGAACGGCATGGGCGGCCACATCGGCGATCCATCGTCCTCGTCTTCTGTCATCCTTATCACATCCAACGCGTCCCAGAGGTATAAGCGTTACTTTGTTTACCACTCTATACCATTCAAAGACATCTGATGGTCAGGCCGGCCACACAGGCTCACGACCGGATCCACCGGTCGCGGGAAGCGACCAGTCTTTAACCACGGACGCACAACGATACCCAATGACAGAACGAACGTCGACAACGGACCTCGCGGACGCGTGGCTGCAGTCCCAGAAGCACCTCTCGAACAGCGTGGAGCATTTCTACAACAGCGTGATGGCCGCCAACCAGGCGATGCTGTCGGATACGGACGATGACGACGAGGACCGGCAGCCGGCGCCGTCGCCGGAACTCACCTACTCCAAGGCGGAGTGGTCGTTCGAACACACCGACGACGAAGAGGCTGGTGTCGTCAGCGTCGGCGACCGCATCGAGTTCTCGAAGACGCTCAGCGAGGCGGAGATTCAGGCTTTCGCCGACGCCAGCGGTGACACGAACCGCCTCCACCTCGACGCCGACTTCGCCGAGGAGACGCGATTCGGCCGCCAGATCGTTCACGGAACGCTCGCCTCCGGCCTCATCAGCGCCGCCCTCGCGCGCCTGCCCGGGCTGACCATCTATCTCTCCCAAGATCTCCAGTTCCTCGGCCCCGTCGACATCGGCGAGACGGTCACCGCCATCTGTGAAGTCGTCGAGGATCTCGGCGACGGCCGGTACCGCCTGACGACGGTCGTCGAAGACGAAGACGGCGAGACGGTCATCGACGGCGAAGCCATCGTCCTCATCGACGACCTGCCCGAAGCCGACGAGTAATCGAGCGTATCGCGCGGAAAAATCGGGCGCTCTCTTCCTTCCTCAGATCGGCTCGAACCGGTAGCCGTCCCAGTCGATGGCGTCGGGTTCGCGGATGCCGGCCTCGGGGTCGCGCAGTTCCTCGACGTACACCGGCCGCACCTCGTCGCCGATCTCTATCTCGTCGGTCGTGACGCCGCCGATGGCGCGCACGGGTTCGCCGTCGACGTCGAACTCGACGATGGCGAGCGTGTTCGGTTCGCGCACGCCGGGCGGCGTGGCCATGCTCGTCGTCCACGTGATGACTTCGGCGGTGTGTTCGCTGAGGTCCACCGAGTCGACCGGTTTCTTGCCGCCCGGGCCGATCGGATGGCCGGGGTACGTGATGCTGCCGTCGGGGTAGCGGTATGCTTCCATCATTATGCTGCCTCCAGAATGGTGGTGATGACGCAGTTCCCGAACCCGCCGACGTTGCAGGCGAGGCCGGTGTCGGCGTCGTCGACCTGTCGTTTCCCTGCGTCACCGAGCAGTTGTTCGTAGATTTCGTACACCTGGGCGACGCCGCTGGCGCCCAGCGGATGGCCCTTGGATTTCAACCCGCCGGAAGTGTTGATCGGCAGGTCGCCTCCGATTTCGGTGCGCCCCTCCTCGACGGCTTTCCAGCCCTCGCCTTTCTCGAAGAACCCGAGGTCCTCGCTCTGGAGGAACTCGAGGATGGTGAACATGTCGTGGAGTTCGGCCACGTCGATGTCCTCCGGGCCGAGGTCCGCCATGTCGTAGGCGATGTCGCTCGACTCGACGACGCCGCGCATCGTCGTCGGGTCCGCGCGTTCGTGCACGACGTGCGTGTCCGTCGCGCCGCCCACGCCCGAGACGAGCACGTAGTCGTCGGTGTACTCCTTGGCGACGGACTCCGGACAGAACATGAGCGCTGCGCTCCCGTCCGTGATGGGACAGAAGTCGTACAGGCGGAGCGGGTCGGCCACGATGGGCGACTCCAGTACCGTCTCCAGATCGACCTCTTTCTGGAACTGGGCGTGTGAGTTGTGGACGCCGTGGCGGTGGTTCTTCACCGCGACTTTCCCCAGACTCTCGCGCGGCGCGTCGTAGGTATCGAGATAGAGACGCGCCGTCAGCCCCGCGAAACTCGGGAGCGTCACGCCGTGTTTGTACTCCGCCGGGTGGGTGATGGAGGCGATGACGTCCGTCGCCTCGGCGGTCGTTCGGTGGGTCATCTTCTCGCCGCCGACGAGCAGCGTCATGTCGCTGGCCCCGCTCGCGACCGACTGCCAGGCGTGTTTGACGCCCGCCCCGCCGCTCGAACTCGTCTGATCGATGCGGGCCGCATACGCCGGCATCGCCGCCAGGTCGTGCGTGAGCGCGTTCATGATCCCCGTCTGCCCCTCGAACTCGCCGCTCGCCATGTTCGAGACGTAGAGGTGGTCGATGGCATCGGGTGCGACGCCGGCGTCGTCCAGACACGCCGTCCCGGCCTCCGACAGCAGGTCGAGGATCCACCCGTCCCGCTGACCGAACTGGGTCATCGACGCGCCGATGATCGCTACGTTCTCCATACACCCCCACGCGCATGCCACTGATTTACCGTTTGCCCTTGGCGCGTCTGGTCGGAATGCGGCACCCTCACACGACCGCAACGCTTAGACGCCGACCGGACGGACCACCACCCATGTCACACGAACTCGGCGAGAGCGACTGGGACGACTGGCTCCCGACCGCCGTGGCCGACGCCGACCCCGAGACGGTGGCCATCTGGTATCTCGGCTGCAACGGGTTCGTCCTGAAGGGCCGCGACGGCACGACGCTGTTCATCGACCCCTACCTCGGCCTGGGCGATCCGCCACGCACGGTCCGGATGCTCCCCGTCCCGTTCGACCCCAGCGACGTCTCGTCGGCCGATGCCGTCCTGGCCACGCACGAACACTCCGATCACGTCCACGGGCCGACGCAGGCACCCATCCTCGCGTCGACAGGGGCCGACTACTACGCCCCCGACGCCAGCATGGCCGTCGTCGAACGCGAGGCCTGGACCGACGAGTGGGGCGTCGTCGCCGACCAGTTCGTGACCGTCGCCGAGGGCGACGAGTTCGACATCGGCGAGTTCACGGTCCACGTTGCCCCGGTGAACGATCCCGACGCCGACCATCCCGTCGGCTACGTCATCGAACACCCGACCGGGACGGTGTTCCACGGCGGCGATACCCGCTATGCCGATACGTTCTCCCAGCTCGCCGAACGCTTCGACATCGACCTCGGAATCCTGGCGTTCGGGTCTGCGGGCATGATCCCCGACAAGGAGACGGGGACCCCGAAGCGAACGCAGTGGTACGCCGACGAGAACGGCGTGATCCGCGCGGCCGAGGCGCTGGAACTCGATCGCCTCCTCCCGAGTCACTGGGACATGTGGAAGGGGCTGACCGCCGACCCCACCGTCCTCCACCCCCACGCGCGCAGTTTTCCCCATCCGAAGCGCTTGGACATCGTCGAAATCGGCGACCGAGTCGATCTGTAGTCCGTTCGATCCGCCGGTTGTTTTATGCTACTACTCCGACTGTCATCGGGCATGGCGAACGATCCAGACCCCGAGACCCAGGTGTCGGTGTCGACGGGGGAGGTGCGCGTCGAGAAGACGTTCGAAGCCGATCGGTTCCCGGTTCCGGCCATCGCGTTCGAAATCGAGTCGCTCGTCGACTACCCGGTTCGCATCCGACTCGTGGATCAGATCCCCGAGTCGTTCGCGATGGAAGGGGTCGGATTCCACCCCGACTACGACAGCGACCACTGGACGGCCTACCGCGACCATCGCGTCGCGTACGAACGCACGTTCGATCCTGGTGAGGACGTGCTCACGGTGTACGGCATCCGCATCGACGACCCGGAGGAGGCGGCGGCCTTCCTCGGCGAACCGACGGTCGAACTCGTCGAAGTCGAGGACGGAGACGACGCGGGTGATGTCCTCGGCCGCGAGACGACCCAGGTCGTCCGCGACGCGCTCTCCGGGGAGTCGGACGGTGAGCTGTCGGGGCTGGAGAGCGAACCGGACTCCATTCTCGACGACGCGCCCGAACCCCGATCCCGCGACGAGGGCCTCGAGACCGTGATGGGCGCTCGCGACGAAGACGTCTCCGCCGTCGAGACGGAGGAGGAAGACGACACCGTCAGTTCGGCCGAGGCCGCCGCGGCGCTCGATCCGCGGGACGGTGTCGACGCCGAGGCGGAAACGGCCGATGCCGAGGAAGCGGACGCAGGAGTGGGCGCCGCTGAGGGTGCCGCGGCCGGCTCGGTGGCGGCCACGCTCGCGGCCGAGCTCCGATCCGGCGACGTCGACGACGACGACCTCGCCGTCCTGCAGGACGCGTTCGACGGGGAACTGCCGACGAGCGCCGACGCCCGAATCAGTCGCCTCCAGTCACAGATCGAGGACCTGCTGGCCTACCGCGACGCGCTCGCCGACTTCCTCGACGAGAAGGGCACGGCAGAGGAGATGGTCGACGAGGTGTCCGACGAGGTAAGCGCCCTCGCAGATCGCGTCGCATCGTTGGAGGAGTCGCTGGCGGCGGCCGACGACGACCGAGAGGACCTCCACGACGAACTGACGGCGCTGTCAGACACCACCGCCGAGCTCTCCGATCGGATCGACTCGGTCGACGACCAGCTATCGGGTGTCGAGACGCGGATGGAGAACGTCGACGACCGACTGACGACGGTCGAGTCGTTCCGGTCGGACATCGACGACATCGAGTCGGAACTGGACGAGATCCAGGACGAACTGTCCGACGTCCAGACGTTCCGAGAACGGCTCAACAGCGCCTTCGGGCCGGGTGAGGAGTGACTGCGGCCGCGACGCGCGAAGCGCAATCGGTAAAGCCCGCGCCCTCGTTCAGTCCACAATGACCGAGACGGTTCGGATCGCCGTCCCCCGCAAGGGACGGCCGCTGGAGGCGGTTCTCGAACGCTTCGCGACCGTCGCCGGCGCGGACGAACTCGCCGACGACGTCTCCTCGACGCTCCGGTACGAGAAAGCGATCACCAAGGAGAGCGCGATGGCCGAGCGCAGCGTCTACGACCGACTCGCCGCGTACAGCGATGTCACCGATCCGTACGCGCCGGAGTACACCCTCCTGCGCGACGACCGGGCGGGGAAGCCACGCCGGATCGTCTTCGATAGCGCCGCGCTCGACATCGGCGGCGTTCGGGTGGAACTGATCGGCCGGGAGGAGCCGTTTCGGGCGCTCCGCACCCACGAGTTCGCGCTCGGATTCGACAGCGCCGACCTCGTGTTGGAGGAGGTGGTCACGCTCGGCGAGACGGGCGTCGAATCCATCGCCGACGTCAACGACCGGATCGACCCCCGGGAGACGGACGTTCGGGTCGTGAGCGGCCTCGGCGATACGGTGTATCACACCCTGCTCGCGACGCCGGAGGTGGTCCCGCCCGGCACCGATCTGGACCGCGCGTTCGTCGCCGACTACGCCGGCCCGCTCTGTATCTCGCCCCGATACGAACGCCTCGTCGAGGCGATTCTGGGGACGAAAGCGGTCGAGAACGTCGAGTTCACCCATCCCGAGCCAGGGATGACGGAGGAAGCCGCCATCGCCGACGCGGGACTGGGCGTCTATCTCACGCGAACGGGGTCGACGGCCCGCGAACACGGCCTCGTGGTCGGCGAGGACCTCTTCCCGAGCGAGACGGTGTTGATGGAGAACGTCGCGGAAGCGGGCGCCGAAGCGGCGCGACTCCGGGATGCGATCGTCGGGGCCGATGTCGAGACGGCGATCAGCCCCTAGACGGCGCCGCGGGCGGCGTCCGGGTCGGGGCCGATGTCGAGACGGCGATCAGCCCCTAGACGGCGCCGCGGGCGGCGTCCGGGTCGGTGCCGGCCTCCAGCAACTCGGTGTAACGGTTGCGGACGGTGACTTCCGAAACGTCGCTCACCGAACACACCTCCTTCTGGGTCACTTTCTTCCCCTCGAGAATCGAGGCGGCGTAGAGCGCCGCCGCCGCGAGGCCGACCGGACTCTTGCCGCTGTGGACGTCGTTCTGCATCCCCTCTTTGAGCAGGGAGCGCGCCCGCGCCTTCGTCTCGCCGTCGAGGTCGAGGTCCGACGCGAACCGCGGCAGATACTCCAGGGGGTTGGCGGGTTCGATGGCGAGACCGAGTTCGCGGACGATGTACCGGTAGGCCCGCGAGAACTCCTTGCGGTCGACCCGGCTGACGGGTTCGAACTCGTCGAGGCTCCGGGGGACCGACGCCTGGCGGGCGGCGGCGTACACCGACGCCGTCGCCATCGCTTCGATGGACCGCCCGCGCAACAGGTCGTCCTCCAGCGCCCGACGGTAGACGACGCTCGCCGTCTCGCGGACGCTCTCCGGCAGTCCGAGCGCCGACGACATCCGATCGATTTCGCCGAGCGCCTGCTTGAGGTTGCGCTCCTGGGCGTTCTTCGAGCGGAACCGCTCGTCCCACGTCCGGAGTCGCTGGAGTTTGCGACGCTTGCTCCCGTCGATAGTGCGCCCGTTCGCGTCCCGGTCCTGCCAGTCGATGACCGACGAGAGGCCGTCGTCGTGCAGGAGTTTCGTCGTCGGCGCCCCGACGCGACTCTTCTCCGCGCGTTCGCTGGAGTCGAAGGCGCGCCACTCGGGGCCGTGGTCGATCTCGTCTTCCTCGACGACGAGCGATGCGTCACACTCCGGGCAGACGCGCTGG
This sequence comes from Haloplanus sp. XH21, assembly GCF_023276355.1. Classification (NCBI taxonomy): domain Archaea; kingdom Methanobacteriati; phylum Methanobacteriota; class Halobacteria; order Halobacteriales; family Haloferacaceae; genus Haloplanus; species Haloplanus halobius. Next base: position 1,605,201 of record NZ_JALLPL010000001.1, read on the forward strand.
TCGGTCCGGCTCTCGGTCGTGGTGTGCTGTGCCCCGCCGGTCTCTCGGAGGGTTCGGAACTCCTGGCTCATGATTGGGGTCAGCGGCGCGTGGCAGTCGGTCGCGCTTCAGTTGCGGGTTGTACTGGTAGTATCTTAATAGTTTCTCCTATGTTTTGATTCCAATAGAAACAACTCGCGTGCCGTGCCAACGAAGGCCACTGTCTGACCCGACTCTTTTTGGTGGTGTCATCCCAACTCGGGGACGACACGGGAGACTCGTAGTGACGCAAAACCCATCACCCGACGCCGAAAGCGACTCATTCGTCGAAGAGGCAGTCGGCACGCTCCGGACGTTCGAACTCACGGAGTACGAGGCGAAGTCGTTCGTCGCCCTGATGCGCCTCCGCGAGGGGACGGCAAAGGAAGTGAGCGAAGTGGCGGACGTACCGCGCGCACGCATCTACGACAGCATGGACGCCCTGCAGGACCGAGGACTGGTCAGCGTCCAAGAGTCGAAACCTCGGCGCTTCCGGGCCGTCTCACCCGACGAAGCGGTCGACCTGCTCGAACGCGAGTGCCGGAGTCGCCTCGACCGTCTCGGCGCTGTCCTCCCGCGCCTCGGCTCACCTGACCGCTCGACCGGCGCGGGCGAAGTCTGGTCGATGGAGGGGGAAGCCGCCGTCTCGGAGCGGCTCGCGACGCTCGTCGACGACGCCGAACATGAGGTGTTGCTGGCCGTCGGCGTCGAGGCACTGCTCGGCGACGAACTGGTCGACGCGCTGACGGACGCGGCCGACCGCGGCGTGACGGTGGTGGTCGGGTCGCCGGGCGAGCCGATCCGTGACCGCCTCCGTGACTGCCTCGACGACGCCGATGTCGTCGAAACCTGGACCTGGTGGGACGCCTACCCCATCGAGACCGGCGCCGTCACGAGCGTCCTCATGGTCGACGGGGACGCCCTCCTCGTCAGCGCCGACGCCGCCTCCGACCTCCCGGGCGTTCGCAATCACCGCGCCATCTGGACCGACAGCGCCGACGCGCCCGTCGTCGGACTGATGCGACCGCTTCTCGCGACGGCGATCCGCGGCCCGGACTAGGGGAAGTCGCCGTCCTCGACGGCCTCCCGGAACGCGTCCACCGCCGCTTCCATCTCCCCGCGCACGTCGCCGAACTGTTCCGCGAACGGGGGACTGGAGTCGGACAGCCCGATGACGTCCGTCACGACGAGCACCTGCCCGTCAGTCTCGGGGCCGGCCCCGATACCGATCACCGGGATGTCGAGGTCTGCAGTCACGTCGGCGGCCAGGTCGGCGGGGACGTGTTCGAGCACCAGCGAGAACGCGCCGGCCGCCTCGTGGCGCCGCGCCAGATCGCGAATCTCCGCCGCCGCAGCGTCGGTCGTCCCCTGACGGACGTACCCCATCTGATTGCGTCGCTGCGGCGTCAAGCCGAGATGCGCCATCACCGGAATCCCCAGCTGGACCAGTCGCTCGGTGAGATCGACGGTGTGCGGACCGGATTCGAGTTTCACCGCGTTGGCGCCTGCCTCCTTGACGAGTCGGCCCGCGTTCTCGATTCCCTCTCCCTCGGTCGTTCCGTAGCTCAAAAACGGCATGTCGGCGACGACGAGGGCGTCCTCGGTCGCGCGGACCACCGCGCCGGTGTGGCTCTCGATTTCCTCGAGCGTCACGGGGAGCGTCGAGTCGTAGCCGAGCATCGCGTTGCCCACGCTATCGCCGACCAGAATGACGTCGATCCCGGCCGCGTCAACGATCGACGCCGTGGGCGCGTCGTACGCCGTCAACATCGTCAGCGGTTCGTCCCCCGCCGACGCCCGCCGTATCTCCTGTACCGTTGGCATCGTCGGCGACTCGCACGCCGGGGAATTAATCCTAGCCCTCGTGGAGTCCCGCACCGACCTCCCAGCCACGGATCAGCGCCGCGAGCGTTCGGTTGCTCGGCACCGCGCGATCCGCCTCGGCCGCCCGGTCGACCACGTAGCCGTTGATCGCGTCGATCTCCGTGCGCCGCCCCCGCGCGATATCGCGGTACATCGACGACCGGTTTCGCGCCGTCTCGCGGGCGACGGTCTCGACGGCTTCGACCGCCGCCGCGTCGGTGAGCGAGGCCCCGTCGGCGCGGGCGACGCGGGCCGTCTCGGTCGCCGTCGCCGCCGCGAGCTCGGCGAGCGCGTCCGTCTCCGCCACGGCCCCGTTCTCGACGCGCGCGAGCGCTGTGAGTGGGTTGATCGCGGCGTTGACCGCCAACTTCTCCCAGAGGCGACTCCGCGCGTCGGTCGTGACCGACGCGTCGGCGTCGGCCGCGCGAAACGCCTCGACGACCCTGGCGACGGGTTCGGACGCGTCCGGCGGCCGCCAGGCGCCGACCGTGACCGTCCCCCGGCCGAGCCACTCGACGTGGCCCGGTTCCGCGAGGCGGGCGCCACAGGTCGCCGTCCCCGCTAGCACCGGTGCGTCGACGTGCGCCGCGAGGATGTCCTCGTTGCCCATGCCGTTCTGCAGGGAGAGGACGGCGCCGACATCGCCGGTCGCGAGGTCGTGGGCCGCCGTCTCCGTGTCGTAGGCTTTCACCGTCACGACGGCGAGGTCCGCGCTGGCGTCTCGGCCCGCCGTCGTCGCTGCCGGCCGGACGTCGAGCGTCTCGACGCCCGTGATTCGGAGGCCTGACCGCTGTATTGCGGCGATATGGGGATCACGACCGACGAGCGTCACGTCGTGGACGCGCGCGAGCAGTCCCCCGACGAGACTCCCCAGACTCCCGGCGCCGTAGATCAGGACGTCCATCGATACCTCGACACACGAGCGCCAGCGACGGATACGTTTCGGTTCGGCCGTCCGCGTCCCGTTACACGTGTAATGGTCGAGGTAAGCGTGGAAACCACGTTCCGCAATCCCAGCCGCTCTCGCCGTCAAGAGTGGCAACGCGTCACCCACATCCTCCGCGAATGCAAACAACGGCTTGTAGACGGCTGGGAAGACGGCACGCTCCCCCCGTCCGTGACAACTGGCGACATCGACAACCCACTCTACTCAGCACTCCAAAACCAAGCCATCCGCAACGCGAAAAGCGACTACGACGACGAACCCATCGAGTACACGGGCGAACAGCCTATCGAAGTCAACAACCAAAACTGGGAAATCCACACGACAGAGAACGACTCTGTTATCATTGGATTTCCCTGCATTAGTGATTGGTGGTACACGCCAATTCACGTACACGACAGCATCCAAGAACCCGTCCAAGCCCTACTTGATGGCGACGCTGAGAAGACGAAACTCAGTGTCTGGCGTGAAGGTGACGACTGGCATTGCTCGTTCACCATTGAATACGACGAGCGACAAGATGGGGAGGAAACACCCATTGGTGTTGACGTTGGCCACAACTACATCCTCGCTGCAACGCCAGACGATGCGAGTGCTGACTCGTTCCTTGTGAGTGGCAAGGAACACAAGTTTGTGCGGCGGTACTACCGTTCCCTGCGCGACTCCCTACAGGAAACTGGGGCGCATCGCGCCCGAACTCGCGTGGGTAACAAGGAGTACCGTCGCATCCAAGACATGAACCACACCCTCTCGAAACGGCTTGTCGAATATGCCAGTCAGTTCGAGAATCCCCTCATTAAACTCGAAGACCTCGAAAACATCCGTGACGGTAGCGAGTGGTACGGCGTTCATTCGTGGCCGTTCTACGAGCTCCAACAGTTCATCACGTACAAGGCCGAGAAAGAAGGGATTCGTGTCGAGAAGGTTGACCCTGAGAACACAAGTCAGGAGTGTAGTCAGTGTGGTGAACTTGTGGGTCGTGACGGGAGCAAGTTCGAGTGTCAGCACTGTGGCTATGTGCGGCACGCGGATTTGAACGCGGCGGAGAACATCAGTCAGAGAGAGGGTGACCCATGCACGGCGTAACACTTCGGGTGACGCAAACCGTGCGGCCCAGCAGGCTGAACACCCTGCCGACCGCTTCGCGATCGCCTGCCACGTGCAGGTGGGAAGGCTCGTTTGACCGAGCTACACGCGCTGGAAAACACGCCCTTGGTAACAACTGGGCAGTGACCGTTGACGCTGGCCACGCGAAAGCGTATTTAAGCCGCCGAGGAAACGCGCAACCCTAATATCCCCATCGGGGAATCCCACCCCTTCAGGGGTGGGAGGAGGTCAATGATCCTCGTTCGACCCCGACTCCCGGAGTAGCCGCGCGCGGAGGTAGGCGTCCAGTTCCGCCCGCACGGCCGCCGTATCGGCGCCGTCGTCGGTGGTCGCGCGCCGACTCGTGGCACCCGTGATCGCCGTCAGGATGAACTCCGCGACCGGTTCGGGGTCGACCGGCCGGTAGACGCCCTCCTCGATACCGCGCTGGATGATGTCGGTGAACTGCTCGCGGAACCGCCGGTCGTTGGCCGTGAAATACGTTCGGAACGTCTCGTTGTGGGGCGACTGCCCCCGGAGTTCGACCATGACGTTCGTGAGTTCGGCGCGCTCCGGCTCGGGATCGGGCGCGAGAGTAAAATCGAGCACGTTCCGGAGGCAGTCGTGGGCGTTCTCGGTCGCCGGCTGTGGCATCTGTGCGGCGAAATGGTCGAGCAGATACTCCAGGAGTTCGACCAGCACCTCGTCTTTGCCGTCGTAGTGCTGGTAGATGAGCGACTTGCTTTTCGGGAACTGTTCGTCGATCCGCTGGATCGTGAGGTTCTCGTACCCGTGTTCGATCAGCGCTGCGTAGGTCGCCCGCATGATCGCCGTCCGCGTCTCGTCGGCGTCGTCGCGAAAGGGGTGATCGAATGCCACGGTGAATGAACGTTCATTCACAAGCTATATAGTTCATTCCGTCTATCTATGCGAACATCAGCGCCCCTGCGCCGCTCAATCCATGACCGCACCACACCGGAACGCCCTCCTCGTTGTCCTCGTCGTCACCGCCACCGTCGCCGCGACCGGAATCGCCGCCGGCCAGTCGTCGTCCGGGACCGTCATCGGTCGTCCCGACATCGATCTGTACAGTTCGACGACCGAAGTCGAACCCGGTACCCGGACGGAACTCGATCTGGTGCTCTCGAACGACGGCCAACTGACCCGTGGCGGTCCCGCGGAGTACGAACAGCGAGTCACGACCGCCCGTGGCGCGTCGGTCGAAGTCGAGGCCGGTCGCACGCCGTTCGAAGTCAACACGGGCCGCGTCGCCGTCGGTGACGTTCCGCAGGGGACGACGCCCGTCGGCCCCATTTCGCTCACCGTCCCGGAGGATGTCGAACCGGGGCGGTACCGCATCCCCGTCACCGTCTCCTACGGCTACACCGTCAGCGTGGAGTACGACGCCATCAGCGCACCGACGTACAACGATCTCACCCGCGAGGAGACGCAGTATATCACGGTTCGCGTGCGCGACCAGGCGCAGTTCGACCTCGTGAACTCCGAGACGACGGCCCAGGTCGGCGATACGGGCACGCTCTCGGTGACGCTCGAAAACGACGGCACGCGCCCGGCACGCGACGCGAGCGTCGTGCTCTCGTCGTCGACCGACGAACTCACGCTGGGGAGTCAGTCGACTGCCTCCACCGGCTACGTCGGCGAATGGGATCCCGGCACCGAGGCGATGGTGAACTACACCGTCGCCGTCGCCAACGACGCCACACTGCGCAACTACAGTCTGACGGCGCGCGTCGAACACGAGGACACTGACGGCATCGCGCGCACGTCGGAACCCATCGCGGTCGGCCTCCGCCCCGCGCGCGAACAGACCTTCGCGCTCCGCGACGCGAACGCGACGCTCCGGGTCGGCGAGGACGGGACCTTCACCGGCACGGTCGTCAACCAGGGGCCGGACGTGGCCCGCCAGCCAGTGGTGGTGTTCCATTCGTCGAACCCCAACATCGACATCGAGTCCCGAGAGTACGCCCTCGACACGCTCGAGCCGGGAGCAGCCGGCGAGTTCGACTTCGACGTCTCGGTCAGCGACGCAGCGAGCGCCAGCACCCAGCAGTTCAACGTCTCCGTGCGGTATCGCAACCAGCGCGACGACATCCGCCGGAGCGACGCGCTGGAGCAACGCGTCGCCATCGCGCCCCAGCGTGATCGGTTCGTCGTCGAGGCGGTCAACCGGACCGTGGTCGCCGGCGGCACCACGACACTCGACATCCGCGTGACCAATCAGGGTGACGAACCCCTCCGCGACGTGGAGGCCAAGGCCTTCGTCCAGGCGCCGCTGAGCAGCGGCGACGACGAGGCGCTGGTCTCGACGCTCGCGCCCGGCGAGACGCGAACGATCACCATCGGGTTGAGCACGAGTCCGAACGCCCTCCGGAAGGCGTACCCGGTCTCGCTGGATTTCCAGTACGCGCTCCCCGACGGTGACACGCAGGTCTCGCGGACGTATCGGCTGCCGATCACCGCCGAACCGCCGGCGCAACGCGGCCCGCCGGTCGTCCCGCTCACCGTCGGTGCGCTCGCGGTCGTTCTCGGCCTGTCCGTCTGGTATCGCCGGCGCGACGGGGGCAACTGACCGATACGTGTCCCGTCCCGATTTCCGAATCGACGCCGAGCGGTACGTCGACGCGCTCGACGCGTGGATCGTCGACCGTCCCGGCCGCGTTATCCTGCTCTTTCTCCTCATCTCCGGGCTGTTCGTCGTCGGCCTCGGCGGTGGCGGCACCGACTCCGGCACCGACCAGTTCACCGAGGACGTCCCCGCGGAGCAAGCACTACAGGAGGTGAACGACAACTTCGAGCGCACCACCTTCGACGACGGCAGCGGGACGACGCAGTTGATCCACTCCGGGACGAACGTCCTCTCGAAGCCCGAACTCCTGCGGATGCTCCGGGCACAGCACCGCCTCACCGACCACGACGACTTGCAGGTGTCGGGGACGGCGAGTGTCGCGCGGTCGGTCGCTCGCACGCTCGACCCCGAGGCGGACTCCCTCGCCGACGAGATTCGGGCGGTCGAACGGTCGACGCCCGGGGAAATCGACCGCGCGGTCCGGGAGACGGTCGCTGGCAACCCCCGGCTACGGTCCCTGCTCAGCGACGACTACAACGCCCGGTCGGCGTCGGCGTCGGCCACTATCGGCACGGTCTCGCACCGCTTGCCAGGTGGCGGGAGCGAAGGCGCCGGAACCAGCGGCACCAGCCCGCTCACGTCGATCCAGCTCCAGGCCGCATACGTCGTCTCTTCGGTCGGCGGCGACATCACCGTCTTCGGGAGCGGCATCATCTCCGAGGAACTCGGCAACGTCATCAACGACTCGCTCGCGCTGGTGATCCCGGCCGCCATCGCGCTGATCCTGTTTTTCCTGATCGTCGCCTACCGCGACCCGGTCGACCTCCTGCTCGGCCTGATCGCTCTCGCGATGACGATGCTCTGGACCTTCGGCTTCATGGGACTCGCCGGCATCGCGTTCTCGCAGCTGCTCATCGCGATTCCGCCGCTGCTGCTCGCCGTCGGCATCGACTTCGGCATCCACGCGATCAACCGCTACCGCGAGGAACACGTCGACGACGTGAGCGTTCGCGAGGCGATGCGCATCACCACGGATCAGCTCGTCGTCGCCTTCTTCATCGTCACGGGAACGACAGTGCTCGGCTTCGCGGCCAACCTGAGCAGCGGGCTGAGTTCGATTCGCGAACTCGGCATCGTCGCGGCGGTCGGGATCGTCTTCACCTTCTTCGTGTTCGGTGTCTTCCTGCCGGCGACAAAAGTCGTCGCCGACACGTGGCGCGAACGCCTCGGTATCCCGGAGTTCGGCTCCGCGGCGCTCGGCGACGAGGAGTCCCTGCTCGGCCGGGTCCTCCCCGTGGGCGTCCACGTCGCCCGCGCGGCGCCGAAGCTCTTTCTCGTCGTCGTCCTCGTCTCGACGGCGGTCATGGGCCAGTACGGCGCCGGCGTCGACAGCCGGTTCACCCAGGACGACTTCCTCCCGCCCGAGGAGCCGCCCGCGTACCTGGACTACGTGCCCGAACCGTTCCGTCCCGGCGACTACACCGTCACCCAGACGACGAACTTCCTGGAGCGAAACTTCCAGACCGGGGAGCAGGACACCACGACGGTGTACGTCGAGGGGCCGTTACATCAGGACTACGCGCTGGAGGCGCTGTGGCGGGCGGGCGACGACCCACCGTCGAGTTTCGTCGCTGACGACGGCCACGCCCGGGAAACGAGCATCGTGACCGTCATTCGGGACTACGCCGATCGCGACCCCGAATTCGCGGCCCTGGTCGCGCGCAACGACCGGAACGACAACGGGATTCCGGACGATAATCTCCGGACCGTCTACGCCGCGCTCCTGGATTCGCCCGCACGCGGGCAGGCGCTGAACTACATCACCGACGACTACTCCAGCGCGCGCATCCAGTATTCGGTCGAGGCCGACGCGAGCCAGGAGGCCGTCACCGACGACACCCGACAGGTGGCCGACCGGGTGCGGTTCGAGGCGACGGCGACCGGGAACGTCATCGTCCTGAAGGCCGTCTCGGACGTGATCGGCGAGTCGGCGTTCCGGAGCCTCGTGGTCGCGCTCGTCGCCGCGGCCGCGTTTCTGGTGCTGGTGTATGGGGCGCTCGAAGGGCGCCCCTCCCTCGGCCTGGTGAACGTCCTGCCGATCCTCGTCACCGTCGCCGCCCTCGCCTCGACGATGCGCTATCTCGACATCCCGTTCAACGTGCTCACGGGGACGAGCCTCTCTATCGCCATCGGGCTGGGAATCGACTACTCGGCGCACCTCCTCCATCGCTTCGTCGAGGAGTACGACGCCGCGACCGATGTCGACGATGCGTTGCTCGCCACCGTCCGTGGTACCGGCGGCGCGCTCACCGGAAGCATGCTGACCACCGTCTCGGGGCTCGGCGTCCTCTGGCTCGCCATCTCGCCCATCCTCGGGCAGTTCGGGCTGTTGATCGCGCTGAGCGTGCTCTACTCGTATCTGGCCTCGATCCTCGTGTTGCCGACGACGCTCGTCCTGTGGGATCGTCACGTCTCCAGCGGCTCCGGGCGAGCGCTGGACCTGCCCGCGGCCGACTGATGATCAGTCCGTTACCGCACCCGTCTGAGCGGGTGCGATTCGACACCCGTTGGGAACCTATTTCAGTCCGTCCCCGCAACTACGGGCAATGACGGAGCTGACACGAACCGGCATCGAGGGGCTGGATTCGATCCTCGGCGGTGGCATCGTCAACAACGCGACCGTACTGATCAGTGGGAATCCGGGAACTGGCAAGAGTATTCTGGGGCTCCAGTACATCTACAACGGCGTCACGCGCTTCGACGAGAAGGGCATCTATCTCTCCTTCGAGGAAAACGCCGAAGACATCGCGCAGGCGGCCGACTCCATCGGCTTCGAGAACTGGCGGGAACTGGTCGACGACGGACAGATCCTGGTCTACGACAAGCAGGAACTCCTCCGTCACAACGACTTCAACGCGACGCTGGACCAACTGCTGGCGGCCTTCGAGGAGACGGAGTACGAACGGCTCGTGCTCGACTCGCTGACGATGTTCGAACTGTTTTTCGAGGACGAGAAGGAGAAGCGGACGTACCTGCTCAAGTTCTCCGACATCCTGAAGGCGAACGGGTTGACATCGCTGCTCATCGCCGAGCAGTCCGCGGTGTTCCCGGAGCAAGATATCGGTCTTGAGAATTTCCTCACCGACGGTAACATCTACCTGATACAGACGCCCACGGAGTCGGGCGTCAATCGGTATCTCTGGGTGGCCAAGATGCGAAAGCAACAGATCGAGACGGACATCTTCCCGATGAATATCGACGAGGGTGGCATCACCGTCCACGAACGCGCGGCCGGGTTCTCGATGATGGGCCAGCAGAACGACCCGTTCCCCGAGTGATCACTGCGAAAGCGTCCGCCACGCCTCGTCGAGACGGCTGGTGACTTCCTGGCGTTCCTCCACGGTGACGGATATCTCGTCGTCCGTGAAATCCACGACCACTTCCTCGACGTTTCGGCGATAGACGTTGACCCGGCGTCGTTCGTCCGAGAGGACGCGGTCGTGGTGTTCGAGCAACTCCGCGTCCGTCAGTTCCTCGATCCGCCGGTAGCAGGTAGCGATCGGAATGTCGAGTTCGTCGCTGAGTTCCTGGGCCGACCGCGGTTCGTGCGCGAAACTCAGTATCTCGGGGTTGTACTCGTTGCCCAGAACCCGAAGCAGTTCAGTTCCGTCCATTCGTTATCATTTTAGATACGCCCATCCACAATAAATCGTACTGTCGGCCGCCCACCACATCTCGGTCGCGGCAAGGGGCTGCTGATCGACGGATGGGAGCGGTGGCGAGACTCGCGGCCGACGATATCCGCGCTGATATGCGGCCAATAGGTATATACCGGTCGAGTAATTTTGGTCAATCGAACGTCGGCGGACGAACCCCGCCACTCGCCTACAGCGGCAGTTCGTTCGGCGGGCGGCCGCACGCTCCGTTCCGATCTCACGACCATGACCACTACGCTCTCGGACGCGACCGTCCTCATCGTCGACGACGAGCAGTCGCTCGCCGATCTCTACGCCTACTGGATCGACGAAGTCGCCGAGGCTCGCACCGCCTACAACGGTGAAGACGCCTTGGAGATGCTGGACGAGGACATCGACGTGCTGTTGCTCGACCGGCGCATGCCCGGGCTTTCGGGCGACGAAGTCGTCGAAGCCGTCGAGGAGCGCGGTCTGGATGTCCGGATCGTGATGGTGACCGCCGTCGACCCCGGGTTCGACATCGTCGAGATGGCGATCGACGACTACCTCGTCAAACCCGTCGATCAGCCCGAACTCGTCCGGACGGTCGAGCGGATGGTCGTCCGTAACTCCTACGACGACAACCTCCAGCACAAGTTCCAGCTCGTCGAGAAGAAGGTGACGCTCGAAGCGGCCAAGACGCCCCACGAACTCGAAGAGAGCGAGGAGTATCAGGACCTCCTCCGCCAGCTCGACGCCATCGAACAGGAGATCGATACCACCGTCGAGGAGTTCGACGACACCGATTTCTCCGTCGCGTTCCGGGAGCTATCCAACGACAAGTCGGCCGATTCGAGCGGGAGCTAGCGAACGACCGTCACCGGAACGGGAGACCGACGGACGACCGTTTCGGCCACGCTGCCGAGCAGGACGCGCGTGACTCCTTCTCGCCCGTGGCTCCCGATGATGATCCCGTCGATGTCGTTGTCCTCCGCCCACTCGACGATAGCTCGGGACGGCATGCCGACGACTGTCTCCGTCTCGACCGACACGCCCCGTTCCTCCGCTCGCTTTCGTGCCTCTTCGAGGACCTGCTCCGTTCGCTCCTGAGACTTCTGTCTCAGGCGGTCGAACGTACTCGGCGCCGCCTCGATGGAGCCGAATCCGACGTCCGTCGGATCGACGACGGAGATGATCGTGAGTTCGGCGTCCGGATATTCGTCGAGGACAAACTCGAGCGCCGCGTCTGCGGGGTCCGATCCGTCGACGGGAACGAGCAGTCGTTTCGTCATGCCACAGGGTGGGTACGACGACACCGTAAGCGTAGGGGTCGATTCTCCCCGGCCGGGATAGTCAGGTTTTCGTAGGATGGCGCGTAACCGCCGGTATGGGTAGTCATCGTTCCGTCTCCCGGCGCGGGTTGCTGACCGCCGTCGCGGGCACGACGGCCACGGCGGCCGCCGCCGGAACCGTCGCGGCCCAGCCGTCGTTCGACGGATGGATGAGCGACGTGGGGAACTACAGCGAGGTGACCGACGCGACCGGCCAGGACGAGGTGACGGTGATGGTCGGCGCCGAGGGCAACGGCGGGGCGTTCGCGTTCGACCCGCCGGCCGTCCAGGTCGATCCCGGAACGACCGTCGTCTGGGAGTGGACCGGCGAGGGCGGTCAGCACAACGTCGTCGACGACGGCGGCGACTTCGAGAGCGACCTCACGGGCGAAGCGGGCTTCACCTTCGAGCAGACTTTCGAAGAAGAGGGCGTCACCAAATACTACTGCTCACCCCACCAGGCCATGGGCATGAAAGGCGTCGTCGTCGTCGGGGCGATCCCCGACTCCGGCGGTGGCGGTGGTGGCGGAGGCGGAGGCGGAGGCGGCGTCAGCGGTCCCGCCGTTCCCGACAGCGCGAAGTCCCTCGTCGTCGCGCTGACGGGGTCGCTCGTCGCAGTCCTCGCGCTCGCGTACTTCTTCATCCGCTACGGTGGCGACTACGGCGAAGAGTTCGAGAGCACCTGAGCCGCTCGGCCTCGGCCGAGTCGCGGCCCCGCAGTCGTTCACTCACCCCGTTCGATCAGTTCTGTGGCCGTCTCTACGGCGTCGACCGCACTCGTCCCGAGCACATAGGTGATCGGTTCGATACCGAAATCGCCCTCGTGGTAGATGACCTGCGGGACGCCGCCGTACGTCTCGAACGCCTCGGTGAGACGCTCCCCCCGGTCGTCGTACGCGGCGTCGAACGCGACGGCGTCGATGTCGTCCGGGATGGCAGCGAGTACCGCGTCGCTCGTGGCCAAGTTGATCGCTCCGCGGACCGACGGATCGGCGCTCGTGGCGGTGAGCAGTGTCGTCGCCACGTGGTGTGACGCCCCGAACTCCGGATTCGACGGGACGTTGACGCCGCCGCGCATGGCGTGGATGCGCCCCGGGACCGCGGCGACATCCGTCTCGTCGCTCGCGTCGGGCAGCGCCATCGCCACGTTCGTCCCGACGTTCGGAACGTGAACTGCCACTTCCGGTGTGTTCGAAAACTGCCGGACTGCGCGACGGACGTTCGCGAGTACTTCGCGCTCCGTCTGTACCGACGGGTCGCGTCCGCGCACACAGAGATCACAGCCCAGGCCCTCCAGCGCGGGCATCTCCTCCTCGTGAACCGCGCAGATCGGCCCCCGATCCTCGAACGCGCGGACGAGTTCCAGCAGTTCCGCCAGGGCCTCGTAGTCGTCCATCGTCCCGTCGTCGAACCCGTCGGCGATCCGTTCGATCGTCGCCTGCATCCGGGGATGCTCTGCGAACCGCTCCTCGCCACGCCGCTCCCCGGACAGGTACTGGCTCACGGCCGCCTGCGAGATGCCGAGACGAGTGGCGATCTCTCGCTGAGAGAACTCACGGTCCGCCAGTTCAGCGGCTAACATCGACCGGACCGTCGGCAGGAACCGCTCGACGACGATCTCGCTCGGTAACTGCAGCGTCACGCTGTCACCGTCCGCTCACGTCTCATACGTCGCCTCTCTCGCCGCTGGGATTTTATACTATTCCCGTCGCCTCGGCCGCGCTTCGAACTCCTTTAGATGGACCGCTGCCTCGCGACGAGCATGCAGCCCGTCTCCTTCGACGACGCCGAGACGTACGAACCCGACGAGAACTGGCGCCGGGTGTCGATGGCCGGTAGCGACCGGTTCAGCTTCGAGTGGTTCGAGAAACCACCCGGTCACTCCTCGCCGATGCACGACCACGAGAACGAACAGGTCTGTCTGGTGCTCCAGGGCGAACTCACGGTGTACACCGAGGACGACCACGTGACCCTGGAGCGGTACGACTCCGTCCATCTCGAGGCCTGGGAGTCACATCGCGTCGAGAACACGGGCGACGAACGCGCCCTCGGCCTCGATGTTTTCGCCCCCGGGCGCGACTTCGACTTCTGGACGGATCGGGACTGAAGGGCCTTCTAGCGGCCGATATCGACAGGACCCACGCAGACCTATCATCGCAGATTCTGTATAGCGGCATGAAGTTTATCCACTCGCCCAAACCACCGGTTCACGTCAATCGGTAGATGTTTTCCTCGTACGTGTGACGGACGCGATCACCCCAGTCGTGGGTGTAGGTGTCGATGATGTCGCTGGCCACGTCGCCACGGAGGTATTTGACGATGCCACGGTCGCCGGTACGGTCCCGGAGGTGGGTCGTGAAGAAGTGTCGGAAGTAGTGGGGCGTGACGTTCTCCTCGGCCCCACCGCCGTCGCGGTGCCATCCACGCTCGCGCGCGTGGCTCTCGACGGTGTGGTGGACGACGTGGGGTGTGACGCGTTTTCCCCAGTTGTCCGCCGTGCTGAGAAAGAGTGGGTCGGCGTCGGAGCGCGGATCGGGCCTGATCGCTAGCCACCGGACGAGCGCTGTCCGGAGCTCCTCGTCGACCGGGATTACCGTCGCTCGCTTGCGTTTGTTCGCCGCCGTCCGGCGTTCGCCCTCGCTCACGTCGCCGACGGCGTGGTCCGCCGCGACGAAGAGCGCGTCGCCCCGGCCGTCGAGCTGGGGGCGGATCGGGATGTCGAGCGTCTCCCGCGTTATCGGTAGGGAGAGGTCTCGCAGGTCGAGATTACAGAGTTCACCCACCCGAATGCCGGTTTTGAGCATCGTCACCAGCAGCGCACGGTCGAGAGGGTGATCGATTCCGGCGAGGAACTGCCGCATCTCGGGGACCGTGATCTCCCGGCGAGTCGGATCGGTGTTGATCCGTTCGTCCATCTCCTCGGCGACCAGGGTCATCGGATTGGATTCGAACGTGCCGACCTGGACCATGTAGGCGTAGAACCGGTGGAGATAGGCGGCGTAGGTGGCGACGGTGCTTTCGGCGACCGAGCCCCGAAGGCGGTGAATCCAGGCCATACAGTCCCGGTGTTCGGCCGCGCCGGGCGTGTCGACCCCGCGCTCGTCGGCGAGAAACGTCTCGAAGTCCCGCAAGACCCGTTCGTAGGCCGACCGGGTGCGGTCGGTCTTGCCGTGGTAGGTCATGTCTTGTAGGAAGTAACCCACAGGGTCGTCAACGTCGCTCACGGTTCCTCCCGAAGCGTGTAGCCGCCGTGGCGGCCGCTGTACTGGACGACGTTTGCCTCCTGGAGCGTCTCCAGGGTCTCTTCCAGGCGATCCTCGATGTCGTCGGAGAGGGCTGAAACGAGGTCGTCCCAGGAACGGTGGTCATCCGGGTCGAGGGCGTCTTTCACCCGGGGTTCGAGCCCCGAAGAGGCCGCTTCAGCCCCGTCTTTGGTGCCGGGTGTCCGCTCCGGAATCTCGAAATCTCCGCGTCCGGCCTGGACCATCGTCCGGACGAACTCGCTTTGACTCATCCCGAGGCGGTCGGCGTGTTCGCGCCAGCGTTCTTTCTGGTACTTCGGCACGTACGTCTTCACCGCGACGCTGTCGGCGTCGTCTGCCATATGCGCCCCCTCGATTGCCGGGAACTTCAAAGTAGTCCCACTGAGGGAAATAAGGGTCTTTATTCGTAGATCTAGTACTGCTTTCTCCCCCGTGAAATACTATTATTTGTGAGAGAGGGGCTGATATTCTACTCATAGTGGCATCCTCTTCACAAATATAATTTACACCCCGGTTCGACTCGATCACGCGTCCGCGCGTTCGATCAGCGAGGGGTCGTCGACGGTCGGATCGTTCACTCGCGGCGAGACGGGGGAGGCCGTCAGATCGATGTCCGGCGGGTCGAGAAGTTCGACTGCCTCGTCGAGCGACCCGTGGAGCCACGTCGACTCCTCGCTCGGATCGAGGATGACGGCCATCCGGTGATGCAGGTCAGAGACGAGGCCGTTCGGTTCCGTCGTCACGATGGCGAAGGAATCGATCGGATCGGCGTCGTCGGACGCAGGCCCGCCGGTGAACTCTCCCAGCCCGGTCTGACGGGTTTCGGGGTGCCACCGCGACCAGATCCCCGCCATCGCGAATGGGCGGTCGTCCGCGAACGCGACCCGGTACGGTCGCGTGCCGCTGTCGCGGTCGACCCACTCGTAGAAACCGTCCGCGGGGACGAGACACCGGCGGTGTTCGACCGACTCCGCGAAACTCGGCTTCTCCGTCAAGGTTTCTGCCCGCGCGTTGATGAGGTCCGTCGAGGCGCTGTCGGCCCATTCGGGGATGAGTCCCCACTGTTTGTGGGCCATTCGGTCGGGGTCGTCGCCGGTGACGACCGGCAGCGACTGCCCTGGTGCGCAGTTGTACTGCGGATCGAACGTCGGGGTCCGCGTCCCGAAGCGTTCGGCTAGTTCCTCGGCCGGCGTGAATAGGGTGTACCGCCCGCACATACCGTCGCTTTGGCCGGTGTCGGGATAAACGGGTCGGCTGAGTCGAGTACGCCATCGCCGTCTCGCGCGGTTCGTGAGTGACGGGGTCTATAAAGTATATGGCGCTATATCGAACCGTTCGGCGTTTGCTTACAGGTCACCGCTGACGTGATCGGTGCAGTCCCGCGACGTATCCAAGACATCAAAATCGGTCAGTGCACTCGTGTTCAGCACGAGAGTCATCCCTTGACGGTGTACCCGTTTTCTTTGAGTAGTTCACGGACACGCTCCTCGTGATCGCCCTGCAGTTCGATGTGGTCTCCTTTGACCGTGCCACCGGTTCCGAGTGCGGATTTCAGCTCCGAAGCGAGTGATTCGAGGTCGGTGTCGCCTTCGAATCCCTCGACAATGACCATTTTCTTGCCATACCGACGCTCTTCGGTCCGGGCAGTCAACTGCTGCGTCGCACGGTCCAGATCTTCGAGCGGGTCCTCAGGGACATCGACATCCTCGAATGACTTGTTGTCTGTCATGTGGTGACCCCCGAATTCAGAGCCACTCGTCGCCCCACTCGTCTAACACGTCGAAGACGGGACAGAGCGCGCCACCTTTCTCAGTCAGGCTGTAATAGCTCGCGACTGGCGATTCGAACTCCTTTCGGTTCTCGATGAGCTCTTCGTCCTCCAAGTCGTCAAGCACGCGCGAGAGGGTGTACGAACTCGCCCCCGTCGATCGCTTGAGTTCGTTGAACCGTTTTTCGCCGTCTCGCAGGTCGTTGAGGACGATGAGCTTCCACTTCGAACCGATCTCCTCGATCGATCCCACTACATTACAAACATCTGCATTCCGTTGCTCGATGTCGGATTCGGACGTCGGTGGTTGTGTCGCCATTACTTGGTTAGATTATTGTTGCCTGAAGTATATATAGATTTGGTAGCCTACTTGGTAATGTAATGGAACTACAAAACGCGACGGTGCTTGTGACCGGTGCGACCGGCAACATAGGCCCATACGTGACGGACCAGCTCGTTGACCAGGGCGCCGGTGTGATCGGCACCTACGTTACCGAGACCGAGAGAGATGCTGTCGAAAGCCGCGCTGAGTACGCCGATGCGGTGTCATACCACCGAGTCGATCTTACCGACCAAGCGGCGGTCGAAGCGTTCGCTGAGGCCGTCACCGAGGAACACGACTCGGTCGACCACATCGTCGGCCTCGCTGGCGGGTTCTCGATGGGCGGCATCAACGAAACCGATGGCGACGCATTTGAATCCGCTCTCAGTCGCCACGCAACGACGGCATTCCTGACCGTCAAGGCGTTCGCGGACCAGCTCAATGAACACAGTAGTATCGTGCTGTTCAGCTCCGACCGGGCGATCGATCCGGTGTCGGGCACGCTGGCCTACAACGTGGGGAAGGGTGCGGTCCGGACGTTGACCGAGTCGCTCGATGTCGAGCTCGATGCTCGCGTCAACGCGATCGCCCCGTTCCTCATCGACGTGCCGGGGAACCGCGAAGCGATGCCGGACGCCGACTTCTCCGAGTGGACGGCCCCTACGTCGGTCGTCGATGAAGTGGTCCACCTGCTCTCGAATGAGGGTGTAACGGGCCAGATCGTCCAGATGACTGGCGGTCAGCCGGAGCTGGTGGAATAATGGCCCAGACCGTATCACGCCAACTGTCATCCGAGACGACTACGCGGTGGAGTCTGCCCCTCGTTCGACTCGCCCTCGGGATCCCGATGCTTATCGCAGGCGTCGGCAAAGTCTTCGGAGTCGGACCGAAACCGATGGGTATCTCGGGCTTCGCAGGGTTCTTGGCGAGCCTCGGCGTTCCACTCCCCACGATTGCTGCGTGGGGGGTCGGTCTCGTCGAACTTGTCGGCGGTATCTTGTTGCTAGTCGGCTTGGCCGTTCGACTCGCAAGCGCGGTGATCGCCATCGACATGCTCGTCGCGACAGTCCTGTACCATCTTCCCAATGGGTATCCGGTCACGAGTAACGGTATCGAACTGACGCTCACGCTAACCGTGATCGCAGTAGCGCTCGTCCTGAGTGGCCCTGGAGCGTTCTCGATCGAAGGGGTACTGTTCGACCAAGAGGACCGCTCCGCTGACTCGTCTCAGTCGAGAGGCAGGGACGAATAAGTAGCGCTCGCGTTTATTTTCATAGTATCAATGACTACAGACGTACTCCCGCAAGGAACACGTATCGGCCGGACAGCGCTTCGCGTCGCCGACCTCGATGAGATGAGCGGATTCTACCGGGATGTCGTCGGCCTCAGTGTGCTCCGCCTAGACGACACGACCGCCGTTCTCGGGGTTGACGACACGTCACTGCTCGTCCTGGAGGGAGCGGAAGATGCCCTGAAGCGTCACCGAGCTGCAACTGGGCTCTACCACAATGCATTCAGAGTGCCCTCACGTGAGGCGCTCGGTGACGCGCTCGGTCGGATACGAGAGCACTGGCAGCTCGGTGGTGCGTCTGACCATCTCGTCAGCGAGGCGCTGTATCTCACAGACCCCGAGGGGAATGGCGTTGAGATCTACCGGGACTTCCCCCGCGACGAGTGGTCCATCGACGACAATGGGAAGATCAGAATCGGCTCCGACCGACTCGATCTCGATAGGATCGAAGCCGCTGGTGGTGGTGATGCTCGGGCACCGCCGGGCACAGACGTCGGCCATGTCCATCTCGAAGTCTCCTCGATTGACGCATTCAGGGACTTCTACGTAGACACCCTCGGGTTCGAGGTGCAAGCAACCTGGCCAGACGCGCACTTCGTGTCTGCCGGAGAGTACCACCATCACATCGGGGCGAACACGTGGCACCATCGAACGGGGCCAAGCAACGGCCGAGGATTAGCCTGGTTCGAGGTGGTCCTTCCAGAGACACAGGCACTCGACGCGCTTCGAGATCGACTCGTTGGGAGCCAATCTACCGTGACCGAAACGGATGAGGGTATCGTAGTCAGGGATGCAGACGAGATCGAGATTCGATTCCGAACCGAGACCTAACTCGTCGTTCCACCGTTTCTTCCTCGTTTGAGCCTCCGCGGAGGCAGTTCACGTTGAACTTCTCACCTCAATCGGTTGTAACCGAGATGCGTAGCGGCGCTGGCTATGAGTGCTCTCGCTCTCGCTGAGTGTCTGAGTCAGTCAGGGTCGACGCAGAGCGCCGGTTAGCGCGGATGTCCCATCCCAACAGATATATCGCTACGTCCGGTAGGGAAACCACCAATGGATCACCGGATCACGAACGGAGCGGGTCGTTCCGACGCGAGCGATTTCGCCGGCGACGGTCGAGCGGAGGCACGATAACATGCCCTGGGGCGTCAACACCGAGTACACCGAAGACGAGGCAGCGGACGTCGAAATCGACGAGGACCAAGAGAAAGTCGACCGGAGCGAAGAAGGGTCCGAGACCACGGCCGATTTCGATGTCGACGAAGCGATTTCGAACCTGGACTAACGCACCGGCGTCGGTGTGTCCAGGACGCGAGCTTTTTGCCTCCCCACCGCGCACGGACGTTCGTGCGCATCGAGAACAGTTTCATCCCGATACGCGGCGTGGGCGAGACGACCGAGCGCCGACTCTGGGAAGCCGGCATCACTCACTGGGAGGAGTTCGACGGCTCCGTCGTCGGCCCGACCACCGCCGACCGCATCCACGAGTTCGTCGACCTGGCGACCGACCACCTCAGCCGGGGGAACGCCCGCTTTTTCGACGACTCGTTCCCCTCCGGCGAGCGCTGGCGACTCTACGAGAACTTCCGTGACGACGCCCTGTGTTTCGACATCGAGACGACGGGGCTCGACGCCGACCGCAACGACGTGACGACGGTGAGTTTCTACCGCGACGGGGCGGTCGACACCCTGATTCGCGGCGACGACCTCACCGCCGGCGCGCTTCGCGAGCAGTTCGCGGACGCCCCCCTTATCGTCACGTTCAACGGCGCTCGCTTCGACGTGCCCTTCCTCGAGGAATCGTTCGACGTCGAGATCACGGCGCCCCACCTCGACCTCATGTACCCCTGTCGCCGTCTCGACCTCACGGGCGGCCTGAAACCCATCGAACAGGAAATCGACATCGACCGCGACCGCCCCGACCTCTCCGGGAAGGACGCCGTTCGGCTCTGGCGAGAGTACGAACGCGGCGACGAGGCCGCTCTCGAGACGCTCGTCTCGTACAACCGCGAGGACACCGAGAACCTCGCCCGTCTCGCCGACCACGTTACCGCCCGTCTCCACGAAGCTGTCTGCCCCTCGAACGCGACGTTTTAGGCAAACCTAAACACTCAAGTAAGACGGTCCGCTGGTGGAGATATGGACTACACGTTCGACGACGTCGCCGTCGTGATGGGGACGTACAACGAGGAAGAAGCGATCGGCAGTGTGCTCGCCGACATCGACCGCGTGACCGACGGCAAGGCCGAGGTGGTCTGTGTCGACGGGTCGAGCGACCGCACGCCGGATATCGCCCGCGGGATGGGCGCGACCGTCATCGAACAGGAGCCACAGGGCTACGGCGTCGCCGTCCGCGAGGCCGTGCTCACGCCGGATCGTCCGGTGGTCGTCACGACCGACTGTGACGACACCTACCCGATAGAGCGCCTGCCCGACTTCCTCGACCGCATCAACGAGGGGTACGACGTGGTGAGCGGCGACCGCATCACACCCCGGCCCGAGACGATGCCGCGGCTGAACCGCCTGGGCAACCGCGCCTTCGCAGCCCTCGCGAGCCTCCTCCTCGGCCGCCGTCTCCACGACGTGACGACCGGGATGCGTGCCTACCGCCGCGACCTGCTGCAGCGCATCGAGTGGACCGAGAACACGGGGCTGTCGGCCGAACTCCTGATGCGCCCCGTCGCGCGCAACTACCGCGCGACCGAGGTGCCCATCGACTACCGCGAGCGGGCGGGCGAGACGAAACTCGATCCGTTCCGCGGCGGCGCCGCCATCGCGAAATCCATTCTCCGGATCGGTATCGAAGAGCGACTGGATCGGGACATCGGCGGCCTCATACCGACCGACAGCGTCGACCGCACCTAGTGGACGATATCCCCGATCCGTCGGGGTTCGCCCGTGAGCGTGGGCTCTTTCTCGACCATCTGTAGCACTTCGTGGTCGGTCACGTCGGGGTAGTTCTTCCCGACCGCGTTCTCGATCAGTTCTTTGTCGAGGCGGAACTCGGTGCCTTCGTAGACGACATCGACACCCTGCTCGTCGAAGGAGAGAACAGTCATGTACGGCGGTAGTGGGCGCGTACAAAAAACGCTGCCCTTCCGTCGGACGGCCGTCTGACGGCGGTTTTAATACTAGTGTCGTCAACACACGCGCGTGTCACTCGGGAGGGACCCGCTCGACGCGCTCGAAATCCCCGACGGGACGACCGTCGAGGAACACGACCTCGTCACCGACGGCGACGTCATCGTTGGCGGCCAGAGTACCGTCGAGTTCGGCGTCCGCGGCCGGAACGTCGTCGGCGGCGAACGCGTCCGCTTCGGCGGCGACATCGAGGCCGAAGGCGACTGCCGCCTCGACATGTGGTGTGACGTGGCCGGGAACGTCCTCGTCGGCGACGACGCCTACCTCGGCGAACGCGTCCACATCGGCGGCCAACTCATGGTCTCCGGCGACCTCGACATCGGCGACGACGTCGAAATCGACGAGGGGTTCGAGGCCAACGGCTGGATCGTCATCCGGAACCCGGTGCCGACGCTCGTCTTCTATTTCATCGTCCTCTCACAGCTCCTCCGAGTCGGCGAGGCCGACGCCGCCGAGGAGATCGCCGACGCGCTGTCCGGCGACGCCCCGGACGACCCGCTCGTGATCCCCCGCGGCAGCGACATTTCGGACGACGCCTGGCGCGTCTCGACGCCCGCCACCGTCGGCGACGGCTGTCGCCTCCACGGCAATCTCCGCGCCCGATCCATCGAGATGGGCACCGACAACAACGTCTTCGGCAGTCTGCGCGCTCGGGGCGACATCTCCGTCGGCGACGACACCCGCATCCACGGGGACGTTACCACGCGCGGCGGCACCGTCCGCCTCGAACCCGGGGTGCGCGTCCTCGGTGACGTGTCGTGTGCCGACCTCGAGCTCCACGAGGACGCCGTCGTCGACGGCTCGATCCGCTCGCGCGGCGAGATGCAGATCCTCCGCACCGACGACGGGCGCGACGCGGAGTGACCGTCGGGATAGCCACTCCGGCCGACCCGCCGTCTCAACGGACCGAAAGTAAATTCCCGCCGACTCGCCCACGTCCGGTATGCTCTCTCTCGCGCTCGCCGGGAAACCGAACGCGGGCAAATCCACCCTCTATCGCGCCGCGACGCGGGCGGAGGTCGACGTGGCGAACTATCCGTTCACGACCATCGACGCTAACCGCGGGGTGACCCACGCCCGCACCGACTGTCCTTGTCTCGCGCTCGACGAGCGGTGTGGCAACGAGCGCTGTCACGACGGCAAGCGCTACGTCCCCGTCCAACTGCTCGATGTCGCCGGGTTGGTTCCTGGCGCCCACGAGGGGAAGGGCCTCGGCAACCAGTTCCTCGACGAACTCACCAACGCCGACGCCATCCTCAACGTGGTCGACGCCTCCGGCGGCACGAACGCCGAGGGCGAACCCGTCGAGGTGGGCACCTACGACCCCGTGGAGGAGGTGGACTTCATCGAACGCGAGATGGACCAGTGGCTCGCGGGCATCATCGACCGTAACTGGGAGTCCGTCGAGCGCAAGTCACGCTCCCCCGATTTCGACATCGACGAGGCGCTGACGGACATGCTCACCGGCTTCGGCGCCACTGTCGCCGACGTGGCCGCCAGCCTCCGCGAACTGAACTACCCCGAGGACCCCATGCAGTGGACCGACGACCACCGGGCCGACCTCGCCCGCAAGATCCGGGCACGCACCAAACCCCTCGTCGTCGTCGCCAACAAGGCCGACATCGCCCCACCGGAGAACATCGAGCGCCTGCGCGCAACGGACAAGCCCGTCATCCCCGCGACGGCGGACGGCGAACTCGCCTTGCGGACCGCGAGCGAGGCCGGCGCCGTCGACTACGACCCGGGCGACCCGGACTTCGACATCGTCGGCGACATCACCGACTCCCAGCGCGAGGGACTCCAGCGTATCCGCGAGGTGATGGCCGACCACGGCGGCACCGGGATTCAGGAGGCCATCGACACCGCCGTCTACGACCTGCTCGACCAAATCACGGTCTTTCCCGTCCAGAACGAAACTCGATGGACCGACGGGAGCGGGAACGTCCTGCCTGACGCGGTGTTGTTGCCGAGCGGGTCGACGCCGCCGGACCTGGCGTACGCTATCCACTCCGACATCGGCGAAGGGTATCTCCACGCCGTCGACGCCCGTAGCGACCGCCGCATCGGCGAGGATCACGAACTCGAGGAGGGAGACGTGATCAAAATCGTCAGCACGGCGCGATAGGAGGGGCTATCCGAATCGTCAGCGGGGAGATAAACTCACGGCGCGTGGATAGTTTAACGTAGCGTTCACGCCAGTGACACGAGTTTATTTGCGTTTATTCCCTCACTCAAGGCGCGCGCCGAGGTCGAAGTGCATCCGGCTACGGTCCCAAGGGCGGCAGCACCGAGCGCCGCGACGAAGCGGCGTCTGGAGGGGATGGTGTGAGGTGGGTGTGTCGCCCGAAAATCGTTGGGCTGGGGTAGTCAGCGCAGGTCGGTCACGACGCCGTCCATCACGTCCAGCGCCTCCCGCAGGGTGTCAGTGTCGGTGGCGTAGGAGATGCGGGCGTGGCCGGCACCGTTGGCGCCGAAGGCCTCGCCGGGGACGACGATGACGCCCCGTTCGAGACAGGCGTCGACGAACCCGTCGGGGACCCGCGGCATCGCGTAGAACGCTCCCTCCGGCGTGGGCACGTCGAGGCCCATCTCGTCGAAGCGGTCCAGCAGGAGGTCACGCCGCCGTTCGAACGTCTCGGCCATCTCGTCGACGACATCTTGGGGTCCCGTCAGCGCCGCCTCGGCCGCGTACTGGGCGGGCGCCGAGGCGCAGGCCTGGATGTACTGGTGGACGCGGAGCATTCGCTCGATGCGCCGGGTGGAGGCGGTGACCCATCCCAGCCGCCAGCCCGTCATCGAGTACGTCTTCGAACAGCCGTTGACGACGACGACGCTGTCGGTGTCGGCGTACGTCATCGGCGAGTGGTGCTCGCCGTCGAAGACGAAGCCCTCGTACACCTCGTCGGAGACACAGATCACGTCGTATGCGTCGGCGATGCGGGCGAACTCCCGCACGTCCGACTCGGTCGAGACGGCGCCGGTGGGGTTGCCGGGGCTGTTGACGATGAACGCGGCCGTCTCGTCAGTGATGGCCGCTTCGACGGCCTCGGGATCGAGCGTCAGGTCCTCGCGCAGCGGGACCGGGACGGGCGTCCCGCCGGTGAGTTTCGTCAGCGCGTCGTAGGAGACGAAGCCGGGGTCGGGGACGAGGACTTCCTCGTCGGCGTCGACGTGGGCTTCGAGGGCGAGGTGGAGCGCTTCGCTCCCGCCAGCCGTCGCGATGACGTCGCCGGGGTCGACATCGACGCCCTGGTCGCGGGCGTGTTTCGCCGCGATGGCCTCCCGCAGCGGGCGAACCCCCTTGTTTTCGGTGTAGGCGTCGGCGTCGCCGGCCTCGATGGCGTCGACCGCCGCGCTGCGGGCGTGGGCCGGCGCCGGGAAATCCGGCTGGCCGAGGCCGAGGTTGATGGCGTCCTCGCCGGCCGCCTCGAACACCTCGCGGATGCCACTGATCGAAATCGATTCGACGCGCTGGGCGAACTCGGACATGTGCTACCACCGGTCCGCGCCCGGCATAGGTGTTCCCGTCTCGTATCACGCTACTCGTCGCCCTCGTAGGCGTCGCGCAGGTCGGACACGTGGTCGCCGAGTCGCGACAGCGCCGCGTCGGCGTCGATGTAGCCGTCGTCGTACTCGTCGTAGACGCGTTCGGCGACATCGAGAAACGCCGCCACCTCGTCTTCGAGTTCGTCGTCGGATGCCATGTTCGGCCCCGGGGACGGAGGGCATATAGTTCCACCCCTCCAACGTGGCTGCGTGACCCTCGTCTGCCGGTTCGAGGACGGCACGATACGACTCGACGGCGACAGCGACGCGCTGGACCCGGACGCGCTCCCCGGCGTGACCGTCGACGACCGCGGCAAAACGCTTCGGGCGCCTGCCTATCGGTACGGCGAACTCCGCGCCGCTCTCGACGAGGCCGGCGTCGACTACACCGACCGCGTTCTCGCCCTGCCGACGCTTGCTCTTTCGACTTCCTACGACCTTCGTGACTACCAGACGGCGGCCCTCGACGCCTGGCGGGCGAACGACCGTCGAGGCGTCCTCGAACTCCCCACCGGGAGCGGCAAGACCGTCATCGCCATCGGCGCGATGGCGGCGCTCGCGACACCGACGCTGGTCGTCGTCCCGACGGTCGACCTCCTGACGCAGTGGCGACGCGAACTCGAAACGGAGTTCGACGTGCCGGTCGGCCAACTCGGCGGCGGCGAGCAGACGCTCGAACCGCTCACCGTGTCGACCTACGACTCCGCATATCTCCGCGCCGAGGACATCGGCGACCGGTTCGGGTTCGTCGTCTTCGACGAAGTCCACCACTTGGGCGGCGAGGGCTACCGCGACGTGGCGCGCCTGCTCGCCGCCCCCGCCCGCCTCGGTTTGACCGCGACGTTCGAGCGCCCCGACGGCGCCCACGCCGTCGTCGAGGACCTCGTGGGGCCGGTGGTGTACGACCGTTCGGTCGACGACCTGGCCGGCGACCACCTCGCCGACTACGAGCTCCGGCAAGTGGACGTGGAACTCACGCCGGCGGAGCGCGAGGCCTACGACGAGGCCCAGGGCACCTTCGTTGACTACCTCAAGACATCGGGACTGTCACTCGACAGCGGGAGCGACTACCAGGAGCTCGTCAAGCGGTCGGGGCGCGACCCGCAGGCACGGGAGGCGCTCCTGGCCAAACAGGAGGCCCGCGAAATCATGATGAACGCCGACGGGAAAGTCGACGCCCTCGCGCGGATCCTGGACCGCCACCGCGGCGACCGGTGTCTCGTCTTCACCGCGCACACGGACCTCGTCTACCGCCTCTCCGAGCGCTTCCTCATGCCCGCCATCACGGGCGAGACGGGGACCGACGAGCGCCGATCCATCCTGGACCGGTTCCGCGAGGGGACGTACACCCGCGTCGTCGCCGCGAACGTGCTCAACGAAGGGGTGGACGTGCCGGACGCGAACGTCGGCGTCGTCCTCTCGGGGAGCGGGAGCGAACGCGAGTTCACCCAGCGTCTCGGGCGGATCCTCCGTCCCAAATCCGACGGCGGGAGCGCCATCCTCTACGAAGTCGTGAGCGTCGACACCGCCGAGGAGCGGGTGGCCGATCGGCGACGCTAGCTGAGTTGCGAGCCGAGCGAGCCGCCATTGGCGAAGTCGGCGTAGGCCACGGATTCGAACACCAGAACCACCTCTCGCTCGTCGTCCGCGGGCACCGTCACGTCCCGACGCTGCGTCGTCCGGGTCTCCCCGACGGTGACGCGGATTCGGAGCGTCCGGGTCCGTTCCGCCTCGGAGCGGTTCGTGACCGTCGCCAGCACCCGCAGGTGACCCTCGGCGGCTTCCTCGACGTTCAGGTCGGTGACGGACATGGACCCCTCGCCAGACGCCGTCGGTTCGCCGGGGGTCGGCGGCGTTCGGGGCCCCGTCGCCGACCGAGTGGTACAGCCAGCGAGTGCCGCGATGCCGGTGAGGACCGCCGAAAGCGCGCCACGCCGGTTCATACGCCCACCCATCCCGCCGACGGACAAGAGCGTTGCCCTCCCGCCTTCCTTTATAGGAATTCTCGTAACTGTCCAGAGATTCTCGCGGACCGTATCCGCGTGAATCTCTGACGACTTCCAATAAACCATAGTATAGTCGCGTTTGGAACTGTTTGCACACCGGATCGCGTACTGTCTGGCGATCCGGTGTGCGGTGACTTACAAAGGCTACTATAGTCTCTCGGCCCCGAGTGACGGCTATGCTGACGAAAGACCTCCTCCGGGTGTCGCGGGCGGGCGGAGGGTATCACCCGCAGTTTGCCGAGCGCGAACACCGGCCGCTGGCCGCCCGCGTCATCGGAACGTTCGCGGATCACGTCGGGCAACCACGGGCCGACCTGGAGGCGGCGCTCGCGGCCCTCGAACCCGAGGCCGGTCACTTCAAACTCGTGCGCGGGTTCGCGGCGCTGTGTGAGCGTGACGCGGCCTTCGAGACGCAGGCCGCGGTCCCGCCGGAACGCGCCCGCCGTGTCGCGTTCGAGGCCGCCGAGTCGGTGGGCGTCGTCACCGAATCAGACCGTGACCGCGCGCTCGCCCGCGCGACCGACCGTCTCGGCCTCGACGGCGAGACCGACGCCGTCGACGATTCGCTCTACGCCGACCGGGAGGCGCGACAGATCCTCGTCGACTTCGCCCCCCGGTGGAGTCCGGACGAACTCCTCGAACAGTACGACCTGTCGCTCGCCCAGACCGCGCTGTTCGACGCCGTCGAAGTGCGCATTCGGAGTTCGGAACCCAAGGCGCTGGTGTCGGCAGTCAAACGTCTCGGCCTTATGTACGAGGTGCGCCGCGCCGAGGGGGAGACCCGCGAGGTGGTCGTCACGGGGCCCGATCACCTGTTTCGGCGCACCCGCCGCTACGGCACCGCCTTCGCCCGGCTGCTTCGCTCGGTCGCCAAGACGGCGTCGTGGCGCCTCGAAGCCACCGTCGACGACCGCGGCACCGAACGCGAACTCGTCCTCACCCAGGACGACGTGAGCGTCCCCGGGGTCGACCCCGTGGCCGAACCCACCTACGACAGCGGCGTCGAACGGGAGTTCGCCGCCCGGTTTTCCGCGCTCGACCTGGACTGGACGCTGATCCGCGAACCCGAACCCCTGGCGGCGGGCGCGAGCGTCATGATCCCCGATTTCGCCTTCGAGTACCGGCCAGCCGGGACCGACACCGACGCGCCCGCCTTCCGGGTGTACTTCGAAATCGCCGGGTTCTGGACGCCGGAGTACGTCGAGTCGAAACTCGCGAAACTCGAGGACGTGGACGACGAGACGCTGCTCGTCGCCGTCGACGCCTCGCTCGGCGTCGGCGACGAGATCGAGGCGCGCGACCACCGCGCCATCACCTACGAGCGATCGGTCCGCGTGAAAGACATCGTCGACGCGCTCCGGACGTACGAACGCGAGCTGGTGGCCGACGCCGCCGGGGAACTGCCCGA
Organism: Haloplanus sp. XH21; assembly: GCF_023276355.1. NCBI lineage: Archaea > Methanobacteriati > Methanobacteriota > Halobacteria > Halobacteriales > Haloferacaceae > Haloplanus > Haloplanus halobius. The sequence goes on from NZ_JALLPL010000001.1 coordinate 1,633,448, forward strand.
CGAACTCGTACCCGAGGCCGACGTCGTCTCGCTGGACGACTTGGCGGCCGAGCACGGCGTGAGCGTCGACGCCCTCGAAGCGGTGACGTTTCCGGAGCACGACCGCGTGGGGCGGACGCTCGTCCGTCCGGCGGTGCTCGACGCACTCGCCGACCGCCTCGACGCCGGCCAGACCCTCGACGAGGCCGAAGCGATCCTCGACGACTACGGCCTCGGCGACACGAGCGCCGTCCTCTCGCGGGTGGGACTCCGTGTGTCGTGGGAGGGGCTGAGCGGCGGGACGCTCCGAGAGCGGGACGGCTGATCAGCCCTCGCCTCCGGCCGCCGGCCAGAGCCGGTCCACGAACCGATTGAGTCCGTCGGCGTTGCGCATGAGCACCGTCCCGAGGATGCTCGTCAGGAGGACGTAGCCGACGGTAAAGGCTGGAATCGTCTCGCGGAGCGCCGGCGTCGTGCCAGCCGTCACCAGGAACGCCGCGATGACGAGCGAGAACTCCCCGCGCGGAGTGAGGGCACACCCCATTCGGATGGACCGCCGGCGGTCCAGTCCGTACGCCCGCCCGGAGAGGAAGCCACTCACCAACTGGCCGACGGTGGTGACGATGACCGCGGCGACGACGAAGCCGAGCGCGCCGGCGAGCAGCGCCGGGTTCGTCTGGAGACCGATGAGGAAGAAGAACATCGCGGCGAAGAGGTCGCGACTGGGGGCGATGAGTCGCTGGATGCGGTCGGTGTGCTGCGTTCGGCCGAAGGCCGTCCCCACCAGAAAGGCGGCGACGGCCTCGCTCACGCCGACCATGAGTCCTGCACCGGCGACGAGGGCGCCCACGCCGAGGACGCCGACCAGGAATATCTCGGAGGACTCCGTCCCGAACAGGCGGTCGAGCACGCTAGCACCGTAGTACGCGGCGGCGAGCAGGGCGACGAGGAAGAGCAGCGACCGGCCGATGGAGAGGGCGACGGTCGAGAGGTCGGTGCCGCCGAGCAGGAAGACCGATAGCAGGGCGAAGCCGAGTGCCGTGAGGATGTCTTCGATGACGATGACGCCGAGGATGGCCTGGCTCTCGGGACCGGCGATCCATCCGAGGTCGGTGAGCGATTTGGCGATGATGACCGTCGAGGAGTTGAAGACGATGAGCGCGATGAACGCGGCTTCGAGCCAGGTGAATCCGAACGCGAGACCGAGGACGAGACCGAGCGGGAGGCTGATCCCGACATCGGCCGCGCCGGCACGGAGGAACTGGATCCGGTTCGAGAACAGTTGTTCGAGGCTGAGTTCGAGGCCGACGAAAAACAGGAGGAGGACGACGCCGAGTTCGGCGAGCAACCGCACGGTGTCGGGGTTGTCGACGAGCGTGAGGGAGACGCCGCCCAGCGACGGGGCGAACGGCCCCACGAGGACGCCGACGACGATGTAGGCCGGGATGACGGACTGTTCCAGTCGGAGCGCGAGCGCACCGGCGGCCGCGAGCAGACAGAGGAACACGCCCGCCGTCACGAGGAGGTTGAGTTCGACCACCGTTGCCCATCGTCTCGACGGAGAATGATAGGTGTTTCTGGACCCGTTTCACCGCTCCTCGACGAACGTCCGAACTGCCTCGTTGAACGCCGTCGCTTCCTCCCAGAACGGGCAGTGCCCGCTCTCTTCGAAGGGGACGTGTTCCGCGTCGGGGATCGCGTCTTCCAGCCACGCGCCCACGTCGGTCGGGAAAATGTTGCCCTGTTCGCCGTCGGTGAGTGAGTTATCCGTGGAGGTGGGCCGTGGTTCCGCTTCGCCGAAATCGCCCTGACCGAGCGACATTCGACGCTGCACAGGGCTTAGAAACACCCCAAGATCTTTTTCTGAAAAGAGACAAGAACGGGCCGTGACTGACTCTCCAGACAGTAACGACAGAGCGACTGCTGAAGACGAGACTCCCCATGGCGCACCGGAACCCGAAGAATTCGACGGCCGCGAGGGAGAGGTCGAGGAGAGTGAACTTCCACCGGAGGCCCGCGACAAGGAGGAGGACCGCTACCACGACGAGTCCGGTGACGCGCGCGAGACCGCGAACCCGGACCAGCATCGCGACGAGGAAGAGTACGATTAGCGGGCCAGGTCGCAGAGGTACACTTGAGGGACGCGTAGCAGCAGGGTGGACACGACTCTGGTAGAATGCCCATCCACTGACTGCCGAGAAATCCATCGACATCAGTTCCGTGCTTACGGCGAGAGGTGGAGTTCAGACGCCAAACCAACGAAGGAAGGCGCCGAAGAGAGCGACTACCCCCCCGAGGGTGAACGTTCCCGGGAAGGGGATCACGAACAGTACAATCCCGAGGGTCATGACGGCGGTGGACGTTCGCATCGTGGTAGTTTCGGGTGCGAGCCGTTTGTGTCTGATGCTCCGAGCGGGCCAACACGACCTCGTGGGTCCGTATTGACGATCCGAACTCACTGAACGAGAGGGATATCTGTGTGAGATACGCGCCCTCCATTCAGCACCACCGCTGAGCCCGATCCGCGAATATTCGACCATCCGCTGTCCTATTCCGGCGACGATAACTCCGCCCGTCGCCCTTTCGGCACCACCGACCGCAACTCGTCGTGGACGTACAACCCGACGCCGATGGGTTCGATATCGCCTGCGAGTTCGTGGGCGACGACGAGATAGCCCCAGTCGCCGTCCCATTCGGGGTCGAGATCCTCACCCGCGATGAACCGCCTCGCGTCCCCGGGATCGAGTTCGATCACGTTCCGGGTCGCTTCCTGTCCGAACCGCTGGACGGCGTTCGTCGTCGGCTTCCAGTGCTCCTGGCGCGTCCGCAGGAACGTCATTCCGATGCCCTCGACGTCCGTCGGCGTCGGCAGATCGGCGGCGAAACACCAGATCTTGCCCGCGCCTTTCTCCCAGAAGGTGTAGCCCTCGAACGTCGACGTCGGCACGCCGAAGCGGTCGGTCCACCACTCGATCACCGCCGCGCGGGTCGCGCGACCGGCCACCGTTCGCTCGGCCGCCGTTGCGGGCAGGCGGTCGAACGTCGATCCGTCGTTGCCGTCGCTCGTACCGGCGTCGTCGCCGTCGCTCATGCCGTCACCTCCAGTTTCGCACAGAAGAACCCGCCCGTGTCGTTGTGGTGCGGATAGATGCGGAGCGCCTTTGTGACGCTCGGATCGTACGTCTCGTCCTGCCACGCCGTGACGCCGGGAACGCCGTCGAGGGGTGCGTCGAAGTCGACGAGGCGACAGTCCTCTTCGCCGAGGACGTGATCGAGGACCGCCTCGTTCTCCTCTGGCGCGAAGGTACAGGTGGAGTAGACGACGGTGCCGCCGGGTCGGGTCGCCTGGATCGCCCGCCGGAGGATGCCCTTCTGGACGCCCGCGACGCTGTGGACGTGATCGAGGCTCCAGGTTTCGAAGGCGTCGGGGTTCTTGCGGATCGTTCCTTCACAGGAGCAGGGCGCATCGACCAGTACGCGGTCGAACTCGTCGACGCCTCGTGGCTCGTCTCTGCCACCGCCGCCGAGCGGTTTCAGCGAGAAGTTGCGCGCGTCCTGGTTGGTGACGACGAGGTTCGTCACCCCGAGGCGCTCGGCGTTGTGCCGAAGCGCCGACAGGCGGCCGAGGTTGTTGTCGTTGCCGACCAGGAAGCCGCGGTCGTCCATCCGCGCCGCGAGCTGTGTCGTCTTGCCGCCGGGCGCGGCGCAGGCGTCCCACACCCGGTCGCCGGCGTCGGGCTCCAGCACGATAGCGGGGAGATTGGACACCTCCTCCTGGCCGTGGATCCAGCCGTGGGCGTGGGGCCAGTTCAGTCCGGGCGAATCCTCTGGCAGTCGGAACACGCTCGGGTGCCAACCCACGGGTTCGTACTCGATACCCCCGGCGTCGAACGCCGCCCGCACGCGCTCGACGTTCGCCTTGATGGGGTTGACGCGCACGACGGAGGGCAGGGGCCGATCGCAGGCCTCTCTGAACGCGTCGAAATCGTCGATAAGCGACTCATACCGCTCCAGCGGAGTCATCGCCCGCCTTTTCGCAGGCGGCGGGTTAGTGGGTTTCGACCCGTGGCTCATCTCGCGGGTGTCATACGGATTATTGTAACTGTTTACCGGTGGTTCTCTGGGACGGTCCAGCGAACCACCGGGACTGACTTCCAATAAACCGTATCAGAGGATATCGATCGCCGCTCGCCGGCCGTCGAGGATCGCAAACCGCTCGCCGCGACGGCGTTCTAGCCAGTGAAGCAGGCGCTCGGCCCACGCGAGTTTCTTTCGCTTGGCCGGGTCGACGGTCGGGTCGTCGAACGCCCATCCCGGAAACCGGAGGGCAGCGGCGCCGAACGCGTCGGCCAGAAACGCCGCGCGGTCGCCGTCCGTGAACCCGCCGTAGTTGACGACCGGCCCCTTCGGTTCGGTCTGCGTGGTCGGCAACACGTGATCGCCGTCCAGTCGCGGCACCCACCGATCGAGTTCGGGTACGTTGTCGCCGTGGGCGTGGACGGCGACGGGCGTTCCCTCGTGGGTGAGTTCGCGGGCGACGCCGGGTGTTTTGTCCAGGTCCGTCACCATCAGATCCACGTCGACGCCGTGGTCACGGAGCCGAGCGGCCGCCGACGAGGCGGCGAACACCAGATCGGCAGCCGCAGCGACATCGGCGTCGTCGTCGAGACAGGGCGCGGCGCCCGCGACGGCGACCGTCGTCCCGGCCACGGGGTCGAGACGTGATTCGTCGAACGCGTCGACGTATCTGGCGAGTCGGTCGCGAGCGCGCTCATCAGCGACGCGGTCGTAGCCGAAGTCGTCGAGGATGCGTTCGTACACGGGGTTCCACGTCTGGTACTCCATAATAAGGCCACAACAGCCGGAGCGGCACCAAGTACCCCTACCCGAGTGCCGAGCCGGCTTCCACGTCGGCGTTTGCGAAGCGTCCGGCATAAGCTTTCTCTTATATCGGGTGGAGGCGCCTCACCGGTTCGCCACCGACTCGACGGCAGACAGCGCCGCATCGAGGCCGTCGGAGCGCCCCGACGCGGCCCGAACGACCGTGGCGAGGTCTGCGGGCGTCCCCGCGAGGAGCCGTCGGTCGCCGGTGCCAGCGACGAGTGCAGTCGTCCCGCGGGCGGCGTCGACCAAGGCGTCGCAGTCCCCCGGCGTGAGCCCCGCGAGTTCGAACACGCGGGTCGTCCCCTGACGGGCCGCGTCGGCGTCGCCGCCGACACGGGTCAGGTGACGCTCCATCTCGCCGACGCTCGTCACGTCGAGTTCCTCGACGGTCACGTCGCCAGTGGTCGTCCGGAGGCGGTCCCGCGTGAAGGCGTCGCCGACGAGGGCGGCGTCCCGCGTCTCTTGTACGTCGTGTGTGCGGATCACGTGCGCGCCGCGCTCGACGGCCATCGCGGTGGCCGCGAGGCTCACGGGCAGGGCTTCCTCGGTCGAGCGCCCGGCGATGTCGCGGAGGAAGTTCTTGCGGTTGATCGAGACGAGGATCGGCCGATCGAGGGCGCGAAACTCGCGGAGGCGGTCGAACGTCTCCCGGTCGTCTGCGAGCGTCTTCGCCTCGCTCCACCCGCCGAACGCGGGGTCGACGATGGTCTTGTCGGTGAGGCCCTCCCGCTCCAAGGCCGCGTAGATGTCGTCGACGTGTTCGACGGCGCCCGGGCGGGTGAGGTCGGGCGGACTCGCCATCTTCACGACGGCCACATCGCGTTCGGCACAGACCCGGGGCATCTCCGGATCGGCGAAGCCACAGATGTCGTTGACCATGTCGAAGCCGGCGTCGAGGGCCGCCTGCGCGACTTCGTGATACCGCGTCTCGATGGAGAAGACCGCGTCGCCGGAAACGCTCTGCATCGCCGCCACTGCGGTGTCGAGGCGGTCGAGTTCCTCCTCCGCGGAGAGCACCTCGAAGCGCTTGTTCGCGGACTCCAGTCCCACGTCGACGACGTCGGCGCCCTCGTCGATGAGTTCTGCGTCGACGTAGGCCGCCGCCGCGCCCGGATCGTCGAAGACGCTGGGTTCGTACGGCGATTCGGCGCTGACGTTCAGCACCCCCATGATCCGAGGTGGGTAGTCGTCGCCGATACCGAGTCCCGCGGCGTCCACATCTCGCATGGCGCCTCGTCGGGACGCGATCACCATATGTCGACCGGTCGTCTCGCCCCCGAAGACACGCTCTTTTTATCCGCCCGGGCGCTACCTCCGGCTAATGGCAAAGGTCAGTGTCGGGCTTCGCGGCTGGCGCTTCGAGGAAAGCGAGGTGTTCACCGCCGACGGCGAGTTCAAACCGCTCGACGAGATCCCCGAAGAGCCACGGGAACGGCTCGTTCGGCTGACGCATCTCGTCGAGGAGCCCTGCGACGCCTGCTATCTGGTCCACGGCGAGGGAGCCATCGAGCGGTGTACCCCCGCGGCCATCGTCTACGGCGAGCCCGGCGACGAAATCCTGCTTTGTGAGGCCCACGAGGCGGACTTCCTCTACTGGTACCGCGAGCAGGGTGGGAAAGCCTACCGCGGCGAACCGGCGTTCCGCGATCGGTTCCACGAGTGGTTCCACGGCGGCGGCCGCGCGCCCGACGACTACGGCGGCCTCGATCACGTCGAGACCGACCCCGAGTCGCTCCCGTCACCGCCGAGCCCGGAGGAGATCCAACAGCGGCTGAACGAGGGGTTCGACGGCCGCAAGATCGACCTCCGGAAGGGTGGCGAGGACAGCGAACAGACGGACGACGGCGACGACATCGACCTCGACGATGTCGACCTCGGCGCCGACTACCCGTCGCGATGACGGCGAGCACCCCCGTCGTGGTCGTCGTCGACGCCGAGACGCCGGGCAACGTCGGCACCATCGCCCGCGCGATGAAGAACTTCGGGCTGACGGAGCTGAAACTGGTGAATCCGCCGGAACTCGACCCCGACGGCGAGGCGTACGGCTTCGCCGGCCACGCCCGCGAGGACGTCCTCCCCAACGCCGAGGAGGTGACCTTCGACGAGGTGGTGCAGCACTACCACACCGTCGGCTGTACGGCGATCACGGGCGAGGATAGCCGTCGTCACGTCCGCTTCCCGTTCAAGACGCCGCGGGAACTCGCCGAGAGCCTGCGGACCGTCGACGCGCCGACGGCGCTGGTGTTCGGCCGCGAGGGCCGCGGCCTCGACAACGAGGAACTCGCGCGCTTAGACGAGGTGTGTTCCATCCCCGCGAGCGCCGACTACCCGGTGTTGAATCTGGGGCAGGCCGCGACCATCCTCCTCTACGAACTCCGCGATCTGACCGTCGAGGAGACGCAACTGCCGGACGTGGAACACGAACGCGCCGACGAGGCGGACATCGAACGGTTCCACGACTACGTCGCCGAGTTCCTCGACGCCAGCGGCTACAAGGAGATCAAACGCGACAAGACGCGTCGGTTGATCCGCCGCCTGGTCGGCCGTGCCCACCCGACCGACCGCGAGATACACACCCTGCTCGGCGTGTTGCGCCGGGCGACGGGGCAGTTGGAGCATCGAAACGAACTCTTGGCGGAGTACGACGAACCCGACCGCTGGTAGTTACGATCGTGCGACGAGCACCAGTGCCTCGGTGCTGAGCACCGTTTTCTCGCCGGCCGTCGTGTCGACGCCCCAGCGAACGATGCCGTAGTCCTCGCGTTCCTCGTCGACGCCGTGGATGGTCGAGTGGACCGTGAGTTCGTCGCCCGGAACGACCGGTTCAGGCCAGCGGAGGCGGTCCAGGCCCTTCGCGCCGAGCGTCGCCGTTTCGTCCAGAAAGCCGTCGACGAACAGCCGCATCGACATCGCGGCGGTGTGCCACCCGCTGGCGATCAGGTCGCCGTGGATGGAGTCGGCCGCGCGGTCGGGGTCCGTATGAAACCACTGCGGGTCGTACTGCTCGGCGAACTCGATGATCTCTGCCTCCCGGACGGCGTAGGTGCCGTGTGACTCGCCGTCCCAGCGGTCGATGTCGTCGAGAAAGACCGTCATCGGTCGGTCGAGGGTACCCCGCGTGAAATGGATTTCTGCTCTCGAGACGTATATCGGATGTCGCGATATGAACTATCGGTGCGGCGATGGCGTGGGTTTGTATTCGAACTCCAGAGATAGGGGCGTCCTCTGTGTCGCCCTCACCGAGGAACCCCGCCACGACACGCAGTCCGCGCTCGCCAGTGTCGGCTTGGATGTCACGGAGGGTGTGTCGTCGCCGACGCCGCGGCTATTCGTACCAGCGGCGACATCGACGCCGTGGTGGCCGAGTTCCCCTCCCCGAGGGAACTGGACTCGACGTGAAGCCGGTCACCGTCGGGCCAGTCGCTCGCCGAGCGCGTGCCCGCTGGGAAAGCCCGGCGGCCGCGGGAGCGCGAAGGCGGCTTTGATCACTTCGACGAAGACGACGGCTGCGATGCCGAGCGCGAAGACGAACAGTCCACGGCGGCGGTCGACACCCAGCGTGTCGGCACCGACGAGGAAGAGCACACTCCCGAGCGAGAGGAGAAACCACACGTCGCCCAGTTGCGACACGATCCCAAATAGGACGACGAGCGGCCACGGCGCCGACTGCAGTAGATCGAAGAGCCCCAGTGCTCGATTCACGAATCGGCCCCCGCCGGGTGGCGTCAGGTCCGTTTGCCGATCTCTTCGCGGAGCACGTCGCTGACGATTTCGCCGTCGGCCTTCCCGCGGAGCGCGCCCATGCACTCGCCCATGAGCGCGGAGAACGCGCCCATCCCCTCCTCGGCAATCTGGTCGGCGTTGCGTTCGACCACCTCGACCACGGCCTCGCGGACCTCGCTCTCGGAGACGCCGGAGAGTCCCGCTTCCTCCACCGCTGCCTCGGCGGTGAGGTCGGGGCCGGCCGCGAGCGTCGCGAGCACCTCGTCGACCCCTTCCTTCGCCAAGTCGCCCGCCTCGACCAGTTCGAGGACGGCGAGCAGGTGGTCGTCGGTGAGGTTCTCGACGGCCACGTCGTCGCGGCGGAGTTCGGTCAGCGTCCCTTCGAGGACGCCAGCGGCGAAGGTGGCGCCGACGCCCGTCTCGACCGCCTCTTCGAACAGCGGCATCCGGCGGCCGTAGGCCACCTGCTCGGCCAGACCCGGATCGAGGTCGTACTCCGCCTGATAGCGTTCGACCTTCTCGGTGAGGAGTTCGGGCGTCTCGACCTCGGTCGGGTCGAGTTCGACGGGCGGGACGTCCGTCTCGGGATACATCCGCGCCTCGCCGGGCAGGGGGCGCAGATAGCGGGTCGTCCCCTCCTGCGTCGCGTCACGGGTCTCCTCGGGGACGCCCTCGATGGCCGTCCGCGCGCGGTCGGCCACGGCGTCGATGGCCAGGTCGGCCGTCTCGGGGTCGTCGGCGACGATGGCGACGGCGTCGGTGGCGCCGGCGTCCACCGCGTCGCGGAGTGCCGTCACTTCCGCGCCCGTCACGCCGTAGGCTGGCAGTTCGTCGGTGTGGAAGATGCCGCCCGCGCCGTGGCGCTTGGCGTGGTCCGAGAGTTCGGTGCCGAGCCGACGGTCGGGCTGGATTTCGTGGCCGACGAGGCCGTCGAAGCCATAGAGCGGGACAGCGGTCACGCGCCCGCCGGAATCGAGCGCGCTCCGGATGACGCCGCTGTCGGTGTCCTCGAACACGTCGGTCACGTCCTGAGTGTTGCCGACGCTGGCGTCGCGGTCGGCGAGTTCGTCGGCGATATCGAGGAGTTCGACCTGCCGGCCCACCTCCAGACGGACGATATCGTCGATCTGGTCGAGCGCCTGGACGCCCTTGATTTCGACGCGGGCGCCCTCGGCGATGGAGACGTTGACGTCCTGGCGGATGGTGCCGAGGCCGCGTTTGACCGATCCGGTCGAGCGGAGCAGCATGCCGATGCGCTCGGCGGCGTCGCGGGCCTGGTCCGGCGAGCGGATGTCCGGCTTGGTGCCGATTTCGACCAGCGGAATGCCCAGTCGGTCGAGGCTGTACCGGACGCCGCCGTCGAACTCCGCGACGCGGCCGGCGCTCTCCTCTTCGAGCAGGAGGTCCTCGATGCCGACGGGGCCCTCGTCGGTTTCGATCTGACCGTCTTGGCCGACGAGCGCGGTGCGCTGGAAGCCGGAGGTGTTCGAGCCGTCGACGACGATTTTCCGCATCACGTGGGCCTGATCGACGGCGGTCATATCGAGCAGGTCGGCGATCTGGAGGGTCACGTCGATCGCTTCGTCGTCGATCCGGTGGGGCGGTTCGTCGTCCTCCTCGACGAGACAGGTGGTGTCGAAGGCGAGGTATTCGAACTCGCGGTCGACGCGACTCTCCTCGACGGCCGCCTGATCGAGTTCGCCGAGTTCGCTCTTCGTCGGGTGGAGATACCGAGAGAACGACCGCACCGACTCCTCGGGTTCCCGACGCTCCGTCGGGCACGCGCAGAACAGTTTCGTCGCGGTGTCGAGTTGCTGGTGAATCTCCAGCCCCGCGACCAGCCCGAGCGTCTCGTAATCGTACTCGCTCATCGCCCGTACGTCTGCCCGGCGGGCCTAAAAGCGTTCAGTATTAGGGCTTCTCGTAACTGTCCAGAGATTCTCGCCGGCCCGTCACGGCGAGAATCGACGTGACTTCCGATACCCCCTATATGCGGCCCGACGCCGGGCTGTCGACAACGGACGAAAACCTGCACGTCAGACCCCGAAAATACGGAAACTAAGGAATCTTTATGCGGTCTGATGAATCTTTATCCGGTGGTGGAAGAACATGTCTGACGACGTCGAACTCCGGCGGACGCAGCTCGCGACGCCGGCCAGTGACCCCGACTTCATGGAGAGTGCCTCCCGAAGCGACGCCGACGAAGTCTTCCTCGACCTGGAGGACTCCGTGGCGCCGAACGCGAAAGCCGAGGCCCGAGAACCGCTCATCGAGGCGGCCCACGAACACGACTGGTCCGACAAGATCCTCTCGTTCCGGATGAACGGGATCGACACGAAGTGGTGGTACGACGACATCATCGAAGTCGTCGGCCAGGCGGGCGAATACATCGACGACATCATCGTCCCGAAGGTGGCGGGACCGAGCGACATTCACACCGTCGAGAACCTGCTCACGCAGGTCGAGGAGAACAACGACCTCGAAGTGGGCGGCATCGGTCTCGAACCCCAGATCGAGGACGGCGAGGGGATGCACAACGTTCACGACATCGCCCACGCCTCCGACCGCCTGAGTTCGATCATCTTCGGCCCCGGCGACTACTCCGCCGCGATGGGGACGCCCGGACTCGACATCGGTCAGTTCCCGGAGTACCCCGGACACTACTGGCACCACGCGCTGTCGGAGTGTAACGCGGCCGCGAAGAGCGCCGGCCTACCCTGCATGGACGGTCCGTACGCCGACATCGACGACCCCGAAGGGTTCCGTGAGTCCGCCAGCAACGCCAATATGATCGGCTGTGACGGCAAGTGGGTCATCCACCCGAGTCAGATCGAAATCGGCAACGAAGTGTTCGCCCCCGACCCCGAAGTGGCGGAACGCGCCGAACGGATCGTCGAGGCCTACGCCGAGGCGATGGAGGAAGGCAAGGGCGCCGTCTCCGTCGACGGCCAGATGGTCGACGAGGCCACCAACAAGATGGCCCAGGATATCGTCGCCAAGGCCCGCGCGGCCGGCATCCTGTAACGCGGCTCCGCGCTCTTTCGACTCCTCTTCTTTATCGGTTCACTGGATAGCGGCGCACACCGTCGGAAAAAAAACCGTTACGGCGATCCGTCGTCGCGATCAGTCCAGTGACTCGACGAGTTCGACGACGTGTCCGTCGGGGTCCTCGACGAACGCGGTGCGGGCGCCGGCCGCGGGCTGGTCGCCCGGTTCCTCGACGACGCCGTAGTGATCGATGTCTTCGAACACCGCGTCGACGTCGTCGACGCCGATGGCGAGGTGGTCCCAGGCGGTCCCCTGCTCGAACTCGGTTTCGCCTTCGGTCTCCGAGAGCTGAATCTCGACGCCGTCGTGGTCGGCAACGTAGCGGTTCTCCGTCTCGCCATCGGGCGTCTCGAAGGACCACGACTCCTCGAAGCCGAACTGTTCGTAGAAGGCGATCGATTCGTCCGCGTCCGCGACGTTCAGGCAGACGTGAATGAAGTTCATCCGTGTCCCAAGCACGGCTTCGCCGGGACAAAAAGATACTGAGTCGGCGTCGCTGGACTCCTCAGACCGCGAGGTAGTCCGCGACGGCGTCCGCGTCCTCGAGGTCGGTTTCGGTCAGTTCCGTCTCGATTCGACCGTTGTCGACGACGTAACACCGCTCGGAGAGTTCACGGATGACCTGCAGATTCTGCTCGACGAACAGTACGGTCACGCCGAACTCGTCGCTGATGCGGGCGATGTCGTCGGTTATCTGCTGGACGATGGAGGGCTGGATGCCCTCCGAGGGTTCGTCAAGCAAGAGCAGGTCGGGGTTGCCGGCGAGTGCGCGCCCGATGGCGAGCATCTGCTGTTCGCCCCCGCTCATCGTCCCCGCCTTCTGACTGCGACGCTCTTCGAGACGGGGGAAATACTCGTACACGTCGTCGACGAGTTTCTCCGACTTGTGTTCGCTGATGGTCAGGCCCATCTTGATGTTCTGTTCGACCGTGAGGTCGGGGAACACGTCGCGCCCCTGTGGGATGTAGCCCATCCCGAGGCGGGCGCGGCGGTCGGCCGACAGGTCGGTCACGTCGTCGCCGCGGTAGCGGATGGTTCCCTCGTCGGCCGAGAGCAGGCCGATGACCGTCTTCATCAGCGTGGTCTTGCCGACGCCGTTGCGACCCATGATACCGACCGTCTCGCCGCTCCCTATCGAGAGGTCGATATCCCGAAGGATGGGCGTGTTGCCGTAGGAGACATCGACGCCGTCCATCGTGAGCATCGGATCGCTCATTCGCGCACCTCCCCGAGGTAGATGCGGCGAACCTCGGGATCGTTCTCGATTTCCTCGATGGTGCCTTCGGCGAACACTTCGCCCTGATGGAGCACCGTCACCGACTGCGCGATGGACCGCACGAAGTCGATGTCGTGTTCGATGACCAGAAGTGTTATGTCTCGCTCCTCGTTCAGGCGGTGGACGTACTCGGCGGTGCGTTCCGTCTCCTTGATGGACATGCCCGCGGCGGGTTCGTCCAACAGGAGCAGGTCGGGGTCGAGCGCCGACGCCATGGCGATCTCCAGCCACTGCTGTTGTCCGTGCGAGAGGTTGTCGACGCGGGTGTCGGCCTCGTCGAGGAGGTTGAAGTTATCGAGAGTGTCCTCGATAGCCGCGTCGATTCGGCTCCGGTCGACCTCTCGTTGGAGCGGGATGTGGACGTTCTGTCGAACGCTGAGTTCGCCGTACACGGCCGGCACCTGAAACTTCATGCTCAGGCCGGTCCGGGCGCGGTCGTGTTGCGAGAGGTCGGTGATGTCGTTGCCCTTGTACCGTATCCTCCCCTCGGACGGCGTGAGCTGCCCGACGAGAAGTTTCAGCAAGGTGCTTTTGCCAGCCCCGTTCGGGCCGATGAGACACCGAATCTCGCCGCGTTCGATGCGAAGGTTCACGTCGTCGACGGCGACGAGGCCGCCGAATCGCTTGGTGAGGCCGTCGGTCTGAAGCAGGGCGTCACCGGCCGCCGTGGCGTCCGTGCCGCGTTCGCTCGCGGTCACGAGGAGTCACCTCCATCGGAAAGTCGCTCACGGACTCGCCGGTGTATCTGGGGGACGAACCCCTCCGGAAGCACCAGGATGACGAACAACAGCAGTCCACCGAGAATGACCATCGAGAACTGGCCGCCGAACACCGAGAGCTTCTGTGAGATGAAGGAGACGGCGAACGTCCCGATGATGGCTCCGCTGAGCCACTTGCGCCCGCCGGTGGCTACCCAGATGATGGGCAGTGCGGCGAACGTCAGTCCGAACACGCTCGGGTCGATGTAGTTCCCCCACGAAGCGTAGACGACGCCGCCGAATCCGGCGAGAACGCCTCCGAAGGTGAACACGCCGAGTTTGACTCGGCGGGTGTCGTAGCCGAACAGTTCCGTCCGTTCCTGATTCTCTCGGATACCGACCATCACGTATCCGATGTTGCTGTTGACGAGGACGCGCAGTCCAAGGTAGGTGAGCAACAGCGTTCCGACGACGAAGTAGTAGAACGCCGTGTCGGTGATAGTGATGGCGGTGTCGCCGACGCCGAGTGCGAGGCTGGGGATTTCGGTCATCCCGTTGAAGCCACCGAGACGCGCCTCTCCGATGGCCCACTTATCGCCGGCGGTCTGTCCCATGAACGTGCCCAACACGAGCGTGACCGCCAGTGTGATGATGGCGACGTACACGTCGCTCACCCCCCCGTAGAACATGAAATATCCCACGAGGAAGGCGAAGGTACCGGAGACGCCGATGCCGACGAGGAGGCCGGCAACGGTCCCGATGGGACCGGTCACGTTGATGCTGACGACGCCGAACGTGTAGCCAGCGACGCCGTAGAACGCCACCTGACCGAAGCTGAAGATGCCAGTGTACCCCCAGACGAGACAGAGGCTCAGCCCGAGGAACGCCGACACCAGCAGGTAGGCGGTGTTCGAGACGTAGTACGACGAGCGCAGCATCGGATAGACGAGGAGTAGACCGACGAGCACCGCGAGTGCGGCCCAGAAGGTCCGTCCGTTCCCGAGGGTGTTCGGTCCCTCGAGCGCGTCTCGGGCGCGCGCAACGACGCCGTCCGATGTCGTGTGGTCGACACCACTCGTGGTTTCACCGGCCATCTCAGGCACCTCCCCGTATCTGGTCGAGGAGTCCGGTGATACCGCGCGGGAGCGCGCGGATCACGAGTATTGTCGTCACGAGCAGCGCCATTCGACCGGCGAACGTGCCGAAGAGATTCGAGAACACAGCGTTGATGAAACCGAGGAGGACGCCGGCCGTGGTGGTTCCGACTAGCACCGAGGCGCCGCCGACGACGACGGTGACGAACGCTTCGACCAGGAAGGTCGAACCCATCCCGGGAACGAGCGTCATCGTCGGCGCGTACAGCGCACCGGTCAAGCCGGCGAGTGCCGAACCAAGGCCGAACGTCAGCAGATACATTCGGTTGGTGTCGACGCCGAGCGACCGGCTCATCTCCTCGTCCTGAATCGTCGCTCTGGCGCGGGTGCCGAAGGTCGTTCGGGTGAACAGCCAGTACAGGAGTCCGAGCAGAGCCAGACTCGCCACCGCGAGCAGGATGCGGTACGTCGAGTACGAGAACGGCCCGTACTGGATGGTACCGAGCGGCGTCCCGATACTGGACAGCGAGGACCCGAAGATGATTCGGAGCCCCTGAATCATGATGAGGCTGATTCCCCACGTCGCCACCATCGAATCGAGCAGACGCCCGTACAGCCGACGGATGACGGTCAGTTCGAGAATGATGCCGAACACCGTCGTCAGCGCGACGCCGATGAGCATCGCGACGGGGAGCGGCATACCGGCGTTGAAGCTGAGTGCAGTGCCGTACGCTCCGACGGTGATGAACTCCCCGTGGGCGAGGTTGATGACTCCCATCATACCGAAGATGATAGCTAGCCCAATCGCCGACAGCACGAGGAAGCCGAAGCTGTCGAGGAACTGAAGGAGGAGGTTGAGCAGTTGCGGGAGTATCGATGCCATCGTGTGAGGTTAGACTCCCTGCGGCGTGAACTGCTTGGTTGGCTCCTGCTCGCTCGTTCCGATGACCTCGGTCAGGTCAACGCCGGGGTACGGCTCTTGGCGGAGCCAGTACGGTTCGACGGCCTGCTGGTTCTGGAAGCTAATTTCGTGGTTCTCGTCGGCGCGGGCCAGTCGAATCTGGTGGGTGACGTGGTGGGTCTTGGGGTCGGTGGTCACCGTTCCCTCCGGTGCTTCGACCGTCATCGGCTCCTCGTCGAGCACTTTCTGGACTTCGTCCTGATTCGTGGTGCCCGCCTTCTCGACGGCCTTCTTGTAGAGGTACGTCGTGAAGTAGGAGTTCTGCGCCATCTGACCGACGTAGTCGGCGTCTGGCCAGCGGTCGTAGAACCGGTCGACGAAGTTCCGGTTTCGCTCGGTCGGAATCTCCTGCATGTAGTTGACGCCGACGTACATGTCCGCAAGCGCAGGCGGGTCGAACCGCTTGTGTTCGTAGCCTTGCGCCATGTTGACTGTCGTCGACATGGGGACGTCCAGGCCGGCGGCGTTCTTCTGGTTGTAGAAGGACGCGTGGTTCGAACCGACCAGAAGCGTCACGAGGAGGTCCGGGTCGGCGTCCTGAATCCGGTTGATGGTCGACCCGAACTGGGAGACATTGAGGGGGATGAACTCCTCGTTCATGACGTTCGCGCCGATTTCGTTGGCGATTTTTCGGTACCAGGCGGCCGTAATCTGTCCGAAGTTGTAGTCAGCCGCGATGGTGTAGATATCGTTCCCGAACTCGTTGGTCAGGAACTCCAGTGTCGTCGAAATTTGCTGTTCGGGGACGGCGCCCGTACACCAGGTGTACGTGTCGGCGACGCCACCTTCGTACTGGTTGGTGTAGAAGTACAGTTGCTGGTTCTCGTCGACGATGGGGCGGATGGCCTCTCGGGAACTGCTGGCGAACCCTCCGAAGAGAACGTCGACGTTGTCCCGACTGATGAGCCGGCGTGCGAGTTCCTGGTAGCGCTGGTTGTCCGACTGGGGGTCGGGGGCGATCATCTCGATCTCCTGCCCGTTGATCCCACCCTCCTCGTTGATCTCCTCGACGGCCAGTTTCTGTGCGTGGTACTTCTGGATGCCCGTGAGCGCGAAATTGCCCGACTGGTCCTCGAGGACGCCCATCTTGAGCGTGTCCGAACCGCCGCCGCCGGTGATGCCCGAACAACCGGCGGTAAGAGCGACTGCACCCGCCGCACCCGACGCCTGAAGGAACCGTCGCCGAGTCGACCTCGACGTATTGTTTCTATTCTCTGACTTTTTGGGGTCGTTGGCTTCTGTCATACTGCACCTACCATTCGTGGTACATTCATAGTATATATATATTTCTCAGGATACACCGACAGTTCGAGGAGCTATCTCCGAGATAGCGCCCGCCAGTTCCACGATAATCCGAAATAAAAGGATTAATAATTCTACTTACCTCGAAGGAAAGATTGATCATTCATTATGGTTTCCCTCCGGTGATACGTACAAATCGGCCCACCGGCGAATTTAGAAGATGAGCACGCTGGAAAATCGCCTCATAACTGGACAATACGTTCTAATAGCTGGTTTCGGTGCCTGATTGTCCACGACGACACTTTTAATTAGACCGCCAATCCACTCAGTACCGATCGACATGACGACACACCAATTAACAGAAGCGAAACAGGACGGCTACCACTACACGGTCGGCCCGTATTTCGATCCGGTACTGGAGATCGAACCGGGTGACACCGTGGAAGTCGAGACGGAGGACGCCTTCGAGGGCGCCATCGAGACGGAGGACGACTTGCCCAGCGAGGTGCTGGGCGACTATCTCAACCCCCAGAACGGTCCGATCTACGTGGAGGGCGCCGAGGAGGGCGACGCGCTGGCGATCACCATCGAGGAGATCGAACCGCGTGGATCTCAGCCCCGAGGGACGACCTGTACGGTGCCCAACTTCGGCGGTCTGTCGGCCACGGACCGGACGGCGATGCTCCACGACCCGCTTCCGGAAATCGTCAAGAAACTCGAAGTCACGACGGAAGGGACGGTCTGGAACGACGATATCACCATCCCCTACGAGCCCTTCATCGGCACCATCAGCACGTCGCCGAAAATCGACTCGGTGAACGCACTGACGCCATTCAAACACGGCGGGAACATGGACTTGCCGGACGTGCGCCCCGGCAACACGATCTATCTGCCCGTCGAAGTCGAGGGCGGGTACGTCTACCTCGGCGACTGTCACGCCGCACAGGGCGACGGCGAACTCTGTGGTGTCGCCATCGAGCACCCCACCAACACCACGATTACCGTCGACCTGATCAAAGACTGGGAACTCGAATGGCCGCGCCTGGAGTCCGACGACTTCATCATGAGCATCGGTAGCGTCCGTCCCATGGAGGACGCCGCGCGCGCGGCGTACACGGACCTCGTGAACTGGCTTGCCGACGACTACGGCTTCGACCAGATGGAGGCGTATATGCTTCTGACGCAGGTCGGACACGTTCGACTGGGCAACATGGTCGACCCGAACTACACTATCGGCGCCGGCATCGACAAGTCGTACCTGTAGTCACGAATACCATTTTTTCCGGACTCATTCGCCGTTCATTTCAACCCGCTCGCCGTGTGTCGATTCCGGCAACATTACGTGAATATATGGGTCGATTTCTATCGCTCCCGGCAATAATACCGGTGCATCTTTCGTGTACAATAGCCTGACGGCGACGAGTTGGGTGTGACCGGCTAGCGCAGGACTTAAATTAGGTGGGGCCAGTGGGACGTACATGGCCATTGATGAACGATCAACGGAACTAGAGACCTCGGCCGACGCCTTGGGCCATGAGCATCCGGACGCGGATGAGTACGAGGCGCTCGCCGAGGACCTCCGTGAGGGTGTGCAAGGGGACGTTTCCTTCGACGAGTACGCGCAGGTACTGTACGCGACGGACGGGAGCATCTATCAGGCGAAACCCGCCGGGGTAGTGCTGCCGCGGAACATCAGTGACGTGAAACACACGGTCGAGATGGCCGCCGAACACGGCGTGCCGATCCTGCCGCGCGGGACGGGATCCTCGCTCGGCGGACAGACCGTCGGACCGGGCTGTGTCGTCATCGACTTCACCCGGTATATGGACGACATCGTCGACGTCGATACGGACGCCCAGCGAGCGGTCGTCCAGCCCGGCGTCGTGCAGGACCACCTCGACAACCACCTCGAACAGTACGGGCTGAAGTTCGCGCCGGACCCGGCGTCGTCGAACCGGTCGACCATCGTCGGCGGTATCGGCAACAACTCCACCGGCGCACACTCCGTGCGCTACGGCATCACCGACGCCTACACCGAGGAACTCGATGTCGTCCTCGCGGACGGGTCGCTGATCCACACCGAGGAGATCGTCCTCGACAGCAGTGCGTGGGAGGAGAAAGTCGAGGACGACGACCTGGAGGCCCGGATCTACGAGACGGTCCGCCGTCTCGTCGAGGACCACGAGGAGGAAATCGAGGACAAGTTCCCCGACCTCAAACGCTCCGTTTCGGGCTACAACCTGCAGAAGGTCATCTACGAGAACGAGGACGGCGACGAGGTCATCAACCTCTCCAAGCTCTTCGTCGGCGCGGAGGGGACGCTCGGCGTCATCGTCGAGGCCGAAGTCTCCCTCGTCACGCTGCCCGAGGAGACGGCGCTCGTGCTCTACTGTTTCGACGATCTGGTCGAAACGATGGAGGCGGTGCCCGAGGCGCTCCAGTTCGACGTGGGCGCGGTGGAGTTGATGGACGACGAAGTGTTCGACCTGGCCGCCGACTCGACGGAGTACGCCCAGTACGTCGAGATGATCCCGGAAGGGACGAAGGCGGCCCTGATGCTGGAGTTCGACTCCGAACTCGTCGACGACTTCGAGGAGGCCATCGCCGAGACGAACGAGTACTTCGTCGAGAACGGCGACGCCTTCCACGCCATCGAGGCCTACACTGAGGAGGACCAGGCGGACATCTGGAAGCTCCGAAAGGCGGCGATTCCCCTGCTCATGGGGATGAAAGGCGACCCCAAGCCGTACCCGTTCATCGAGGACGCGACGGTGCCGCCGGAGGAGCTCTCCGAGTACGTCTTCGAATTTGAAGAGGTTCTGGAGGACCACGGCACGTCCGCGGCCTACTTCGCCCACGCCGGAAGCGGGACGCTCCACATCCGGCCCATCCTCAACCTCAAGGAGAACGAGGGCATCCAGAAGATGCACTCCATCACCGAGGACGTCACCGATCTGGTGCTCGACCATTACGGGTCGTTCTCGGGCGAACACGGCGACGGGATGGCGCGCACGGAGTTCAACCCCAAGATGTACGGGGACGAACTCTGGCAGGCGTTCAAGGAACTGAAGACGGCGTTCGACCCCGAGTGGCAGATGAACCCGGGCAACGTCGTCTACCGCGACGGGCCCGAGGACATCGGTCCGGACTCCGAGCGCGGCGTCGGCGCCGACATGCGGGAGAACCTCCGCTACGGCGCGGACTACCAGTCGGTCGAACCCCAGACCACGCTCGATTTCGACGACGAGGGCGGCTTCTCGCATCTCGTCGAACTGTGTAACGGCTGTGGAACCTGTCGACAGACCGACTCGGAGGTCATGTGTCCGACCTACCGCGCCTCCGAGGAGGAGATTCAGACCACGCGTGGCCGCGCGAACATGCTCCGGGCGGCCATCAGCGGCGAACTCGACGAGGACGAAATCTACTCCGACCGCTTCCAGGAGGAAGTGATGGACCTCTGTGTCGGCTGTAAGGGCTGTAAGAGCGACTGCCCGACCGGCGTCGACATGGCGAAACTCAAGACGGAGGTCAAACACCAGTACCACCAGGAAGAGGGAATCAGCCTCCGCGAACGCGTCTTCGCCAACATCGACACGCTGTCGAAGATCGGCTCGATGCTCGCGCCCGTCTCCAACATCGCGCCCAAGATTCCGGGCGCGCGTAAGGTGATGGAAGAGGCCATCGGCATCTCGAGCGAGCGCGAACTCCCCACCTTCGCGAGCGAGAGCCTCGAAGCGTGGTTCGAGCGTCGCGGTCGGTGTCAGGTCGCCCCCAGCGAGGCCAACGATCAGGTGTTGCTGTTCCCCGACACCTACACCAACTACATCTACCCCGACGCGGGGAAGGCGGCGATCCGCGTCCTCGAGGCTGCGGACGTCTACGTCCGCATCCCGGACGACGTGGCGCCCTCGGGGCGGGCGGCCTTCTCGTCGGGTATGCTCGACCTGAGCCGTGAGCGCGCCGAGACGAACGTCTCCGCGCTCGAGTCGGACGTCGAGGACGGCTGGTCGGTCGTGTTCATCGAACCCTCCGACGCCGTCATGTTCCAGGACGAGTACCGTGATCTGCTCTCGGGAGATGCCGTGGAGGCCGTCTCGGACGCCGCCTACGGCATCATGGAGTACGCAGACGTGACTGGCCTGACCGAAGCGACGGACTTCGGCCCGCCACAGCAGACCCTGTCCTACCACGGGCACTGCAACCAGAAGGCGACCAACAAGGACCACCACGCCGTCGGCGTCCTGCAGGGCGCGGGCTACGACGTCGACCCGCTCAACACGACCTGCTGTGGGATGGCCGGCTCCTTCGGCTACCACGAGGAGCATTACGACATCTCCCAGGCCATCGGCAGTCTCCTGTTCGAGGAAGTCGACGAGAGCCCGGGCGATGTGGTGACCGCGCCCGGCGCCTCCTGCCGGTCGCAGCTCGGTGACGAGTACGGCGATCACCCGCCGCACCCGGTCGAGAAGCTCGCGGACGCGCTGGACTGATCGAGTCCAGCAGTTTTCGACGGACCGCCCCGGCGAGAATCTCGGATGACTTCCGACGAATCCATGAGGCGCGCCGGCGCGCCGATTTTTCCCGCAACTATTTCTGCGCTCGCGCTGATCTCCGTCCGATGTCGGAACCCGATATCGTCGTCACCGTCGACGGCACGGACATGGACGCCACGTGGGTCGAGGAGAGTCCGGAGACGCGTCGCGCGATCGCCGAGGCGCTGCCGCTCCAGGGGACGGGCACGCGCTGGGGCGACGAACTCTACTTTCGCACCCCCGTCGATGTCCCCGCAGAGGATCCACGGGCCGAGGTCGAACCGGGAACGATCGCCTACTGGCCGCAGGGGTCGGCGCTGTGTCTGTTCTGGGGACCGACACCGGCGAGTACGGGATCGGAACCCCGCGCGGCGTCGCCGGTGAACGTCGTCGCGCGCATCGACGATATATTACCGTTGTCACGCCTCGCCGATGGCGCGGCCGCATCGGTTCGCATCGCGAACGACTGACACGTCGCTGTCTTCTCCCTCTGCCGGCGTAAAACGCCTCTCTCGACGGTTTAGTTCCTCATATCGAAGTGTCGCTATGAAAAGATAACCCCAATGTCATGCATCGATGATTATTTATGATATGACAAACCTGGATAACATGGATCGCACAGACGATGGTAGCATGACCCACGAAGTATGATCCCACAGAACCAGGGGAGACTATGACAGACGACCACGACGAACCAACAGTAGAAACCGACGGCGGGTTGACGGACGACGACATATTCGCAACCGCCGAAGTCGGTGAACAGTATCGTGCATCGGTGTATCGCGACGTTGATTACGACTCGCTGGAAGTCGCCCCGGAGACGAGCGACTATCCCGAGACGGACGGCAAATGGGGCTTCCGGGAGTACGAAATGCCGAAAGTCCCGAAGGTGTCCCACATCGTCGGGCCGAGCGCCATCATGCTCGGTGCGTCGCTCGGGAGCGGCGAGACGATGTTCTGGCCGACGCTCATCGCTCAGAACGGGTGGGGCCTGTACTGGGCCTTCTGGGTCGGCGTGATCACCCAGTTCTTCATCAACACGGAACTCCAGCGCTGGACGATCGCCACCGGTGAGAGTATCTTCCGTGGCTACGACCGCCTCCATGGCATCTGGCCGTGGTTCTTCCTGATCGCCGGGTTCTTCCACATCGGGTGGCCCGGCTGGGTGGCTGGCTCCTCGGAAGTGTTCGCAGCGTGGACCGGCATCGTCCCGCGCAGCGAATGGTGGATCATCGGCGTCGTGTCGATGATCGTCATCTGGCTCAGTTATCAGGCCGGACCGATCGTCTACAACGCGATCGAGAAGGCCCAGCTCGTGTTGATGTTCGTCGCCATCTTCGGCGCCATCGTGCTGATGTTCATCGCTGGCTCCATCGGCCAGCTCTCGAACGTGCCCGCGGGCGCCGTCAACTTCGGCGCGCTGCCGCCGGACATGAACATCGCGACCTTCCTCGGCGGCCTCGCGTACGCGGGCGCCGGTGGATACACCAACCTCGCCCAGGGTGTCTGGGCCCGTGAGAAGGGGTACGGCATGGGATCCTACCAGGGTCGCGTGAAGAACCCGCTCCGTGGCGCTGAACCCGAAGAGGTCCACGGCGGCTTCACGTTCAAGCCGACCGAGAAAAACCTGAAGCGCTGGAAACAGTGGTGGAAGGTCACCCAGCAGGAGCACTTCCTGACGTTCGTTATCGGCCTGCTCGTCGTGGCGACCATCGCCATGACCATCTCCGCCGAGTACGCGTCCGGGACCGACCAGGGGGCCATCAACATGTGGCTCAACGTCATCATTCCGGAACTCGGCGTCATCCAGCAACAGCTGCTGTACCTGGTGATCTTCGTCGCCCTGTTCAGCACGCAGTACGCCCAGGTCGAGGTGTTCGTCCGCAACAGCGTGGACATCCTCTATGAAGGGTACGGCCGCGCGGCCGGGTGGAGTCTTCCGCAGACGTTCCTCGGGCTCCTCACTGGCTTCACGCTCTGGGGTATCATCATCATCGCCGGTCAGTTCCAGCAGCCGTGGATCCTGCTGGTCATCGGTGCCGCCATCGCCGGTGTGATGATGTGGCCGTACAACGCCCTGACCGTCATCCTGAACACGACGCGGATGCCCGAACACACCCAGCCCGGCTGGGGCCGCATCGCTGCGATGTGGTGGGCAACGGGCTTCTTCGGGTACTTCAGCGTTCTCCTCATCGGGAACACGTTCGTCACCCGACTCGGTCTCGATGCCTTCAGCACGACGATCGGCGTCGTCGGCAGCGGACCGGGAGGCTACGCGCTGTGGGTCTTCGCGCTCGTCGTGCAGATCTACACGATGTACCGCTCGGCAACGGCGAAAGTCAACGCCTCCGGGACGGTTGAGGGGGCGGACGCCGCCAAGGGCTTCCTCCCGTAGCGCATCGGCAACCGACCAACCGTTTTTATTTATTGGCATCACCAAGTGAGCCTATGGCATCCAAAGCCCAGTCTTCGGACCCCCGGTTCGGGGTCCTGTTGCGGTATCTAGTCTCCCATCGCCTGTTCGTCTATCTGGGTGGACTGGTCGTGATCGGCATTCCGATCATCTTACAGCGAGCCTACGGGACGGAGCTGTCGCCGGGGACGCGAACCGCCATCGTCGTCGTGAGCCTCCTCGTCATGATCGTGACGTACATCGGGGAACGGCGGGTCGGGAGCGATCACGTCGACGAGCGAACCGGCGAATCGACGGAGTCGTACTCCCTGCGACTGCGGGTCTCCGTCGCGACCGCGATCGTCGGTCTCGCCATCGGCATCTACGTCGCGATGGAAGTCAACGTCTTCTCCGGGTTCCTATTTATACTCGGGGCGTGTCTGTTCGGGTACATGGGTTACCGAACCGAGGAGAGTGACCACGATGGCGTCTAACCCGGAGGCGGAGGCGGAGCCGGTCGACCCGTCGGAGTTCGACGATCTCCCCTCGACCGACATCGAGACCGAACTGTGCATTCATTTCGGGATGGCTGGCTCGTTCCCGCTCCGACTCGCCGACCTGTTTTTCGCGAACGACGGCCTCCACATCGTCGAGTACAGCTACATCACGCCGATGTTCGGCCTCGGCGCGAAAAAACACCGTCGTGAGGCCAAGGCCATGCAGTCGGTGTACGACGTGCACGGTCTCGACGAAGTGTTGCTGCAGGGAGACAGTGTCTACTGGTACAACTACGACGCGATCGATCGAGTGGTGCTCTCACGGGGTGGCTCGTTCAGTCGGCCCAAACTGACGGTCTATCCGGCCGCCGAGTCGGCCGTCTCGCACGCGTATCGCCTCCACGAGCTCGATGACGCCGACGCGCTCGCCTCGTCGCTCCACGACATCGCCGCGGATCGATCCTTCGAGGTGCGCGTCGAATCCGGCGCTCGGTTCCGGCCGCGCGAGAACGTGCGGCGATTCTTCCGGTGACCTCGGGACCGGGAGTTACTCCAGAAGTCGCAGCCATCCGTGTGCGAGCGCGGCGAGACAGACGCCGACCACGTAGAGTACGACCAGCGCGACCGACCGCGACGCGCGACCGGTGGCCGTCGTCGCCTCCCGGCGGTCGTCGGCGAGGGTCCCACACCGTTCGACCAGCCAGCGGACGAGACGCGTCGGCGCCGCGTCCGGATTCCGGTCGACCGTCGCTGCGATCGGCGGACTGACCCGCTCGTAAACACGGAGCAACGCCCGCCCGGTTCGGGTCGGCCGCATCACGTCGGCCCGGAATCCTCGAAGCGAGTCGAGGGTCCGCCCCGAGCCGGCCGTGGCGGTGGTGATGAAACACATCGAGTGGTGTTGGGTGATCTCTACCCGGGAGAGGTTCTCCTTCCGGTAGCGCTTCGTTTCGGCCGCCAGGAATTCGGGATCCGCCGAGACCAGAAACTCCGTCTCCGAGTAGCGGAGATAGACATCGCCGTGTTCGAACACCGACCCGTCCGCCGTCCGCACGAGAACGTGCTTCTCGCGCCCGTCACCGACGCCGACTTCGGCGGGCGGAAGGTCCGCCGTATCGCCATCTGCGCCGGTTCCGCTCCCCGCGTTCGCCTCGACGTCCGACCTGTCGTCCGTGCTCATACATCGCACACGAACGGGCAGCGTAATGAGCGTTGGTTTCCCGGCGGATTGGCGGCGGGCTTTTGACCGCGCGTGTCCAACAGATCCGAACGTGTCCGGATCGACGACCGTCTTCCTGAGCGTCCTCCTCTTTCGGACGATCATCGTCGCCGCCGTCCTCGCCACTCTCAAATTCGTCTACGAGGGCGCGTTCTTGCCAGCGGGGACGCTGCTGCTGGCGCTCTCGTTTTTCGCGTATCTGCGGTTCACCGAGGCACGGCTGCTGGAGTGAGGCGAGGCGTTAGAGGTAGCCGTTCTCGACCAGCAGTTCGCCGTTGAGGAGGCTCGCCCCCGCGGCGCCGCGGATGGTGTTGTGAGCGAGACAGTTGAACTTGACACCGTGGGTCGTGGCCTGGACGCCGCCGACACAGATCTGCATCCCCTGGCCGCGCATGCGGTCCATGCGGGGCTGGGGTCGTTCGGGATCATCGAAGACGTGGATGAGCTGGTTGGGCGCGCTCGGCAGGTCGACACCGGGGAACTCCCGCATGGCGTCGGCCACTTCGCCCGGTTCGGGATCGTCCGCGAGGTCGACGAACGCGTTCTCCAGGTGGCCGTCGAGCGTCGGCACGCGGTTACACGACGCCGCGATGTCGACATCGTGCCACGTGAGTTCGGCGCCGTCGAAGTCGCCGAGCAGTTTGCGGGATTCGGTCTCCATCTTGTCCTCCTCGCCGCCGATGTGTGGCAGGACGTTGTCGATGATCTCCATGGAGGTGACGCCGGAGTAGCCGCCGCCGGAGACGGCCTGCAGCGTCGAGACATCGATCCGTTCGAGACCGAACTGATCGAGCGCCGCGAGCGGCGGGATCATCGTGATGGTCGAACAGTTCGGGTTCTTCACGAGCGCGCCGTCCCAGCCGCGCTCGTCTCGCTGGACCTCGATCAGGTCGAGATGTCCGGGGTTGACCTCCGGGATCGTCAGCGGGACATCCTCGGCGAGGCGGTCGTTCGAGGAGTTCGAAGAGATGACGTAGCCGTCGCGAGCGAAGGACTCCTCGACGTCGACCGCGACGCTCGACGGCAGCGACGAGAACAGCAGATCCACGTCGTTCGGCACCGCGTCGGGATGGGTCCGGCGGACGGTCATCTCGGCGACGTCGACCGGAATCGGCGTGTCGACCCGCCACTTCGCCGCCTCGCGATAGGGCTTGCCCGCGCTCTCGTCGCTCGCCGTGAGCGCCGCGAGTTCGAAGGTCGGGTGCCCATCGAGTAGCTGGATAAATCGCTGTCCCACCGCACCGGTCGCACCGAGGATGCCGACTCGTACTGACATTACGTAGCCGTGTGGGTCACTCGCATAAGGCCGTTTGGATTCTGAGCCGGTCATCCACCGACACACTAACAGGGGGATTGGCCGTATGGCTGTGTATGTTCCGCAAGGTTCTCGTCGCCAACCGGGGCGAGATCGCGGTGCGCGTCATGCGCGCCTGCGAAGAGTTGGGGGTCCGAACCGTCGCCGTCTACAGCGAGGCCGACAAGCACGCGGGTCACGTTCGCTACGCCGACGAGGCGTACAACGTCGGGCCGGCGCGGGCGGCGGACTCGTATCTCGACCAAGCGGCGATCCTCGAGGCCGCTCGCAAGGCCGACGCCGACGCCATCCACCCCGGCTACGGCTTTCTCGCCGAGAACGCGTCGTTCGCCGAACGGGTCGAGGAGAGCGAAGTCACCTGGATTGGCCCGCCCGCGACGGCCATGGAGCGCTTGGGCGAGAAGACGAAAGCTCGGCGCGTGATGTCGGCCGCGGACGTACCGGTCGTCCCCGGGACGTCCGAACCCATCGAGGGTCCCGCGGACGTCGAGGCGTTTGCCGAGGAACACGGCTATCCCATCGCGATCAAGGCCGAAGGCGGCGGTGGCGGTCGAGGGATGAAGATCGTCGAGAGCGAGGACGAGATCGAGGACCAGTTGGCCGCGGCGAAACGGGAGGGCGAGGCCTACTTCGACAACGATTCGGTGTATCTCGAACGGTTCCTCGAGGCGCCGCGCCACGTCGAGGTGCAGATCATCGCCGACCACCACGGCAACGTCCGCCATCTCGGCGAACGGGACTGCTCGCTCCAGCGCCGCCACCAGAAGGTGATCGAAGAGGGACCGAGCCCCGCGCTGAGCGACGACCTCCGCGAGCGCATCGGCGCGGCCGCCCGTAAAGGGATCGCCGACACCGACTACACCAACGCTGGTACCGTCGAATTCCTCGTGGAGGGCAGCGCGAGCTCGGAGAGCCCGCGGGCAGACGGCGAAGCCGTCGACGACGAGTTCTACTTCCTCGAGGTCAACACGCGGATCCAGGTCGAACACCCGGTCACCGAGGAGATCACGGGCATCGACATCGTGAAAGAACAGCTCCGGGTCGCCGCCGGCAAGGAGATCGGCTTCGACCAGTCCGAGATCGCAATCGACGGCCACGCGATGGAGTTCCGTATCAACGCCGAGAACGCCGCCAACGACTTCGCCCCCGCGACGGGGACGCTCGCGACGTACGACCCTGCCGGCGGTATCGGCGTCCGCGTCGACGACGCGGTGCGCCAGGGCGACGACATCGGTGGCGACTACGACTCCATGATCGCGAAACTCATCGTCCACGCGGGCGACCGCCAGGAGTGTCTCGCCCGGGCGGAGCGCGCCCTCCGCGAGTTCGACATCGAGGGCTTTCACACCGTCATTCCCTTCCACCGCCTGATGGTGACCGACGAGCGATTCACGTCGGGCACCCACACCACGAACTATCTGGACGAGGAACTCGACCCCGAGCGCATCGACCGCGCCGTCGAGCGCTGGGGGCCGACGGAGTCCGCGGCCGCGGACGACGCGGCCGATGTCGCCGAACGCGAGTTCACCGTCGAGGTCAACGGCAAGCGCTTCGAGGTGAACTTGGAGGAACGGGGCGCGCCCGCCATCCCGACCGGCGGCAGCGCCGACGGTGGCGGGATGGACCGCCCCGACGTCGCCACCGCGGACGACGAGGGAAGCGCCGTCAGCACCGCAGAGGGCGAGCGAATCAGCGCCGAGATGCAGGGAACGATCCTGTCGGTCGAGGTCGCTCCCGGCGACGAGGTGTCCGCCGGTGATGTCGTCCTCGTCCTCGAAGCCATGAAGATGGAAAACGACGTGGTCGCCGACTCCGGCGGCACCGTCGCGGAGGTGCTCGTCGACGAGGGCGAGAGCGTCGACATGGGCGACCCCCTGGTCGTCATCGAATGACTGGCACGCGACGGCGACTGCTCCGAACGCTCGCGGATGCGGACGACCCCGTCGCCGGGCCGGCGCTCGCGGACGCCCTCGACGTCTCCCGCGCGGCCGTCTGGAAGCACATCGAGGCGCTCCGCGACGCCGGGTTCGACATCGAGAGCGGCGCCGACGGCTACGTCGTCCGGGCAGTCCCCGACTACGGCGCCGCGGCCATCGAGTTCGGTCTCGATGCCCCCTACACCATCGAGTATCACGAGCGACTCCCGAGCACGAACGACCGCGCGCGGGAACTGGCGGCGGCGGGCGAGAGCGACGTGGTCGTCGTCGCGGACGAACAGACCGGTGGGCGGGGACGGCTGGATCGCCCCTGGGTCTCGCCGTCCGGCGGCGTCTGGGCGAGCCTCCTCGTCCGGCCCGATCGGCCGCCCGCACACGCGCCGCTGTTCACGCTCGTTGCGGCGGTGGCGGTCACCCGCGCCTGTCGGGAGGCGGGCGTCGACGCGGTGATAAAGTGGCCCAACGACGTGTTGCTGGCGGGGTCGGAGCGGAAACTCGCGGGCGTACTCACCGAGATGGAAGGCGAGGCCGACCGCGTCTCGTGGCTGGTCGCCGGCGTAGGGGCGAACGTCGACATCGCTGCCACCGACCTTCCGGAGACGGCGACGAGTGTCCGGGCGGCGGGCGGAGACGACGACCGTCGCCGGTTCTGCCAGCGCGTCATCGAGACGTTTCACGAGTACCGAACGGAGCCGGCGTCGGTGCTGCCGGCGTGGCGCGACCACGCGGTGACGCTCGGGCGCCGCGTCCGCGTCGAGACGCCCGGCGGCGCCGTCGAAGGAACGGCCGTCGACGTGCGGTTCCCGGGCGCGCTCGTTATCCGTACGGACGGGGGAGAGCGGGTCGTCCACGCGGGCGACTGCGAACACCTCCGACCGGCCTAGTCCTCGCGTTCGACGGGGACGGCCGTCACCGGAATCGAGGACGCGCGGATGACG
Source organism: Haloplanus sp. XH21 (assembly GCF_023276355.1). Taxonomy (NCBI): domain Archaea; kingdom Methanobacteriati; phylum Methanobacteriota; class Halobacteria; order Halobacteriales; family Haloferacaceae; genus Haloplanus; species Haloplanus halobius. The sequence goes on from NZ_JALLPL010000001.1 coordinate 1,663,183, forward strand.
GATTCGGCGACACTCCCGAGTAAGAGGCGGTCGATGCCGCCTCGCCCGTGCGTTCCCATCACCACCAGATCACAGTCCTGGTCCTCGGCGTAGCGGACGATTTCCCGACTCGGCTTCCCCTCGGCGATGGCCGTCTCGATGGGGATGTCGGCGTCCTCGTCGTCCGCGAGTTCCCGAATCCGGTGGACGGCCGCCTCCGCATCTTCCCGGAGCAACTGGTCGACGCTCTCCCAGGACGACTCCATCGCAAGGCCGGCGTAGGTGTCCGTGCTGAGGACGTAGAGACCGTGAACCTCCGCGCCGTGGGTTTGCGCCAGGTCGATGGCGTGGCGGATGGCTCGATCGACGCCCTCGGACCCGTCAGTCGGGACGAGGATGCGGTCGTACGCGCCCATGCGTGGTGCTATCACACCACGCCACATAACTCTTCGTCACAGGATCACTCGCATCACGTCGTCGACGCCCGCCCGACGGACGACCGCCCGGACGATATCGCGCGCCCCACACAGGTTGTCGGAGTCGCCGTCGAGCACCAGCAGTTTGGCCTCGCGGTCGGGTTCGATCAGCCCGCAGTTCAGGCCCGCGAGTGTCGCGCCGTTGACGGTCGCCATGCGCAACACCTCGGTAGCGGAGACGTCGCACAGTTTCGCCGCGAACTCCATCTCACGGAACATCGACGGGCTGTTGAGCATCACGTTGTCGGTGCCGAGCGCGACGGTCGTGCGTTCGAGGAGGTCGGCGATGGGTGGCGTCCCCGCGTCGGTGACGAGGTTCGACCGCGGGCAGACTACGACCGGGACGCCCTCGGTTTCGATCCGCAACAGGTGGTGGGGTTCGGGGTGGACGACGTGGACGAGGAAGGTCGGATCGAGGTCGAGCGCCGGATCGAGGTCGTGGGAGTCGCGCTCGCCGGCGTGGATGCCGAACGGCTTGTCCGCCGCTCGGGTCGCGGCGCGTCGCTCCTCGAAGTCGGCGTCGCGGGCACCGCTCGCGCCGAAACCGTCGGCCGCTTCCATCGCCTCGACCGTCTCCCGACCGAGGACGACGGCCTCGATGTCCAGGCCGTCCAGCGCGTCCCGGATCGCCCGAACGCCCTCGACGCCACCCTCCCGGAACTCGATGGTCGCGGCCGTCCCCGACCGCTGCATGAATCGGAGCGACCGGCGCATGGCCGTCACTTTCGCCTCACGGGAGGCCGTCCGGAGGAGTCGGTGTTTGAGACCGTCCGGCGGCGCGACGAGTTCGTCGAGCGAGAGTCCCGCGCCCGCTTCCTTGGCGATGGAGTCGCCGATGTGCGTGTGGGCGTTGACGAAGGCGGGACAGACGATGGCGTCCGAGTCGGTCGTCGTCTCCTCGACCGCAACGATCCGGCCGTCTTCGACGACGACGCGACCCTCCACGGGTTCGAACTCCGGACCGCGGAGGACGGTTCCCTCGACGTGCATACCGACGTAGGGGGCGGCGCGACCCTTGAAACTACCCGAACTCGTCGAGCGTGGCGTCGATGCCGCGGCGCACCTCCGAGATGGGCGCGCCGTCGACGTCGAGGCCGAGCGTCTCGACGGCGATGTGACCGACCCGGTCGACCGCCGCCGCGGGCGTGTACACGCCCAGCCGCCACTGGTTGCGGCCGGCGACGCGGAGCGCGCTCACCAGCGGGGACTGGCGGTCGAGTCGGCGGATTTCCCCGTTGACGACGACCCGCGACGACGACTCGCGCATCTCCGGCGGGGGCGGCACGTCGATGATGACGGCGTCGGGATCGAGGTCCGCGGCCGCCGCGATGTCCCGCTCCAGGTCGTGGAGGCGGTCGTGATCCGCGTCGCGGAGGGAATCGGGCACGTCGTCGATCTCCGCCCACACCGCCCGTTTGTAGAGGTCACGCGTCGAGAGGCGGTCGGCGAGGGCCGCAGTGGCGTCCGCCTGCCGGAGCGCCACGAGCAGGTCGGCGTCGTCCCAGCGTCGCACTCGTTCGGGGTCGGCGTCGGCGTCTTCGATCAGGCGCTCGGTCGCTCGGCGGAGCATCGCCTTGCCGATCCGGGCGACGTGGTGCTGGTAGACGGTCGGGTTCATGAGCGCTCTCGCGAGCAGGAGGCTCTCGGCGGTCTGGACGTTGCCTGCCGCGAGGACGAGTTCGCCGTCGACGAAGGTGAGCTCCCGGACCAGCCGGCCGTGGTCGATAGTGCCGTAGGGAACGCCGGTGTGGTGAGCGTCACGGACGAGATAGTCCATCCGGTCGACGTCGAGTTCGCCGGAGACGAGCTGGCCGTAGCGGCCCTCGCCGGCGACGAGGTCCGCCACGGCGTCGGGGTCGAGGCCGTGTTCGCGGAGGATGGCACCCACCTGTCCGTCGGCGAGCAGGTCGGTCACATCGTCGTGGTACTTCCCCGTGTAGCGATGGAGGAGGGATTCGACGTTGTGGCTGAACGGGGAGTGGCCGACGTCGTGGAGGAGGGCGGCGGCGCGGACGCGTTCGGCCGTCCGGCCCGCGACGCCGAGATGATCGAGCGTCTCGCTGGCGAGGTGGTAGACGCCCAGGCTGTGTTCGAAGCGGGTGTGGTTGGCCGACGGGTAGACCAGCGAGACGGTGCCGAGCTGTCGGACACGCCGCAAGCGCTGCATCGCCGGCGTGTCCAGCAGGGCCTCGGCGACGCCCGTGACCTCGATGTGGTCGTGGACGCTGTCCTTGATCGTCGCCATACGCCCACCTTTGCCGGGATGGGTTATATACGTCCGGGCGGGACGGCTATGGTGGCTCGGTCCCAAGGACGGCCGTGACCACGACCATCGCGATCATCGTCTACGACGGCTTCGACGAACTGGACGCTATCGGCCCGTTCGAGGCGTTCGAGATGGCGGCCGACGAGGGCGCACCGCTGGAGACGTCGCTCGTCACGCTCGACGAGCAGGAGACGGTGACGGCGGCCCACGGGCTTCGGATCACACCCGACGGCACGCTCTCGGTGGCCGACCCGCCGGACGTGGCGGTGGTTCCGGGCGGTGGGTGGAACGACCGCCGCCCGACGGGCGCGTGGGCGGAGGCCGAACGCGGTGTCCTCCCCGACACGCTGGCCCGTCTCCACGACGCGGGAGTGACGCTCGCATCGGTGTGTACCGGCGCCATGTTGCTCGCCCGCGCGGGCGTCCTCGACGGGCGACCCGCGGTCACACACGCGGACGCGCTCGACGACCTCAGATCGACGGACGCGACGGTGGTCGACGCTCGCGTCGTCGACGTCGAGGGACGACATCCCTCGGGCAACCGGACGCAGTCCGGTGACGGCGGCGACGTGGTGACCGCCGGCGGGATCACCTCGGGCCTCGACCTGGCGCTCCACCTGATCGAGCGCCTGGTCGACGAGGAGACGGCCGAGACCGTCGCGACGGGGCTGGAGTACGACCGTCAGCGAGCCCGTTCGTCGTGAGCGGCGTCGGTCAGTTGGGTGAGCCGCGCGATCAGGAGCGCTGCGACGGCGACGCCAGCGGCGAGCGTGAGCCACCCAGCCGCGTAGCCGCCGGTGTCGACGAGGTAGCCGAAGACCGGCGGCGCCAGCAGGCCGCCCGCGTTGATCGTGAGCTGGCCGCCAGCGGTCGCCTCACCCACGCGGTCGGCGGGGACGAGCGATGTCATGCAGGCGTAGTAGGTGGCGGGGATGCCGAACAGAAAGAGACCGAGAACGCCGAAGCCGACGGCGGCGGCGACCGGCGACTCGACGAGCGTCACGACGACCAGACAGCAAGCGCCGAGGACGGACTGCCCGAGGAGGACGAGCGCGCTCGCTCGGGCCCCGCCGACCGGGAGGCGGTCGGCGAGTGCGCCGCCGCCGAGTCGGCCGACGCTCCCGGTCAACTGCACCAGCGCGAGGACCGCACCGGCCAGGCCCGCCGCGGTTCGCATCGACTCCGTGAGATAGAGAACGACGTAGCCGGTCGTGGTGAAGATGGCGGCGCCGAAAAAGAAGCCGGCGGCGGTCAGCGCGCGGTAGTCGGGACGGGCGGCCAGCCCCCGAACGTCGGGGAGTGAGACGCTTCCGGTTCCACCGCTGAGACGGTAGCCGTAGGCGAAGGCGGCCGTGACGGCGACGGCGACGGCCGCGACGACCCAGAACCCGCCGCGCCAGCCGAAGCGGGTCGCGGCCGCCATCGTGATGAGCAGGGCGCCCACACCGCTGCCGACGGTCACGCCGACCTGTTTGACGCTCATCGCGAAGTTTCGCCGTCCTGCGGGCGCCACCGCGAGGATGGCGCGGTTGGTTGCGGGCATGGCCGTCGCGTACGCGCCGCCGATCAACAAGAGGGCGACCAGCAGTGCCGGATAGGAGGGAGCTACGGCGACGCCGACGGCGCCGACGCCGAGCGCCAGTAGTCCGCCGATCATCACCGAGCGTTCGCCGTAGCCGTCGACGGCCGCACCCATCGCAAAGAGCAACAGCGTGTAGCCGAGCATCGTCACCGTGATCGTGACGCCGACGAGGGTCCGCGAGAGACCGAAATCGGTCCTGACGAACGCCGTCGCGGCGAAGATAGCATAAAAGCAGAGGCTGGCGACGGCTTGCCATCCCGAGACCAGTCCGACCCCGCGCCATCCACGCATCGTCACGCCGTCGGCCGCCCCGGCATAAGGCCCTGTCCATCCGATCGAATGTGGCGTGTTAGCGTACCTTTCCTCAAAGTTTAACAGCGTGCCGAGCGATTATTTCAGTGGAGGTTATCTCATGAGCTACGAACTCGACCCACTCCCGTACGATTACGACGCGCTCGAACCGCACATCTCCGAACAGGTGCTGAACTGGCATCACGACACCCACCACCAGGGCTACGTCAACGGCTGGAACAGTGCCGAGGAGACCCTCGAAGCGAACCGCGACGAGGGCGACTTCGGTTCCTCGCCGGGTGCCATGCGCAACGTCACCCACAACGGCTCCGGTCACATCCTGCACGACCTCTTCTGGAACTGCATGTCGCCCAACGGTGGCGGCGAGCCGAGCGGTGCGCTCGCGGCCCGCATCCAGGAGGACTTCGGGTCCTACGAAGCCTGGAAGGGCGAGTTCGAAGCCGCTGCCGGCGCGGCCGGCGGCTGGGCGCTGCTGGTCTACGACAGCTTCTCGAACCAGCTTCGTAACGTCGTGGTCGACAAGCACGACCAGGGCGCGCTCTGGGGCTCCCACCCCATCCTCGCGCTCGACGTCTGGGAGCACTCCTACTACCACGACTACGGCCCGGCCCGCGGCGACTTCGTCGACAACTTCTTCGAGGTCGTCGACTGGGAGGAGCCCGCCGACCGCTACGAAGAAGCCGTCGAGCTGTTCGAGTAGCGACAACCCGCACGATTTTTTTCGCGACGCCGACGACAACCGTTTAGCCACTCGCCCGCCTCTTGCTCACCATGCCACGTCCCAAGGAGTCGTTCGAGGACATCTTCCCCTGTGAGTTCTACACTCCCGAGGAGTTGCTCGATCCGGATCAGATGTACACCATCCGCGAGATCGCGCGTCTGCTGCAGGGGCTCGACCCCGACGCCGACATCGACGAGGACACCGAAGCCGTCATCGTCGACTGGGCGGTGCCGTGGGTGATGCTCAACGCCGACGACCTGGTGATCGGCGAACCGCCGACGGAGGACGCGCCCGGCTACTACGGCCTACGAACCGACGACGGGAGCGAGTGAGCGGTCACCGTTGCCGTGCCGCCGCGGCCGCGCGCTCGATCGTCGCGTAAGCATCGCTCGTCACGCTCGGCCCGTGGCCCGCGTGGAGGACCGACAGGCCGGGATCGACCGTCCCGCGCAGTCGGTCGATGCTCTCGATCAGCGTCTCGCGGTCCCCCTCTTCGAGGTCGGTGCGGCCGAAAGCGCCGTTGGCGAACACCAGATCGCCGGCGAAACACACCGACAGCTCGGGGGCGTACAGACAGACGTGGTCGTCTTTGTGGCCAGGTGTGTGAACGACGCGGTAGTCGTGGTCGCCGAGGCGGACGGCCTCGCCGAGTTCGGTATCGACGACGGGCTGGGCCGACTCGTGCCCCTGAACGTCGACATCGAACGCCGCACGGACGGCGTCGACGTTGCCGACGTGGTCGCCGTGGGTGTGCGTGAGGACGACGGTGTCGAGGTCGTCGACACGCGTCTCGATCCGCGACACCACGTCGAAGTTGGCGCCGGTGTCGACCAGCGCGGTTCGGTCGCCGGTGACGAGGAAGACGTTGCTGGTGAACGCCTGGACGTCGGCCGCGAGATTCTCGATGTGATCCGTCATGATCCACGCTCCTGCCGCCGCGGGCTTGACTCTGCCCCAATACGTTTAGGTAGTGGGGCGTCCCCCTCGAAGTTATGGAGGTCCAACTGCTCGAAGCGACGCCCGACCCGGAGCGAGTCATCTGCACGGCGGCGCGAAACGACTATCTGACGGAGTTCGTCGGCGACATCTCGTTTGCGGAGGCGATGGAGGGTATCGAGGGCGAGACCGAGGAATCGAAACGGCGGACGCTCATCGGCCACCTGCTCGACCACGGCCACTTCGGCCCGTTCGAACATCCGCAGGCCACCTTCGCCATCAAGGGCGTGAGCCGGTCGTGTATGGCCCAGATCACGCGCCACCGCCACGCGAGTTTCGACATTCAGAGCATGCGCTACGTCTCCTTCGACGACGTCGACCCCGCCGATGTCGAGGACGGCGCGATGGTGGTGACGCCGCCGTCGGCGACCGATCCCGAGTGGATCGGCCGTAACCAGTCGAGCGGCCCGGTCGGAGAGGAGACGGCCGCGGAGCGCGAGCGCATCTTCCGCGAGTCGGTGCGCAGTTCGGTCGAGTCGTATCAGGAACTGCTCGATCTGGGGATGCCGCCGGAGGACGCCCGTTTCGTCCTCCCCATCGGCACCGAGGTCAACATCGTGATGTCGGTGAACGCGCGGATGCTGATGCACATCGCGGACATGCGCGCCGCGGCGGACAGCCAGTGGGAGATCCGCGAGATGACCGAATCCATCCTCGACCTGGCCGCCGACTGGTGCCCGATCACGTTCGAGCATTACGAGGAACACATGAAGGGGCGGAAGAACCGTCTCGCGCCCTGACCGCCCCCGACCTGTTTTACGTCGGGCCCTGACCGGCCCCGACCTATTTCCGTCCAGGTGTGATACTGACACTCATGCCAGAACAGCCAGTGGCAACCGGCGAGACGTACGTCGTTGCCATCGAGGAGTTGGGATCCGAAGGTGACGGCGTGGGATACGTCGACGAGTTCGCGGTGCTCGTCGGCGACGCCACCCTCGGCGAGACGGTGCGGATCGAGATTACGGATGTCGATTCGAACTTCGCGCGCGGCGAAGTCGTAGACGCCGAGTTCGACCTCACGTGAACGGGGATAGAGGCTTATCCTCGGACGCCCGAACACCGATAGATGAGTCACGCTCGGACGCTGTACGACCTGCTCGTTGACGCCGAGGCGCTCACGGTCGTCTGTCACAACAACCCGGATCCGGACTGCCTCTCGAGCGCGTTCGCCCTCGGCCGCATCGCCGCGGCCGCGGGCGTCGACGAGCAGCGCATCCTCTACAGCGGACAGATCTCCCACCAGCAGAACCGCGCGTTCGTCAACCTGCTCGGCCTCGACCTCCAGCCGTTCGACCCGGACGCGGTTCGTGACCGCCCGGCAGGCACCCTGCTGGCGTTCGTCGACCACGCGGTGCCCGGCGCGAACAACGAGGTACCGGCGGGGACGCCCGTCGACATCGTGATCGATCACCACGCAGTCGAGGGGATCGACGCTCGGTTCGTCGACCACCGCGAGGCAGTCGGCGCGACGGCGACCATCCTCGCGGAGTATCTCTCCGAGCTCGACATCGAGGTGGATACGACGCTCGCGACCGCGCTCGCGTTCGCGATCCGGCGGGAGACGCTCGGATTCCTGCGTGGCGTGACGCTCGCCGAATACCAGGCCGTGGCGGGCCTTCACGACCGGGTCGACCCCGACCTGTTGCGTCGGCTATCGAACCCCTCCGTCAGCGGCGCGACGGTCGACGCCATCGCCGACGCCATCGACAACCGGATCGTCCGGGGCGCGACGCTCATCACGCACGTTGGGCGCACGAACGAACGGGACGCCCTCCCCCAGGCCGCCGACTATCTCGCCACGCTGGAGGGCGTCGAGACGGCCGTCGTCTTCGGCATCGTCGACGACGCCATCCACCTCAGCGCGCGGTCGACGGATCCGCGGGTCCACGTCGGCGACGCGCTCGCGGCCGCCTTCAACGACGTGGGCAGCGCCGGCGGACACCGCGAGATGGCCGGCGGCGAGATCCCGCTCGGCATCTTCGCCGACTACGTGCCCGAAGACACGTCGCTCATCGACATCGTGGAACGGGTGGTGACCCGTCGACTGGTGGGCGCGCTCGGTCTCGATGACGTCGAGACCGACGTGGGTGAATAACCACCGAACCCTTTCGGTCCCAGCGGTCCCACACCCCTCCATGCGCCTCACTTTCCTCGGGACGGGAAGCGCGATGCCACTCCCGGACCGCGCCCAGACCGGCTATCTGCTGGAACGCGACGGCGACGATCGCCGACTCCTGGTCGACTGCGGCGCGGGCGTCCTCCACCGTCTCGCTGCCACCGACGCCGGCTACGAGGGCGTTTCGACCGTCCTCCTGACCCATCACCACCTGGATCACGTTTCGGACCTCCTCCCCTTGCTCAAGGCGCGATGGCTGGCCGGCGAGGAGCATCTGGAGGTCGTCGGGCCGCGAGGGACGAAGGCGCTCGTGGACGGCCTGCTCGACGTGCACGACTACCTCGACGGACGGGTCGACCTGCGCGTGCGCGAGGTCGGCCCCCACGACTTTTCGGTCGCCGGGTTCGATGTCGACGCCCACGAGACGCGTCACTCCGTCGACGGCCTCGCCTACCGATTCGCCGGCGCTGGCGACGCCGGCGACCTCACGCTCAGCAGCGACACCGAGGCGTTCGAGGGACTGGCCGCCTTCGCCGACGGGTCGGCCGTGCTCGTCCACGACTGCTCGTTCCCGGACGACGTGAACGTCTCGAACCACCCCACGCCGTCGGCGCTCGGTGATGTCCTCGCGGGTCATGACTACGGCCGCGTCTACCTGACGCATCTCTATCCCCATACCGAGGGGCGACACGACGAGATGCTATCGGCAGTCGAAACACGGGTCGGTGGCGACGTGCGCATGGCCCGTGACGGTCTCCGCGTCGCGATCAAATGATGTCGTCGGGGTCGTGGGCCGCCGCCATCCGCTGGGCTTCCGCGGCGTACTCCTCGCGCCGTTCCTCTTCGACCGTGCCCAGGTCGTCCGGGTCGGCCTCGACGGCGGCCGTGGTGTCACGGACATCCGTAAACGACGTGAGCGCGCGCTCCTTCCGGAAATACTGCTCGCCGTCGATGGTGGCGTAGGTGAGAATGATGAGGTTCTGTTCGTCGTCGGAGTAGGTGCGCTCGACGAGCCAGACGCGGACGCTTTCGTCGTCGTTCGACATACATCGAGGTACGCGTGCCGCCGACGAAAAGGTGTCACCAAGCGGTTTGGTGAGTCTCGCAAAATGGGTATCGTCGAATTATACGATTTATTGTGAGTCATTACCGGTGATTCGCTGGACCGCCCAAGCGAATCCCCAGTCAATAGTCACAATAATCCGCATCAGCCGTCGCCGGATGCGACGGAGTATCGCCGATTAGTTACGGACGAGGTTCGTCGCGCGGGGACCCTTGGGGGAGTCCTCGATTTCGAAGTCAACATCCTGTCCCTCTTCGAGGTCCGGGCCGCCGACATCCTCCATGTGGAAGAACACGTCGTCGTCAGCATCCTCAGTCTCGATGAAACCGTAGCCGCCAGTGTCGTTGAAGAAATCAACAGTACCGTTTGCCATTACAACCATACGTACAGGCCATCGAGGGATAACCCTTGCGAGAGTCGTGGTACCACGACCATCATGACGGCTCTCTCATACGGTTTATTGTAACTGTTTACCGGTGGTTCGCCGGACGGTCCAGCGAACCACCAGTAACGACTTACAATGAAGTATCAGCCGACGCGCGTGCCCGGTTCGCCGCCGTCGAGGAACGCCGGGAGGTCGTCGGCGCCGAAGACGAAGGCCGGCGCATCGAGGCCAAGGAGGGTACGCACCTTGCCGGCCATCCCGCCGGTCACGTCCGTCGCGTCGCTCCCACCGAGGGCGGCGGCAACGTCGTCGAGGGAGCGGATGTGGTCGATGACTGCCCCGGACTCGTCGTAGACGCCGTCGACGGTCGAGCAAAGTCCCACCCGGTCGGCGTCGAGACCCTCCGCGAACCGGACCACCACCTCGTCGCCCGAGAGGATGGTCGCCCCCCGATTTTCGTGGGTGATCACGTCGCCGTGGCTGACGGGGACGAACCCCTCGCCGAGCATGCGTTCGACGGCGACGATGGGGAGGTCGAGCGTGGCGTCGGCGTCGCGGGCGCCGGCCGAGAGCGGATGGACCGGCAGCGCGGACACTCCCCGCTCGTGAAGCCGCGAGAGGACGAACCGGTTGAGCGTCGTCATCGACCCGTGGATTTCGAGGATATCGTCCGCGTCGGACGCGCCCTCGGAGACGCTGACGCCGTGTTTCTCGGCGTAGTGGTGGCCGAAACTCCCGGCACCGTGGACGAGCGCCAGGTCGTCGCTCGCGTCGGCGACGGCGTCGGCGGCCGCCGACAGCGCCGCGTCGTCCAGCGTCTCCTGGCGCTCCTTGTCGGTGATGAGGCTCCCGCCGAGCTTGAGCACGGTCGTCATGCGACCCTCCGGACGCCGTCGGTGGCCAGTTCGGCGCGGAACGCCTCCTCACACCCCGGCGTGAACCGAAGCGCCGTCAGCGTCTCCGGCGTGGGATCGAGCGCGACGATACAGCCACCCCCGCCCGCACCGGTGAGTTTCGCGCCGTGGGCGCCGGCCTCGCGGGCCGCCCACACCATGCTGTCGAGCGACCGCGAGGAGACGCCGAGCGACTCCAGCAGGCCGTGGTTGAAGTCCATCAGCCGGCCGAGTTCGGCGATGCGATCGTCCGCCTCGACATCGGCGTCAGGATCGAGCAGTCGCTCGCCGTTGCGCACGATGTTGCCGATGGTAGCAACGGTGTCGTCGGCGAAGTCGTACCGCTCTTTGAGCGCGCGGACGCCGGCGACGAGTTCGCCCGTATCGCCCGCGCCGCCGTCGAAGCCGATGACGATGGGGAGGTCCGGTGCGTCGATGCTTCGGCAGTCGTCGCCCTCGACGCGGACGGCGCCGCCGACGGCCGAACAGAAGGTGTCCGCCCGGGACGCCTGCCCCTCCTGTACCTCGGCCTCGGCGCGGTAGGCGCGGTTCGCGATCTCGCCGGTCGGGAGCCGATGGCCGAGTTCCCGCGTCGCGGCGTCGATACCCGCCACCGTCACGGCGGCCGACGATCCCAGGCCAGCGCCCAGCGGAATGTCGCTCTCGACGGTGATGTCGAAGCCGGCGTCGGGGGCGTCGGCGGCGTCGCGGGCCTGCTCGACCGCCGCGTCGATGTAGCCCATCGCAGCTTCCACCAGGGGTGCCGGTACGTCCACGTCCGGACGGTCGGCCGTCGACCCCGTGTACTCGACGGTGAAGCCGTCGAGGCTGAGATCCGACGCCTGCACGCGGACGTGATCGTCGTCTCGGGCCTCGACCGTGACGGTCGCTCGCTGCTCGATGGCACAGGGAACGGCCGGTTCGCCGTAGACGACGGCGTGTTCGCCGAACAGATACACCTTGCCCGGCGCACTCGAGACGGTCATACGCCCTCTACGGACCGGCGGTCGCTTAAACCGCCCGGGTCACTCCGCGTCGAGGTCCGTGAGGTCTTCGAGTTCCTCCAGGTCCTCGTCGCCCCCGAGGACTTTCCGAACGACGGCGGCGAGTAACGCGAGGACGACGGCCGCGAGGAGGAGTTTGCCGACGGTGCAGACAGGACACGACGCGTCGCCATCGGTCGTGTCGGCGTCGGCCTCGTCTTCGGACTCGGCGTCACTCGATTCGCCCGCTCCGAGCGTCGCGGGGCCGATCTGTACCGTGCCGTCACCGAAGTGGAGTTCGAGGAGGGTGAACTTCTTGCTCGCCATACAGGCTAGTGGATCACCTGCGACTTATAGTACGGGTTGTCTCTCGTGGGTGCGCATCCCCAGCGACATCGTCGCTTTCGACCGGACCAACGGGAGCGATGGTCGGCGCGTGGAGCAGTGGAGACCATCGTATCAGTGAACCTCTGCCAGTGGATTCATTTGATTAGGAAGCTAACTAAAGGGCCAAGGGAAGTGCGAATTCCTATCATCAGATACCTCACGCGTCTCACAGCGGGACGACGTGGAGAGTCACTAGCTGTAGTTACTAACCATGGTTAACCTGCTTTTCATACCGGGAAATCAGGCCCGTCGTGTCAGTAGCACCTCTCTATGACCACTGCTTCGCCGACAGTCCTCATAATCGACGACAACGTCGACCTAGCTAATTTGTACGCACGCTGGCTCGACGACGAGTACGATGTTCGAACAGCGTACAGTGGGGGGAGTGGAATCAAACAGTTCGACGCGGAGGTCGGTCTCGTCTTCCTTGATCGGCGGATGCCGGACTATTCAGGTAGTGAGGTGCTCGACGAGATCCGTTCTTACGAGCATACCTGTCCAGTTGTGATGCTCACCGCTGTCGAACCCGATGGCGATATCGTCGATTTGCCGTTCGACAGATATCTCACCAAGCCGGTTGATCGCGTCGAACTCCGAGACACTGTTCAGCAGGGCATCGACCGAGCGGAAAGCAACTATCAAAACGAGGTGCTGGACGTGCTCGGCGATGAGAAATCCCGCCACTGTCTCTCACAGATGACGGATGACACGTTCACCGCGAAGGAAATAGCGAACGCGACTGGCTACTCACTCCCGACCGTGTATCGCCGTCTCAACGATCTTCGTCAGGCAGAGTTGATCGAGGCTCGAACACGAATCGATGCGGAGGGAAATCGCGTCAAGAGATTCACTGCGGTGGTTGAACAGGTCGTGGTGGACCTCGTCGATGGGTTTCAAACCGAAATCAAATCCGACACTGAAAGCTAGCTTCTCGAGAGACCCGGACCTCAAAGCGGCCATCTGAGTCTTCCCGTTCTCTTCTCATTTCCGAAGGAGCGATGGCTTGGTTTCTCGTTCGATATTGGTGTCGGAGACCCACTCCATCTCCGCCGTTTCCCCGGTCGGCGGCGTGAATACGTACGCGGATCCGTCTACCAGAACGAAGTAGTGCCCACTATCGCGGTCGTGCATGACTCGTTCGCCCTTGTCGATCGCCACGTCCACGAGGTCCTCGAGCGTATCCGCTGTCACTGTCACCGGGAGATCCGACGAGACGACACCCGTCGAAATCCACTCGCGGTATCGCTCTCGGTGAACCTCGTATTCGAGGCGTTCGGGGTCCCCGATGCGTCGCCGTGTGATACCGACGGCGAGCAAGCCGAGTATTCCCAGTCCCGTCGCGAACGGCGGGCCCGTTTCCATCCACCACGGGCGGTCGAGTGTGACGGTCCGCGTGGATGTCCGGGAATGGTCCTGTGTCCACGTTCCGTGCGGGAGAGAGAACATCTCGGAGCCGTGTTCGACGGCGAGCGTTTTCGTTATCTCGCCCTCGTAGTTCCCGGTCGTGTACTGTGTGTGTATTTCGACTTGGACGACCACACTCGCATCGCCCCCTGCCTTCCGTGCGATTTGACGCGCTTTGTCGTGGACCGAAACCATGTCGAGCGTCGCGTTGGACGCCACGGTCGTCCCCGTCGCTTGTGTCCGTTGTATCGTCCGACGTTGCTCCCAGTACTGCTCGTCTCCGCGGACCACCCGATAGACCAACGAGACACGATGCGAGATATCCGCTTGCGTCGCCTCCGGTATCGAGGTCGTCGTGACTAGCGTGACCGTCGGCGTACTATCGTAGAAATGGAACGGCTTGTTCCGGAGGTGTGCGCCTTCGGGATAGAGTCCGTTCTCTCCATCGACGACCGCCAGCGTTCCGGCTTCGAGTTCTGCAGTTTGCCGGTCGTGGTGGTCCGTGACGGTCGTCGTCTTGGGGTTCACCTGCATCCACCCCGTCATGGCAGCGCCGCCGAGCGTCAGAATGAGAAACGCGACGACTATCGTGGGACCGTGCGACCAGACGAGATGTTTGAAGCGAGTAAGAGCGTACATCAGTTGATGGGAACCGTTCGGTTCTCTGCGCGCGCTGAGATGCCAGTCGCGGTCGCAGAGGTGTCGAAATAGATGGCCGTGTCTGTTAGTGTACTTTCGTTCTGGACGTTTACGTCTACGGTCTCGGTGGTTCCTGGCTGTTGTTCGAAGGTGACACTATCACCCTGAACGCCGTTCACGACCAGGTCAGCATCGTCCTGGGATGCTTCTCGAAGTGAGACCGTCACCTGCATCGTCTGTCCGAAGTTGTTCGTGGTGTTCGTCAACGTGCTCGTCGTGCCCGACGCCACAGATGTCGCCGTGTCCAGCGCCATGACGGAGTTCGAATCCTCGGTAACCTCCAGCGACGGCTGGCGGTCAGCCGACATCGAGGTGAATCCCGCTGCGGGGAACATCGGGCCCCAGGCCATGACGGCGACGATGGCGAGCAGCGCGAGCGTACTGCCGACCCGACGACGGGCTTTTCCACGGCGGCGGGAGCGACCCATTAGCTATCACCCCGGGTACGCCGCGGACGGGAACGGTTTCGAAGAGGCATCCGCCCGTCGATAGTGAGTACGACGAAGGTGAGCAGAGGCATTCCCACGACGAACGCGACGGCACTAGACGCGAGTACGGGGTGGCCTCGATGCAGGGCAACGACGACATCCCGGGGTAAGAGTGCGGGATACGCGTGCGTGGTAATGTGGACATCTTTCGGGCCGATATCGGTGGGACCCGTGACCCGAAGCGCCAGCGATGTCGTCGACGCATTTTGGGCGTGACGTTCGACTGTCGCCCCGTCCACTGAGACAACAGCGTGAGTCAGTGGCGCGTGCGACCGGTTCAGCACGATAGTGTGGGTTTTCGTCTCGCCCGGGGCGAGAAGCACTGGCCCGTCCGTCGACCCGTGCGTGACGACGTACGTTTGGGTGACCGTACTCGCACCGACGAGCGGAAACGCGATCATCAGCAGTATCGAGACCAGTACGACCGGAAATACGAGATCACGGACGTACTGTACATCACGCACGTACTGACTCGTCCGGGCCGCCTGGCGACCCATGAGCGCGACCAATGCACCGATCGCTAGCAGGAGTGTAACCCGGTACTGCTGGAGTATCTTCACGGCGATACCGAAATTCGGTATCGTGACCGGATCGTCGTTGTACTGAAGGGCTTTTCCGGCAATCTCCGCGGACTGCACGTACGAATACCCCGAGGCCTGGTCCGTCGTTGGGTTGTTATCCCCTTTGGTGATGTATCCCCGTTCCGTCTCACCGACGACGCGGTGTGTCGTGTAGCCGCCCCGTTCGTCCATCCGGAACGTGATGATGTCTCCCTGTTGTACGTTGGCCGCAGGAACCAGAATGTAGCCGTCGTTGGTATGAATGGTCGGTTCCATGCTGTCCGAGTAGACGTACGAGACGTTGACGGGCGAACTCGGCGGCGCGACGAACACCGCGGCTAGTAGTAAAATCCCCAGAAGGGAAAGGGTTGTTTTCGTGCCGATGCGACGTGTGGCGGTCACGTTAGACCGTGACCGAGAGTGTCCCGCTCAAGTCGTCTCCGGTCGAAACACCGGTGTTGGTGTCGATGATGAGGACGACGTTGACGGTTTCACCGGACGCGAGTGAAAGCGACTGGGCGGCGGTTTCCTCGGTAACCGTCGCGTCAGCGGTCGTACTGCCGGACCTGAACACCAGGAATTTCACGTTCTCGGTGGTGTTGTCTCCGTCATTAGTGGTGAGGGTGTAGTCGAGGTTGACGGTGTAACTCTCGCCACCGTTGTTGGTGATGTTAAACGCGGAACTGTTTCCGGGGTCAGTCTCGTCACCGAACTCGTAGCGGGAGTCGATGTTGGCACCAGCGCCTGCAGTCTCGTTCGCGAGGTTGATGCTGAGTGCACCCGACGAATTCTCATTAATGAGTGTGCCGGACGTTCCGTCTTCCAGTGCGATCAGACCGTTCGAGTCAGAGACGACATTCATCGTCGCCGACCGATCGATAGTAGAACTCGTAAAGGCGCTTGCACCGAATGCCGCGGAAGCGCCAACGAGAACTACAGCCAATATTGCAAATTTTGTTCGCATGCAGGCATAGGTTACTGATGGACGGCGTTAAACTACCCGTGCATTTTCTAAAATTGATAACGGTTAACTGAATTCAGTTGGGGCATTGGGCGGGGTACCCCGGCAAAATCGGCGAAGTTGACGCGAGCGTGTATTGGTTGCACGGACCGTGCCCACCGACCTTTTCCAGCGAGGAGCCGAAGGCTCCGGCGCAGCAAAATCGACCAAAAGCCTGCGTCGGCCCTTCGGGCCTCCTTGGCCCGCTCGCTCACTTCGTTCGCTCGCGGTCGGTAGTTCCCTATCGTGATCGATGCGTGGCTCAATTCGTCGCCCTCCGAGGGGCGGGGACAAGGCGCCACTTGACCCTCATTCGACGGCGCTGAACTCGTCGAACAGGGCGACGACGCGCCGTTCGACCTCATCGCGGATCTCTCGCACGCGCGAAGGATCTTGCCCGCCCGGGTCGTCGAGCGCCCAGTCCCGAACGTCGACGCCGTCGACGCCGCCGAGGTCGAGCGTCGAACAGCCCATGGTGGCGACGTAATCGCAGGTCCGGAGCGTCGCCGAATCGATCTCGCGGGGCGTGCGATCGGAGAGGTCGAAGCCGGCGTCGGCCATCGCATCAAGAACGCCCTCGTGGACGCTGTCGGCCGGCTCGGTGCCGCCGCTCAGGAGTTCGACGCGGTCCCCGAGGTCGCGCCGCTCGCGTTCGCGCTCGGCGAAGGCGAGCGACATCTGGGAGCGGCCGGCGTTCCGGACACAGACGAAGGCGATGCGGATCGGATTGATGTCGGTGGACATGGATATCAGTCGTGCGTGGTGTCGGATGTCGAGTCATCGAGTCGGCCGGTGCCGAAGCCGTCCCAGTCGACCCGCCGCTGGAAATACAGCGCGACGTTGACCAGCGCGAGCAGGACCGGAACCTCGATAAGGGGGCCGACCACGGTGGCGAACGCGACGCCGGACCCGACGCCGAAGACGGCGACGGCGACGGCGATGGCGAGTTCGAAGTTGTTCGACGCCGCGGTGAATCCGATGGCGGTCGTGGTGGAGTAGTCCGCGCCGATGCCGCGACCCATCCCGAAACTGACCAGGAACATCACGACGAAGTAGATGGTCAGCGGGATGGCGATCAAGAGGACATCGCCCGGCGATGCGACGATGGTCTCGCCCTGAGTCGCGAACATCACGATAATAGTGAAGAGCAGGGCGACGAGCGTCAGCGGATCGATGGCGGGGATGAACGTCTCGTCGTACCAGGTCTCACCCTTGAGCCGGGTCCCGGCGAAGCGGGTCAGAAAGCCGGCGGCGAAGGGGAGACCGAGGAAGACGGCGATGGCCTCGAACACCTGCATCGGGTCGATGTCGAAGGCGGTGATACCGGCGACGAGCGACTCCATCCCGAGCAGTGGCGGGAGGACGAGCGCGAAAAACCAGACGTAGACGCCGTAGGTGGCGATCTGGAAGAGGCTGTTAAACGCCACGAGACCGGTGACGTATTCGGTCGACCCCTCGGCGAGTTCGTTCCAGACGAGCACCATCGCGATACAGCGCGCCATCCCGATGAAGACGAGGCCGAGGAAATACTCGGGGCGGGCGGGCAGGCCGGGGACGAGGCCGCTGAAGAAGACGACCGCCAACCCGAACATCAGCGTCGGGCCGAGCAGCCAGTTCTGGACGAGGCTCAGTCCCAGCACGCGCCAGTTGCTGAAGACGGTGGGAAGCCGCGAGTAGTCGGCTTTCGCCAGCGGCGGATACATCATCACGACGAGACCGATTTCGACCAGATTGAAGTCCCGAATCGGTCCCGTCACCGACGGCGCGACGAAGCCGAGGCCGACGCCGAGCGCCATCGCGCCGACGATCCAGACGGTGAGGTACTTATCGAGGAAATCCATCGACCGCGGGTCGCCACAGGCCTCGCAGCCACAGTTCGGTCCGTGGTCGTGGGTGGCGTTACGCATCGGTCACGCTCCCGTCGAGCACCGTCACGAGGGCGACGGCGCGGTTGGTGGCGCGGTATTTCTTCCACCGGCCGTCCTTCCGCCCCTCGACGAGGCCGGCGTCGGCGAGCGCCGAGAGGGCGTGGCTGAGGCCGCTCTCGGTCACGTCGACGACGGCGTGCAGTTCACAGACGCAGAGTTCCTCCCCGGCAGCCACGAGGACGCGAACAAGCGTGTACCGCGTCTCGTTGGCGAGCGCCGAGAGAACGTCGAGTTCGGCGCTCACCCGCGCGTCTCCGAGGGTGGTCTCGAGGGCACCGAGTTCGTCGAGACGACATTCGACATCTTCGCTCCGGCACTCCTCGAGTTCATCGTCGAGATACCGTTCGAGCCGTTCCGTCGCCTGGGTCATCGGGAGTCAGTTGAACAAGCTCTCAATTAATTGTTGCGGTGTGATTCCGAGAAACCAGCTACATGCCCGATATTGCGCTCTTTCCGCCACAGTACTGATTCACCGACTCTCGAACTATTCAAGTGAATACTGTACTGAACACACTCCAAGATCGCAGGCTGGCCTCCCCTCGACCCGCGCCGTCACGCCTCGACGAGCAGCGTGTTCAACGCGTCGGGGACGGCCAGCACCCGACTTCCGGGGTCCACGGCGTCTGCGACACGGGCGGCCGCGTGCATCGGACACGCCTCGACCACGTCGGGTCGCTCGGCGTTCGTAATGTACAGGTCGTGGTCGCGGAGGGCGCGGGCGACGACGAACGCTCGCTGGGCGCCGGGGTCGTAGCCCTCACGCATCGCTTCGTAGAGCGCGTCGGCGTCGTCGGCAGTCCGCAGGCGGTCGTAGAACCGAGTCTCGCCCGTCCCCTCGCCCGCCCCTTCGCCGAGGCGAGCAGGAACGACGACCCGTCCGCCGGAACTGACGGGATTGTGGTCGCCGAGCACGAGGTAGGTGAACGCGCGGGTCGTCTGATAGAGATTCGCGTCTTTCGGTGCGCCGACGCCACCGATCACGGCGTCGTAGGTGTCCGAGAGCGGAACCGAGAGCGCCTCCCGCGCCGTCGCCGCGAGGTCGGCCACTACCGCCCGCGGGCGACCCGCACTCGCGGCCAGGATCCCGTCGGGACCCTTTGTCACGTTGAGGCAGAAATCGAGGCCGACGGCGTCGCCCGCGCGGTCGACGGTCGCCCGAAACGGGTTGTCGTCGATGCGTCCCAGACGGACGCCGGGCCGCGAGAGGACGTCCGGGCCGTGGGTGTAGCCGATGAGCGCTCCGTCGCCCGCGCCGATGACGACGGTCTTCGCGCCGCCGGAGAAGCCCGCGTACTGGTGGGGTTCGACCATCCCCGTCGACAGCACGCTGTCCGCGTTCGCGACGAGGGGGTGAACGCGGACGGGCACCCGGTCGTCGCCAACGCCCTCGACGGTGCCCACCTCGACGGTCGCCTCGGGGTCGTGGTTCACTGCGAGATCGGCGTACTCCCCGAGGCCGTCACGGAGTTCCGCGTCGGTCATGGGGCGATGCAGCCCCAGGCCGACGAGGATGGACACCTGCTCGCGGTCGACGGGCAGGCGATCCATCATCGCGCCAACCAGCACGCCGTCCGGCGTCGCCCGGGTCACGTCGGTCACGACGATGGTTACGTCGTCGGTGGGGTCGACGAGCGTCGAGAGCGGTGGTCCGTGCGGGGCGTCGAGGGCTTCCCGGGCCGCCGCGGTCGGGTCCACGGGCGTCCCGCCCGGCCGGTCGAGGACGGTCACGTCACAGTCCGGCAGGGAGATGTCGACCGTGTCCGTCCCGAGCGGAAGTCGCATACGGCCGTCTGCGGCGCGCCGGGGCGTCAACCTGTCGGTCACCGCCGCGCCCAGTCCAGCATCCGGGCGTAGAACGGCTCGGATGCGAGCGCCGCGCCGTCGCCGACGAGGACGAGCGCCTTCTTCGCCCGCGTGAGCGCGACGTTCACTCGGCGGGTGTCCTCGAAGATGGGGCCGTCGAGGTCGCCGGTGGCGACGAAGGAGACGACGACCACCTCGGCGCTGGAGCCCTGGAAGCGGTCCACGGTGTCGACGGCGACGTCGACCCGCCGCGAAATTTCGGCCACCTGCGCGCGGAAGGGCGCGATGACCACCACGTCGTCGGGGTCGACGCCGGCGTCCAGGTACTCCTGGACCACCGCGGCGACGCGGTCGGCCTCGATGGGGTTGGCGTTGCCCTCGCGCCGGCCGTCGGGGTCGACGAAACGCACGCCCTCCCGGAGATGGGCGGGCAGCGAATCGGCGTCGACGCCGGGCAGATCGGCGAGACTCCCACCGGCGACCTCGGGCGTGGCAGGGCGGAGCGCGCCGTCGTAGAACTCCCGAGAGGCGAAGGCCTGGATGCGCTGGCTCATGCGGTACTGTTTGTCGAGCATCACGGCCGCGCCGGGGTGCTCGTCGTGCAGGCGCTCGAACAGCGACCGCTGGAGGCGTTCGTCGCCCGACTGGACGACGGGAGGGAGTTGCTGGTGGTCGCCGACGAGGACGAACCGATCCGCGAGGTTGATCGCTGCGAGCGTGCCGGGTTCGGTGAGTTGCGAGGCTTCGTCGACGACGGCCACGTCGAACTCGTCCTCGCGGAGGACGCGGGAGCCGCAGGTCGCGGTGGTGGCGGCGACGACGGGCGCGTTACGGAGCGCCGCCGCCCGCTCGTTCGGTTCGCCCCGGCGTTCGAGGCGCACGTCGAGCATGTCGTCGCGGACGCCCGTCGCCGTCCCGACGCGGGCCACGTCCTCAAACCCCTGGTTGCGGAGGGCGTCGAGCGCGTTGTCGACGGCGCGGTTCGTGAACGCCGAGAGCAGGACGCGATCCCCGCGGGTGACGAGCGCTCGGACGAGGCGCGCAATGGTGTAGGTCTTGCCCGTCCCCGGTGGGCCGTGGACGAGGGCGAAGTCCTGGGCGCCCAGCGCCCGTTGGATGGCGGCGTTCTGGGCCGCGTTGTTGTCGATGAACGTCTCGTCGACGTCGGCGAAAGCGGGGTCGCGCCGGCCGAAGAGGACGTCCTTGCGGTCCGGGTCACCTTTCAGGAGCGCGTCGTGGAGCGCCGTCAGCTGGCGAGAGACGGATATCTCGGAGGGGTAGACGTCGAGTCGTCGCAGGTCGAGCGGTTCGTCCGTCCGGACGACGACCTCGTCGTCGAGTCGCTCGATGCGGCCGAGTTCGGCGTCGCCGGCGATGGGATCGCCGTCGCTCGCGAGCGCAACGTCGCCCTCCCGGAGTTTCGAGACGGCGCCGTCGGGGACGCGGGCGCGGAGTTCCCAGTCGCCGTCCGGGCGCTCGCGCCGGTCGATGGGGTCGAGATCGATGAGCGCCCGGTCAGCGTCGGCGCGTTCTTCGGGCGTCTGTTCCCAGAGTTTCCGGTATTCGGCGTGGACGGAGCGGCGTTCGTCCTCGATGGCGCGGTAGAAGTCGGCGAAGTAGTCGCGTTCCTCCTCGGGAATGGGGCTACCGATCTGCCCGGCCTTCGACTCCTGGTCCAGGCGACCGGAGACGACCATGCAGGTGTCCTGCTCGAAACACCACTCGCATTTCGCGTCGGCCTCGAACCCCGTCGGCACACGGCGCTCGGCCTCCGCGGCCGCGATTTCGTTGCGGGTGCGCACGACGAACTCCAGCAGGCCGCGGCCGACGGCAAACTCCTTGGCGGGCGAGAGATCGCCGCTCGCCTCGCTGCGGTCGAGCGCGGCGTTCTTCGTATAGAGCAGCGTGCCGGTGTCCGGCGGGTCGCCCGACTCGCCGAGGAGAAGGGCGTACGTCGCCGCCTGGATCTTGTCGTGGAAGCGTGGCTCGCGGTTCGTGTTCTTCCCCGTCTTGAGTTCGACGGGCATCCCCCGCCGGAGGGCGTCGGCCCGGCCCTTGATGCCGAAGGTAGGGCTGATGAGCGTGTACTCCGAGCGCCATTCGTCCTCTTCGGTGAGCGTGCCCTGGGCCAACCAGCCCTCGATGGCGGCGGCGTTGCGCCGCACCTCGTCGCGTACTTCGCTCGCCTCGTGGCCGAGCAGGCCGAGTTCGAGGCCCGCCGCCTCGACGTGGTCCGCGACGGCGTCGTCGAGATCACGCCCGCGCAACAGGTCGCCGAACACCTCGTGGACGATGGTCCCTTTCACGACGGGGTACGCGAGGGGGACGCCCGAGAGTTTGTTCAGGTAGTACATCCGCGGGCACTGCACCCACGAGCGCACGTCGGTCACGTCGACCAGGAAGTCGGGCTCGAGGACGACGTAGGAGTCGCCGGTGGTGGCGTAGCCTCGTCCCTGATCCCCCGCTTCGGCGTCGGTCACGAGGAGGTCCATCCCTTCGGCGGCGTGCTCGGCGGTGTGGGTCCACTTCCCCCAGAGCGTCATCGTCACCGATTCCCCGTACGTCGCGGCGTCGTCGGGACGGAGTTCCACCTCGACCAGTTCGCGCTCGCCGTGGTCCGTCGACACCGAGCGCACCGCACCCACGTCCAGAATCGTCCCGCGAATATTCACGCCCGAGAGTCGGTGTCCGGTGGCGAAAAACCCTGGGTTACTCGCCGTTTCCCCGCACGTCACGCAGGCGGTCGACGGCGTCGTCGTCGGCGTTCGACACCGCGGTTCGCCCCCGAACCGACGGTGCGTCGTCGTCTCGCTCCCCGGCGGGAACCACGTCCGACGAGTGACAGAGCGGGCAGGTCGCGTCCGGATCGTCGACGGCCGTCCCACAGACCGAGCAGACGAACGCGGCGTCGGACGCCGTTTCGGCGCCGTCGTTCGCCCGCGCCTCGCCGACCGCTGTCGGTTCGGCGTCCGGGATCGATATCTCGACATCGTCGGCAGACGCGGAGTCACCTTCGGCATCGGGAACGTCGACGCGGGGCGGGTCGCGCTCGTCGGGCGTGGCGTCGTCGTGCGGAGCGGTCGGGGTCAGCGTGTGGTCGGCGTCCCGAGAGAGCGTCTTCGGCGTCTCGAGAGGGCGGGTGTCGCGGTGGACGACCGCCGGACCGTCTCCTGAGTCGTGAGTCGCGCCGCCCGCTTCGCTGTCGGCCGATTCGTCGTCATCCCCGCCACCGAAGACCGCCCCGATCCACGCCCGGAGTCGGGAGAGCAGGCCGGTCATCGGTAATGCTTGAACAGCAGCGCTTTCACGTCGTCTTTGGTCCGGACCTGTTCCGACGATCCGTCCGGTAGCTCGACGGCGTACCGCTCGTCGCCCGACGACTCGCCCCACTTGTCGTCGTGGGTGTCGAGAAGATTCATCATCTCGTCGAGCATGGCGTCGTCGCCGCCCGCGTCGGCGTCATCGTCGCCCTCGCTGACGACGCGCGCCGTGGCGTCCGTTCCGTCCGTCGCGTCTCCCGACGACGTGGCGTCGTCTGCGTTCGATTCGTCGGCGTCGCCCGTTCCGTCGCCCGTCTCATTGACCGGTTCCACCGTGTCCACGTCCGCCGTCGCGTCGTCGTTCTCGTACCGATCGAGGAGATACTCCACGGCGTCGCGAGGGCGGACGTGGCCGTATTTGCCGACCACGTCGCGGGCGATCTCCTCCTGGAGGGCGCGCAGTCGCTCCTCCTGTTCGGGCGTGATCTCGATGTCGGGCATTACGCGGAGCATACAGCCCCCGGAGTATGAATGTGGCCGTCTCGCTCACCGACACACACGTGGATTACCCCCAACTGCAGTGTATGCGGGTCAGAGAGTGACCGGACATTCTCGACGGTCTCATCGAAGACGAAATCGGCTGCGGGTTCCAGTAAGACACCTGATCGTCCGTGAGAAGAAATCGCCCAGTGGCCGAACAGCGGGGCTGGGCGTCTTAGTTCGCGTCGGCCTGGCCCTTGGCTTCGAGCAGTTCCTTGTACCGGTTGCGGATGGTGACCTCGCTGATGTTGGCGACTTCGGACACCTCGCTCTGGGTCACCGTCTCGTTGGTGAGGAGGGCGGCGGCGTAGATGGCGGCGGCGGCGAGCCCGACCGGGCTCTTGCCGCTGTGGACGCCGCGGTCACGCGACGACCGGAGCAGTTCCCGGGCCTGCCGGGCCGCCTCCTCCGAGAGGTCGAGTTCGGAGGCAAAGCGGGGGACGTACTGCTCAGGGTCCGCGGGTTTGACTTCGAGCTTGAGTTCGCGGACGACGTAGCGGTACGTCCGGGTCAACTCCATCTTCTCGACGCGGGAGACGGTGGCGATTTCGTCGAGCGAGCGGGGGGTGCCGGCCTGGCGGGCGGCGGCGTAGAGCGCGGCCGTGGCGACGCCTTCGATGGAGCGACCGGGGAGCAGGTCCTCGCTCAGCGCGCGACGGTAGATGACGCTCGCCGTCTCGCGGACGTTCTCGGGGAGGCCGAGCGCGGAGGCCATGCGGTCGATCTCGCCGAGGGCCTGCTTCAGGTTGCGCTCCTTGGAGTCGCGGGTGCGGAACCGCTCGTTCCACGTGCGCAGACGCTGCATCTTCTCGCGCTGACTGGCGCTCAGCGTCTTGCCGTAGGCGTCCTTGTTCTGCCAACCGATGTTGGTCGACAGCCCCTTGTCGTGCATCATCTGGGTCGTCGGCGCGCCGACCCGGGACTTCGAATCGCGTTCGCTGGAGTCGAAGGCGCGCCACTCGGGGCCGTGGTCGATCTCGTCTTCCTCGACCACGAGGCCGCAGTCGGCACACACCGTCTCGCCGTGTTCCTCGTCAGTGACGAGGTTGCCCGTACACTCCGGACAGCTGGGTGACTCGACGGTTTCCGATTCCGTTTGCTCCTGCTCGGTCGCTTTCGTCGTATAGGTCGTTGTATCGCTCATGGTGGCTTACGAGGCGCCCGCACCGAGAGAGACGGAAGGAGACGTGCGGTGGGGAGTCCTTACCATAAGTGTGTATCGGTCGCATAAAACAATTTCGAAACGGAAACGCCGAGAATAGGGTCCATCACGGTCGAACACACGGATTCCCCGTCGAACACGCCCCAGTGATGCAGTGATGGTGATTATATATATGTTCTGCCGGGATCGCTCGCTGTGATCCGACGATAGCGAACCGACCACGACGCACCAGCCACCCGGGATCCGGGCCGGGCCGAACATGTCCCCGACAACCTCTATACGGAACTGAGAGGTGCTTGCTGCATGGTCGAGATATCGCCGTTGCTGACGTTGACGATGGGTGGTCTCCTGATCGTCGCCCTGCTCGCGGTGACTCGTCTAGAGAACTGGCGCACGTACGCACTCGCTGGCGCGGGGTACGGCGACGAGACGGAGACGGACCCGACGACCAACAAGCCGTCGGGGTTGCTTCGCTGGCTAACGACCGTCGATCACAAGGATATCGGGCTGCTGTACGGCACCTTCGCCGTCCTCTCGTTCGCGTGGGGTGGGGTCGCAGTGTTGCTGATGCGACTGGAACTGCTGACGCCGGCGTCGGATCTGCTCAACGCGGCGTTCTACAACTCGCTGCTGACGAGCCACGGCATCACGATGCTGTTCCTGTTCGGGACGCCGATACTCGCGGCCTTTGCGAACTATCTGATTCCGCTGTTGATCGGGGCGGACGACATGGCGTTCCCCCGGATCAACGCCATCGCGTTCTGGCTGCTACCGCCGGGCGCGCTCCTCATCTGGGCGGGCTTTTTCCCGCTCGGCGACGTGATCCCCGCCCAGACCGCCTGGACGCTCTACACGCCGCTCTCGACGGGGAGCGGCGGTGGCAATCAGGCCAGTGCTGGCGTCGACCTGATGCTCCTCGGTCTCCATCTCACCGGCGTCTCGGCGACGATGGGCGCCATCAACTTCGTCGCGACCATCCTCACCGAACGCGCCGAGGAGGTCACCTGGGCCAACCTCGACATCTTCTCGTGGACCGTCCTCGTCCAATCCGGACAGATCATCTTCTCGTTTCCCCTGCTCGGGAGTGCGCTCGTCATGCTTCTGCTGGATCGCAACCTCGGAACCCGTTTCTTCGCGATCGAGGCCGGGGGCACGATGCTCTGGCAACATCTGTTCTGGTTCTTCGGCCATCCCGAGGTGTACATCCTCGTCCTTCCGCCGATGGGACTGATCAGCCTCATCCTCCCGCGGTTCTCCGGCCGGCGGCTGTTCGGATTCAAGTTCGTTGTCTACTCCACGCTTGCACTCGGCGTGCTCTCCTTCGGCGTCTGGGCCCACCACATGTTCGCCACCGGCATGGACCCACGCCTGCGCGCCTCGTTCATGGCCGTCTCCATCGCGATTGCCATCCCGTCGGCCGTCAAGACGTTCAACTGGATCACGACGATGTGGAACGGGCAGCTCCGCCTGACGACGCCGATGCTGTTCTGTATCGGATTCATCGCCAACTTCATCATCGGCGGTGTGACCGGCGTGTTCGAGGCCGCGATCCCCGTCGATCTCGTGCTCCACGACACGTACCACGTCGTCGCTCACTTCCACTATGTCATCATGGGCGGGATCGCCTTCGCGGTCTTCGCGGCGATCTACTACTGGTTCCCCCTGGTCTCCGGCCGGCTATACCAGCGCCGCCTCGGGAAAGCCCACTTCTGGCTGACCATGGTCGGGACGAACCTCACGTTCTTCCCGATGGTGTTGCTCGGGTACGCCGGAATGCCCCGACGGTACGCGTCGTACGCGGCGCCCGTCGGCCCGGTCGACGTGTTCGCCTTGTTGCACCGCTTCGCGACGCTCGGGGCGATCGTACTCGCCCTGGGACAGCTCGTCTTCCTCTGGAACCTCGTCCAGTCGTGGCGCGAGGGGCCGCGGATCCGCGACGGTGACCCCTGGGATCTCGAAGCGAAGGGACTTCGGACCAACGAGTGGGCGTGGTTGGCTGCCTCCCGGCGCGACACGATCGCTGCCGACGGTGGCGACGAGCGTGAGGACTGATCGCGGATTCGAGATCCGCATTCCACACCGTTCTCGGTTTTGAGACCAAAAGTGATAGAAAATTGAATAGACACCACGCTACTTAAGCATATCTCCGAACATATTTTATCGACGACATCTTATACTGCGACACTCACCGTCTGGCCGATGACAGAGAGTCAGTCGCTGTACGCCAAAATCGGCGGCCGCGAGGCCGTCGAAGCCGTCGTGTCGGACTTCTACGACCGCGTGTTCGCGGATCCGCTCCTCGAACCGTACTTCGACGGGATCGACCGCGAGGCGCTGTACTCCCACCAGGTGCAGTTCATCAGTGCCGTCGCCGGTGGCCCCGTTTCGTACGACGGTGCGGACATGCAGCAGGCACACGAGGGCATGGGAATCACCGAAGACGCCTTCGACCGTGTCGCGCTGTATCTCACGGAAGCGCTGGAGGAAAACGGCGTCGCCGAAGACGACATCGAAACGATCATCGAGCAGGTGGCGGGCCTCGAATCAGATATCGTCGGACAGTAGCGGTTCGGCATCCCACGGCGTGTCGTGCGCATCGACTACGCCTGACGAACGCTGTTACTTCCTTTTCTTTTGGAGAGAAATTAAGGCCCTGGGAATCTGGCATCGCGTATGTCCCCGCCCGAATCACGGCGCGGAGTGACATCCTCCATCGGCGTGATCCTGCTGGTCGCGCTGGCCGTGCTTCTGGCGACCGTTGCCGGCGCGTACGTTCTCAGCTCCATCGACGAACTCGAACAGGACGAACCGCGGGCGATGTTTTCGCTCAACGCAGAGGGGACGACGGTAGAAATCAGCCACACCGGGGGCGATGCGATCGATGGGACCCAGTTGTACGTCACGTCGGCGTCACGGGGATCGCTTGGCAACTACGCCGGGACGGATGGACAGTCCTGTCAGCGCACGCTGCCCGAGGTGGATCTGGGGACGGACTGTCACGTGCCCAATGCGGCCAACGAGACGCTCTACGTGATCTGGCGTGGCTCGGGCCGAGGCACCGTACTCGCCCGATGGCCGGGAACCGGGCCGGTGACGCCGACGGCGACGGCGACGCCAGCGCCACCCGCGATGCCGGCCACGTCGACCGCAACGCCGACGGCGACGGGGGCGCCAACGGAGACCGCAACGCCGACGGCGACACCGACCCCGTCGAATCAGCCGCCGGTAGCGGCGTTCACGGCGTCCCGCAGAGGGCGGTCGTCCAACGTCGACCTGGATGCGTCCGCCGCGAGTGACCCCGACGGCACCATCGTCTCGTACGAGTGGTACGTCGGCAGTGACGGCGCCGTCGACTACACTGGCGACGCCGTCTCGGAGGCGAACGTACCGTCGGGGACGGCGGTGACGCTGGTGGTTACCGACGACGACAGCGCGACGGCGAGCGAAACGAAGACCGTCACCTAACGGCACCACCGACGACTCGTCGGTCGCCTGCTGGACGCATGACGCACGCTTCTGGCGTGGATCGCGGCCACTCGCATGACGACCGGGCGGCGACCTCGGCGGGGCCACCTGTCCCGACACGTTTCTGTGGGTGAACGCATACGTCCGACTATGGTCTCCGATTCGTCCGTAGCTCTCACCCGGCGACACGCCCTTCAGGCAGTCGGTGCGACGACGCTCGCCGCACTCGCCGGCTGTTCGTCGACCACATTCTCCGACGACGCCAGCCCGGAGTACAGCCTCCGCATCGACTCGGTCGATGCCTCGCCAGTCGACCACGCGCTCTACGAACCCGACGCCGACGCGCTGTTCGGCGACTCTGCTCGAACCGCCCTCGACGCAATTCTCCCCGACGGACGACACACGACGTACGGCTACGAACCGCTCCCCGACGACGCCTACGTGGAGCACGAGGGGGCGTACTACCGCACGGCACACGTCGTCACCGGGCGTGAGACGATGGATCGCACGCTCGTTCGCGTCGATCCCGTCCCGGAAGCCGAGGTCCCCGAGGACGCCCTACTGATCGATCGGCTCGAACGCCCGAGTGCGCGGGTGCTCAAGATCCTCCACAGCTACACGCACACCGACGGTGGGACGAGCACCGCCGACCTGCTTCGGGGCGATGCGTACGTTCTGCGCCGCCCGGCAGAACTCGAGAGCCGGCTCGGCACCGGCGAGTTGGATGGACGGATCGTCACGATGACCGAGAGCGGCACGTGGGCGTACCGCGTCGACATCACCCAAGAGCGGATCGTCGAGACGGCACGGACGGCGCTCGCCATCGACGTGGCTCGCTCCCGCGAGCAGTTCCGTGAGGTCGTCTTCGGCTCGCGGATCGACGCCGACCTCGCGCCGGACGCGCTGGCACGCGACGTCAGTGACCTGCTCGAACGGACGGTCGCCCGCGGGACGTATTCGGAGCCGGCGCCGCTCTCCGACACGTTCGAGACGCTGCTCGACGCGCTCGGTCTGGGTGCCGTCGATACGATGGCGAACGGGAGGCTTCTGTGGTACGACGGCGAACTCTACCGGTACGCGCTGGCCGTCTCGGAGAGAGCTACTGCCCGCTAGTCGAACTGCTCGTCGGACATCCCGGCGGTGACATCCTCGGCCCCCTGTCGGTAGAGGTTGACGCCTAATCCGGCCAGGAACGTGAGGAACCCGACGGCGACGATCCAGAGTAGACTCGGGTGTTCGATCCCGATGTGGACTGGGATGTGCATACCCCCACTGTGCGAGGCCCGCATATAACGTTTAAAGTTCGGATACCCGTCGCTCACCCCGTCCGTCGGCTGTCGTCTCTTCCCACCACTTACCTACCTGGGCCACCCAGGCGACACACACCGTAATGCCTTCAGGAGATGCTACCCGGTCGTCCCCCGACGAGGTGCAGCACCCTCCGCCGATCCAGTGTGAGGCGTGTGAGTCCGCGCTCCAGAACCGGGACGGTCACACGCTATCGTTCCTGCTGCTCGATCGGCTCACGGTACCCGTTGTCGGGTGCGACGACCACGTCACGGAGTTCGCCTCCGTCTGTGGACTGACGGCGACGGATCGGACGGACGTCATCGACCATCCGCCGGCGGGCGGCATCCGTTGTCCCAGCTGTCAGCTCGCCCGGTACGACATCGGACACCCGGTGGTCTCCGTCCAGGACGGGGCTGTGGGCATCCTGGCCTGTCAGGACCACCAGGCGGAACTCGTCGATCGATTCCACGAAGGGCTGGACACACAGGAGCAGCTGACGGCCTCGCTCGACACGTCGCGCTGATCGCCGGGGTTTCGGGACCGCACTGCGTCGGCCGGGACGGTCCGTTTCGATGCGTTCGAGCAGGAACGGCGCCGTCGCGGCCGTCGGCGTGGTTCTCGGCGTCGCCGTCGGCGGGCCGATCGTTCTGGACGTTCTCGGCGGCGCGTCCCTGTCGGTCGGGACACTGGACACGGTCACCTTCCTGTTCTCGTTCGTGTCGACACCGACGGAGATCTCGATGAGTATCGATCCCGCCGTGCTCTGGATCGGCGCAGTCGTCGGACTGGTGTACGCGCTGGGTCGGCGCTATCGCCGTGCGCACGCTCCCGGTGGGACGTAGGGACGGCTCAGATAACCCCGCTGACAACGAGCAGGCCCACGACGACCAGCAGCGCCGTGACGAGGGCGCCGCCGACGAGCGGTTTGTTCTCCATCGCCTTCTCGTGAAGCGGCATCGCCGCGTACGTGTCGCGGAACGTCTCGAGGTTGTCCTCGTCGTAGAAATACTTCGTCTGCAGCGCGAACCGCTCGGTGACTGCACAGCCCGTACAGACCGGCTCGCCCTCCAGCCGTTCGGTTTCGATGTGGCTGCGGCACGCGATCGCGCCACAGTTGGGGCAGTAGGTGTACGTCTCGTCGACGCCGCTCGCCTCGCAGTGAACGCAGCGGTGAATCCCGTCCTCGCTCGTCACCCGCGACGGGCCCGCCGCGTAGTACTCGTATGGATGCGAGTAGTCCTGTACCGCCGTCGTGTGCCGGACCTCGGGAAGGTAGACGGGATCGATCGACTGCACCGACACGTCCGAGCGGTTCGGCTCGCAGGTCTTGTCGTACGTGACGTTGTTGTCGCCCGTATAGGTCACCGTCGTCGTGTGGTGTGTCCGCAGTCGGTCGACCGCCCACTCCTTGTACTCGGTCTGGGTCTGCCCGAATCGGTGCTCATCGACAGCGTCGAACGCGGCTTCGAACCGGTCGTCGAGGGCGACCGTCGCGTGCGCGTTCTCGGTGACGAGCGCCGCGACATCGGCGTCGGCCACCTCGGGGTGACCCCGCTCCGCGTGGACGACGAACCGCGACCGGTCGTCGATCCGGTGAACGACGCCGACGGACGTCTCGAAGACGGCGTTCGTGTCGGCGGTCAGCACGACGACCGGCCGGAACGTCACCCGCGAGTGTGGCTCCGGAAGTTCGGCGGCCTCGATGTTCTCGATATCGCGAAACGCCGCCGCGACGGGCGCCGACACGGACGCCGACGGGTCGTAGGGACGGAGCGTCTCGTCACAGAGGATCTCGATCCGCCCGTTGTAGAGGTCGAGACCGATGTCGTCGGCGATGTCGCGCAGGTCCTGCCCGTCGACGAGTTCGATCGGGTACGGATCGTCGTTGCGCTGGAGTCGGGTGGCGTACTCCTGTGCGGGCGTCGTGAACCGCCCCGTCGTGACGACCATCCCGCGTTTCGGCCCGTCGAACTCGAACGTCGCGATCGCGGAGTGGAGTTTCTGCACGACCGGTCGGCCAACCGTCTCCGTGTGCTTACACTCGACGACGACCGCCCGACGGGTGCCGTCGACGACCTCTTCCATGATGACGTCCCGCCCCTCGTCGGCCGTCTTCCGCGCTTGCCGGACGTTCTCGTAGCCGAGGGTCCGGAAGACATCTTCCATCAGATCCTCGAACTCGAAGCCGGAGAGGTCGTCAAGGACGGGCATCGCGGTGTGTCAGCGTCGTCTCGGCCGAGCGACAAATACGTTGCTACGCTACGGCCGTGTCGAAAGCCGCAAGCGATGCCCGGTGTCGACGGTCGTGCTGCAGAGAGGGTACAGATAGCGTCAGCTCGGCCGTGTGATCGCTGAAAAAATCGGGGTTGGTGTCTGTCGCTATGAACGACAGTCGTGTCTCAGTATTACTGCCGGACGACGTTCGTCGCGCGGGGACCCTTGGGGGAGTCCTCGATGTCGAACTCGACCTCAGTACCTTCCGTAAGGTCTTCGCCGCCGACGTCTTCCATGTGGAAGAACACGTCTTCGTCGTCGTCGAGGTCGCCGTCGTCAGTCGAAATGAACCCGTAGCCGCCTGTGTCGTTGAAGAAATCAACCGTACCGTTTGCCATTACAACCACACAGAAGGGTGGGTGAGTGATAACCTTTCCGAGGGTCGAGGTACCACGACTCCCAGTCACCTCTCACTCCGCGGACAGTTCATCGCCAGGAGGATCAAACGGGCTTCCCTGACGGAGACAGCTGCTGTATTCCGGACGCCATTCCACCGTGGAGGATCTCAACAGCGCTGTTGCCGCTGATCGAGCGGTCCCGCCATACCCCAACGGAAGACCCATCCCGATGGCCCGTCGCGTCCAGATATGGCCAGCCACCCGTTCCGGGGCGTTCTCTGTGTGATCGTCGGCCTCCTCGTCGGGGGCGCGCTCGGGCCGCTGTTCGTCCCCGATCCGACGGGGGTGCTCGCCGCAGCCCTCGCGTTCGGGAGCGCTCTCGTGACCAGTGTGTTCCTCTATCGCTCCTCCTGGTTCCGTGACCGATAATCGGATCGCTCCCGGATCACTCCTCGGAGACGAGCGACATCGGGGTCCGCGTCCTACTCGCGGCGGGCGTCGACCGAGAGTGCGGTCGCGGAAAGCAGGAGGAACAGCGTCGGGAGCAGGAAATACCAGCCGATACTGAACACGCCGACGACAGTGATTGCGGCGCCAGCAACGACCGTTCCCCACGTGAGACGTCGGCGGTTGGTCCACGAACTGTACACGCCGACCGCGACGAGGACGAGCAACACGAGCGCCCAAGAGAAGAGTATCTGAGCGTTGCCGCCGCCGGCGCCGCCGAGCAGCGCGTCGATGCCGGACTCACAGCCACGGGTGACGGTCGGCGTGGTGGTCGTTTCCGTGCCGTTACTGGCGGCCGATCCGGTCGCGGAGGTCGACCGCCAGCAGGAGACGGGGCCGAACGCACCCATCAGGAAGAGGAAATGATACGCACCCACGAGGCCGGCGACCGTCGCGGCACCTCGGGCGAGTCGCTGGAGGGACCGGGCGGAGTTCATGCCAAGCGCATGGCTCGGCCACTATTTTACGATACCCCCTGGCACCGGTGACAGACGATGGCTGCTCCGCCGTCGGCTTGCAACATCGTCCCTGAGCGTCGCTTGCGTTCATCACGTACCTCCCGCATCACTATGAACGTCGGAGAGGAACCTGTCCGCGGCTATCGTGTCGTTCGTCCGAGAGCGGACCTCATCGGTCGGTCGCGAAGAGCCGTTCGTTGTTCGCCGCGTAGAGGCGGTCGTCGCCGGCGACGACCGTGCCGACGGTGCTGTTCGTTTCGATCTGCCACTGGTGGGCGCCATCACGCGTGAACGCGTATAGCCGGTCGTCGTTCGAGCCGGCGTACACCATCCCGTCAGCCAACGCGGGTTCGTACACGGTGCTGTTCTCGTCCGTGAACGACCAGCGTTCGGTGCCGTCCGCACGCCTGAGCGCGACGAGCGTGCCGTGGTCGCGCCCGCTACAGCCGAGATACACCGCGTCCGGTCCGACCACCGGGCGCGTCCCGCGTTTCGGCGACGGCGTGTTGGCCGTCCACCGAACGGAGCCGTCCGCGATATCGAGCGCGAGGAGTTGGCCGGTCCGTCCCGGCTCCAGCGACGTGGCGACATAGACGGTGTCGCCAGCGATCGTGGGGCTTCGTGTCTCGGTGTCGGTGCGTTGCTGCCACCGACGCTCACCGCTGGATTCGAAGGCGGTGACGACCCCATCGACGCGGTTCGTGAACACGATCACGTTCGCCGTCGCAGCCGGCGTCGTGAGACGCTCGCCGCCGGTCGATGCGCGCCAGTCGACTGCACCGGTGGTCGCATCGATAGCGAGCAGGTCGTCGGCGTTCGCGTACACCCGCCCGGGGGCGACGGCGACACCCTGTCTGAGCGGCGATCCGTCGAACCAGACCTGTTCACCGTCCGAGCGGCGGAGTGCGCGAAGGCCGTCACAGCCCGGGACGTAGATCCGGTGGTCGTCGACCGCGATATCGCTGCGTAGACAGAGCCGTTCGTCGAACTCGCTCTCGTCGTATTCGACCGTCCACTGTCTGCTGCCGTCGGCCGGCGACAACGCGTACAGCGTCCGCCGCCCCAGCACGTAGAGGACACCGCCGTCGAGAACGGGGACGCCGCGAATGTTCTTTCGCCAGCGAATGCGCTCGGGTGACGGCCCGGTCTGGCCGATACATCCGGCACTGACGCCACCGAAGAGGGCACCGACGGTCTGGAGGGTCGTTCTACGGGAAACCATAGGTAGAGACAGGGATTCTCCGAAAAGAGTGCTTCGTCGTTCGGCCGGCAGACACGGGGATGCGGAGTTTTTAGGGCGGACCCGCGTAGTGGTGCCTATGCCGTCGGATGAGACCGCCCAATTCCTCGCTGGCTCTCCGGACCGACGCCGACTCTTGGACCATCTGGCCGATCATCCCGGGACACCCGCTGCACTCGCGGAGACACTCCCCCTTTCGCGGCGGAGTGTGCAGCGTCATCTCAGTCAGTTCGCCGACCGCGGCTGGGTGGAGAAGGACGAGGGGAGCTATCGGCTCACGGTGACGGGCGAGCTCGTCGTGGCCGAACACGCGGCGTACCGCGAGAGGCTCGACCGCATCGAAACGTTCCGTCCCCTCTTCGACGAGCTCCCCGACCGCGCTCACGCCCCCGACCCACGATGGCTGACGGGGGCGACGCTGGTCACGGCGACGTCGACGAATCCGCAGGCTCCGGTTCGAGCGTACGCCGACGCGGTGCGGGCGCTAGAGACCGATCACGTGCGGATGCTGTCGCCGATCCTCAGCCGGTCGTTTCACGACGCTCACGCCCGCTTGGCGAGCGCCGGTGTCTACACCGAACTCGTCATGGATGCGGCCACGATCAAGCGCGCGAGCGACCTCAATCCCGGCGAATTCGAGGTCATCGTCGGTCTCGACGTGTTGGATCTCTACCGTCATCCGTCGCCGATCCAGTTCGGCCTCACCCTCGGCGACGAGCGAACGGTGATGGGTGCCTACGACGAGGACGGCACTCTCCGGGCCTGTGTCACGTCCGCGAACGAGGCGTTCCGTGCCTGGGGCGACGACCTGTTCGATCGCTACCGTGACAGAGCCGAGCCAGTCGACTCCGCAGTCCCGTTCCGATAGGGTCGCGCATCGGGGTGCTCCGATATCAGCCATCTCTCGCCGATGACAGGGTTCACAAGAGTATTCTCCCCACCACAAGCTGGTGGAGTATATCCCTGCCACGAGACACACTCCTCTTCGGTATCGCCCTCATCATGTTCGGCAACTGGGTCGCGGTCGACGGGTTGCAAGGGGTGCAGTTCGCCACCGCCGGACTGGCGCTTGCAGCGATCGCGTTTCTCGCCAGTGTGCTCGTCACGATACGTGCACAGTGAGTCCACGTGCGCAGTGAGTCTTCCAGCAGGGCTGTCGCCGAGGTTGATACAGCCAAGATTTGAGCCTTGCGGCGTTTTATTTCCGTCGAGGCAGTGGCTCGATAGAGGTCGCACCATGAGGCGATTCAGCTCCGACGGTTCCGCGTGGATCGACGCCGTCGCAACGACCCCGCAAGCGCGGCTGTGCGGAAACGCCGCGAGAACGACCGCGGCCCTCCTGACGCTACTCTACGGCGGAGCCGTTGGGATGGTCGGCGATCTTCTCGGGACGACTGCCCGGACGATCACGGAGATCGAATAGCGCCGATGGCCTCCCCACTACGCGAGCGTCCGGATCGGCGCTCGACGCTCTCGACGGAGACGTGTCCCCTCTCGGATGGGCGAACGCTGGCCTACACGACCGGTGGCGATCCGGACGGTGTCCCTGTCGTCGCCCACCACGGAACCCCCGGGTCTCGGCTGTTCGCCGCGTTGCTTTCGGCGGCGGCCGCTGACACGGGCGTCCGACTGCTCGTTCCGGATCGCCCCGGTTACGGCCGCTCGTCGTCACCGCCGCGTGACTGGACGTGGTGGGCGTGGCAGCACGACCTGACGGAACTCCTCCGTTCGGAATCGATCCGTCGAGCCGGTGTCATGGGGTTCTCCGGCGGCGGCCCCTTCGCGATCGCAGCCGCAGACAGCGACTGGGCGAGCCGACTCGCCCTGGTCAGTACGGTCGTTCCACCGGCCGACACCGCGCTCGTACGGCTCTCGAGGGTCCCGTTTGCAGTACGCCTCCTCTTTCGAGCGGCCAAGGTACTCGCGGCCATCAGATCGGAGCCGAAGGCGATCGTCGAGCAGTACACCGATCGATCGGTGTCGGCGGCGGTCGCACGGGCTGTCGCCGACGACTTCCATGAAGCCTTGCGTCAGGGGGCACGGGCCGTCGCCCGGGAGAACCGGTCGTTTGCAACCGACGCTCTCGAACCGAGACGGCTATCCCTCCCGGTTCACGCGTGGCACGGGACGCAGGACACGAACACGCCACTCTCTCCGGTACGAGCGGTCATGCACGATGTTGACGGACGGCTGTCGACGACCGAAACCGACCATCTCGGGACGTTGCTCGACTGTCGGAGAGACGTGTTCGAGTGGCTGAGCGCCGAATAGCCGACGTGGACGCGATCGGCCGCGGCATATGGCTCCCCCGTCTCGTCGCGACTTCCATCCGGGAGCGTATCGAGATGGGCCACTCATACGGATTATTGTACCTGTTTACCGGCGGTTCGCCGGACTGTTTCGGCGAACCACCGGTACTGACGTACAATAAACCGTATCACACGAGCGCGTGGATGCCAGTTTCGTCACCGTAGTAGAGGCGGTCGTCGACGAGTGCGAGCGGATAACCGCCGTACGAGCCGCCGGGCCGGATCGTCCACAGTCGGTCGCCCGTCTCCGTATCGAACGCGTGCAGAACGCCAGTGTCAGCCGGCGAATCGCCGGGTGAACACTCCGTATCCGCATCGTCGTCGGTCGACGAAACGCACACACTCGGCGAGCCAGGATCGGCGCCACCAGCCACGACGGTGTCGCCACCGACAGCCGGCGCCCCGAGCATCGCGCCGTCGTACCGCCACCGTTCGGTCCCCCGCCGTCGATCTAAGGCGACGAGAGAGCCGTCCGGGGGGTCCGTTGTCGCGCGAAACGGCGCCGCATACACGTGGTCGTCGTCGACGGCGACCGATCCCACGCCGGCCCAGGTGAGCGGCGTCATCCAGCGTTCGTCAGTCGTCCGGAGGCCGTACCGTCTGACGGCGGCGTCCGCGTCGGCGAGTCGGTCCCCGTACTGCGTGACGAACAGCGCCTCGTCGAGCAGCGTACAGGACTGCACGCCGGGTCGCCAGCCGGGCTGTATGGTTTCGGTCGTCCGCGGGGCCGGATCCCGTAGTAGCCCGTCGACGGTTTCGCCGGGGGCGACCAGCTGTACCTGCTCGTTCGTCACGAGCGCGATTCGGTCGGTGTCGGCAACCAGACCCGGATACCGAGCGGTCTCGATGCGCCAGCGTTGGGCGCCCGAGTCCGGCTGCAGCCCGTGAACGGCCGTACGACTCGTGACGTAGACCGTGCCGCTCGTCTCGTGTACCGCCCTTGGCGACGCATCCTCGGTCAGTGATCGCCACTGTTCCTGTCCCGAGGCGGTATCGAGGGCAACGAGGTCGGCGGCGCTGATGTACAGCCGCTGGTCGATATACGAGAGTCCACCGCCGACTCCGACTCGCCACTGTTCGGTGCCGTCCGGAGCGATGGCGACGGTCTCCGCGTCGGAACTCGCGTACACGTGGTCGGGGCCGACGACGACCGCGGAGGCGACTCCGGACAGGGAGACGGACCACGCTGTCGTCGGGTCCGCCCGCGGCGGCGACGCGGAGGGGCTGTGACGCGTGTTCCGGGGGTCACGCCCCGCGGTCGGCCACGTTCCGCGGGATGGCCGTATCGGGCTCTCTGCCTGGCGCTGCGCGGAGTCATGTGCCGTTCCATCCCTGTCGAGGCAGCCCGCAATCGCCACCGTGCCGACGGCAGCGCCCGCGTGGAGGACTTCGCGACGAGACCGGGGAGCCATACCGGGTCACTGCCGACCCTGATTACTTAGTCTCCACGAGAGCGGCGCGACAGCCACGCCCAGGGATCGGGGA
Source organism: Haloplanus sp. XH21 (assembly GCF_023276355.1). NCBI lineage: Archaea > Methanobacteriati > Methanobacteriota > Halobacteria > Halobacteriales > Haloferacaceae > Haloplanus > Haloplanus halobius. Next base: position 1,701,552 of record NZ_JALLPL010000001.1, read on the forward strand.
TCGTGTCCGAATCGATGTGATCGCGGTATCAGCGATGAAGGGCGGCCGGGTAGCGCCCTACCACTCGGGCTTGACGAGCACTTTCAGCGCGTCGCGCTCGTCCATCGCCCGGTACCCTTCGGCGATGTTCGCAAGCGTGACGGTCTTCGTGAACACCGGCGCGGGGTCGAGCGTGCCCCCGAGAACGTCGGCGAGCAGTTCGTCCGCGTAGGCACGCACCGGTGCGACGCCGCCCCGAAGGGACACGTTGTCGCCGAAGAAGTCGAACATCGGCATCCCACCCTCCGACACGCCGTGCGGGACGCCGACGTAGCCGACCGTACCGCCGGGACGGGCGGCCGCCACGGCCGTCTCCATCGAACTCGCGGCGCCGACACACTCCAGAACGTGCTCGGCGCCGCCGTGGGTCAGTTCCGTGAGGTGTTCGCCGACGTCGTCGTAGTCGGGGCCGAGAACGGTCTCCGTGGCACCGAATTCGGCGGCCAGTTCGAGGCGGTCGGCGTGGTGCCCGACCGCGATGATCCGGGCGGCGCCGAGCCGCCGCGCGGCGAGCACGCCACACAGGCCGACGGCGCCGTCGCCGACGACGACGCAGGTGCTCCCGGCTTCGACGCCGGCGTTCACCGCGGCGTGGTGACCGGTTCCCATCACGTCGGTCAGTGGAAGGATCGACCGCAACGTGTCCTCGTCGTCGGCGTGACGGTCCGGGACGCGCACGAGCGTGCCGTCGGCGTGGGGCGCGCGGACGTACTCCCCCTGGGCGCCGCCGTTCTCGCCGTTCCACGAGTCGCCGTCGACACAGGAAGTCTGCAGGCCGCGCCGACAGAACTCGCATTCCCCGCAGCTGATGACGAACGGAGCGAACACGCGATCACCGGGATCGACGCTCGTGACATCGTCGCCGACGGCCTCGACGATACCCATCGGTTCGTGGCCGATCCGCGAGGGCGCGTCGCGCGGACTCTCCCCGCGGTAGGGCCAGAGGTCGGAGCCACAGACGCAGGTGTGGGTGACCCGCACGAGGGCGTCGTCCGGCGTCTGGATCTCGGGGCGTGGCACCTCTTCGACACGGATGTCTTCCGGACCGTGAAAGATCGCGGCACGCATACCCGTGCCCACGGGCCGACGCCGGAAAAAGCCGGGCGCGACGCAGACCACGGCCGTCAGCCCAGATGCGCGACGACGACCCGGTGGCCGCCGTCCGACGTGGGGAGCACGACGTGGTCGACGAGGGCGTCGCGGACCGCGGACCGCCAGTCGTCGACGGCGGCGGTGTGCCGCTTGCGGTGTCGGTTCGTGGTGTATCGATCCGCGGCCCGGAGTTGGGCCGCCGTCTCGTCGGGCGTCGGGGACGACGGCGGGTCGTCGACGAGCGCTTCCGGATCGAGGTGGATCGCCCCCTCCGCGTCGGCGACGGGGCGGTGGAGGCGCGCCCGCGTCCGTCCCGAAAACGGTGGCGTGATGCGCAGCACGGCCTGACGGCTGCTCCGTCGATTGGTCTCCAGCGCGGTGACGATGTCGTCGACAGTGACGGCGATGGCGACGATGACCGTCGGATCAGTGCCCACCGCCGGACGCATCCGTCAGTTAGAGTACGCGTTGGCGGCGAAGCGGTCCGCCGCACTCTGGACACGCCGCTCGGAAGGAGCGGGGACTCACACGCTGCTGACACCGATCACATTCGAGTGCCCGTTCGGACATCAGGTCTGCCTTTGCCGTCTTTCGTGTTAAACGTTGGCACGGGAGGAGTGGTGAGTCGTGCTCCAGCGAAGCGCGACGACGCCATCGGTGGTGACGCGCACCTCACGAGCGGTACGCCTGCAGCGCGACTAGCAAGACCAGCAACAGCGGAAGGAGCGGTGCGGCGACGTCGAGCGGGACCAACAGGAGCACGATGGCGGCCATCACGACGAATTCGAGCACGACCAGCACGCTGATCGCGTCGATCGGATCGGTCATCGGTCCGACTCGCCGTTCCATCGCCGGGAGCATCAAGTTTAGTACGCGGCCGGGGGCGATACGATACGTGGCCCGCTTCGACACCGCACGCGCCCGCCTGCTGGCCGTCCTGCTGCTCTTGGTCGGGCAGGTGGCGCTCTTCCCGGCGTTCGCGGTCCAGCCAGTCAACGAGGACGCGTGGGTGCTTCCCGACGAAGATGAGTTCGTCGACGATCCACAGCCGTATCTCGGCGAGCGCGTGGTCACCGGTGGTATCGTCCAGGCGACCGACCCGGTCGTCATCCGGGTCGGGACGACGAGCGGGACACACCGAGTGACGATCACCGAGGCGGCGATCACGCCGGCGCGCGGCGACAAGGTCCGGGTGTACGGCACGCTCACGGAACCGACCACGATCCGGGCACAGAGCGCGTTCGTCGTCCCCCCGCAGGGACGGTGGTACGCGTGGGGCATCTCCTTCCTCGCCGGTCTCTGGGTGCTCGGGCGACTGTGCCGACACTGGACCGTGAATCGATCGACGCTCGGCTTCGAGCCCCGCGACGATCCACTCACGGTTCGGGAGATACGGCGAGCGATTCGGACGGGAGGGACCGATGCCTGATCTGCTCGCGCACGTCTTCATCGCCTACAGCCTCTGTCGGGTGCTGTCCTGGCGCGTCCCGTGGCTCACGACGCCGTACGTCACCGTCGGGATGGTCGGCGCGTTCATCCCGGATCTGGTGAAGATCAAGCTCCTCCTGCCGAGCGAGACGATGGAGCGGGTTCTCGGCGTGCCGTTCGACTGGGGGAGTCTGGCCACGGGCGGCGGGACGCTGCTGAGTGTCTGTGTCGGGCTCGCGTTGCTGGCGTCGAGCGAACGCCGACGCGGCGGGCTGGTGCTCGGCCTCGGCGCCGGGAGTCACCTGCTCGCGGACAGCCTCCTCCTGACGCCGACCGGCCGCTCGGTGCAGCTCCTCTGGCCGCTGTCGCAGTACCGCGTCCCGAGTCCGGGGCTGTATCTCAGCACGCAGTCCGAGCCGATGTTGCTCGCGGGTGGCGTCGCCGCGCTCGTCTGGGTGCTCGATCGGTGTTGGTTCGGCGGCGCGGATCCCGCCGGCGCACGCGACCACCCCTAGATACGTATAGCGCTCGGAACTACGGGGCCGTGGATGAGCCTCGCCCTGACTCACTTCGCATTCGGTGCCCTGTCCGTAACCCTCCTGCTAGCGTACCTGCCCGTGCGGACCCGGTATCTCCTCCCGCTGTCGATCGCCAGCGGCGTGTGGGCCATGATGCCGGACTTCTGGCGCGTCGTCCCGCTCTACGAGACGGCGTTCCGACAGCTCGGCTCCTCGGCGTTCGGGAACGTCTTCTGGTTGCATCCGCTCTTCGACCGCGCCGACGCCGGGGACTCCTATCGCCTCGCTGCCGCCGTCGTCGGCGTGTACTTCCTCGTGGCGGTCATTCACGCCGAGCGCTGTCGGGACGGGCCGACGTTCGAGAGCGACTGGGATGGGTTTCGGGGACGATAGTGAGCGGATGGGCGGCGTCCGTCCGCACGATCGATGGCGGCGCGTGCCTCGTCACCAGCGATGGGAGAAGATTTACCTATGAACTCGATCAATAGTATGAGAAATCGAATCCGTGTGACGCATCCAAACTGACTGAAGAGGAATTATCGGACTTTGAGACGCTATACAAAGGAGAAGTCGAGTACCTTGATAGACATATTGGAGACATAATTGACTGGGTTGATCAGAATATAGGGTTCGAGAATACTGTCCTGGCCCTCTTTTCAGATCATGGTGAGTCGCTAGGAGAGCACGGGAAACTGCGTCACGGTGACCAATTTCACAGCGGAGTCACCCATGTCCCATGCATAATCAAGGGGCTGAATGAACAAGGCAACATCCATACCCCCGTCTCTGGCATCGATCTCATGCCAACTTTCCTTGATTACGCAGACATTACTATCCCCGATTCATGTAGAGGACAATCAATTAGAAAATATCTCTCAGAAAGTGATCAGTCTAGATACGTCTACACACAGTCAGGTAAATCAGACGATGGCCGTGTGATGATAACTGATGGAACGTGGCAACTTGTCCACGACATCTCGTCTAATGAGCGGACTTATTTCAAACGGACTGGTGACTCAAGCGAACATATTGAGGAAGAAACTGTACCGAGCAAGGATCTAGAGAAGTTACAAACGAATTTAGAGGATCATATGGAATCGTTCGAAGAGTCTGCACAGAAGAACGCCTCAAGAGAGGAAGCAGGAATTTCCAAAGATGTTGAGGAACGACTGCAGGATCTTGGTTATAAAGAGGTATGAACTGCAGCCATAGGTGGCACTGTGTTACTCCCACGGGACCGGCTCGCCATCAATAGTCAAGTCACGCTTTCAGAGATTACCAGAGACAGCATCCACGAATGCGGCCCCCAACTCCGACTGACCGAGCAGGATTCCCTAGCCCTGTCATCGGTGCACTGGTCGGCGATGTCACCGGCCGCTGGCCATTCGACCAGTCGCTTGAGAGTGACCCCGAACTGTCATCAGCGAGGAACAGATGTCCACCAAGACCGCAATATCGGACCCCACCAGCGCACTCAACTCGTCAATCATATCCGAGACGTAACAGACGCTCCAGTCTGCTCTCCAACATCGTGGGCGCACAAATCTACTCCGACAACGCCCATTTCGTGAAGGCCCGGATTTTCCCTCAAGTCGCATCCGATCAATCACCGACCACCACTACGGAGATACCTCCACGAAGCGTTCTACTTCCGCTGACAAATCCGTCAGTCGTTGGCTGCTCTTGGTGCAGTATGACTCGAGACGATGTTCGTCCCACACTCGACACAGAGATAGGCCCCATCGGTGGTCTCAACAACCGGAGCATTACAGGACACACACTTGATTTTCGCATTGCGAACGTCCCGCGGATATCGTCCCATAATCGAACAATATTAGTAATCCTACAAAACTGTTGCCCAGAGTGGGTCTTTATCATCGAAAAAGCCAATAATCATGATAAAAGTTCGATTCCGTCACTGATCCGGAACAGATGTCCAGATCTCACGCCTAGCTCCTACCCCGAGTTCGAACCGCCAATCGAAGCCGAACCTCCAGAATCGGTGTCCGTGGTTCTCTAAGCCCGAAAAGCGCTCTCGCGGTGTATCCGCCGATAGCGGGGCAGTCATAATCGGGTCGTTTCTCCGGAGGAAACGGGGTGGAATCGCAGTTTGGAATGACCTGTAGGGCCGCGCCGAACCCCGACCACGAGCGGAGCCGCAGCACCCATCGACGTCGGTGCTGCGCGGCCGCTCACAGACACCGAGGCGGTCGATCGAACCAGCGACACGGGGGCGCAATCGCTATCGGTGGGAAGAAACACAAAGCGGGCGTTACGACGGACGAGACACCTCTCTTGCGATTCGCTGGCGATGACGAGACCGACACGCCGAACCGTCCCAACGACAGCCACGGGCACCGTGAGTCGGGCGCTCGACGAGACGACGCCACGCGCGACGCGGTCCGAAATACCACGCGATACCTAGATCAGAAATCGCCCGACTGCAACCGATTTTGGAACGCTGCCGACCCCGAAACCCCCGACAGCCGAGCATGCGCAGCGCCGCCTATCACGGGGTTCTGGCCGCGCTCCCCGGGTGAGGTGGGCGTTTTGCCCGCCTCGACGCCAACACCTAGCTCCACGCATCGCAGGCAGTCCCTCCATTCTTGCGGATCGAGACACCGATTTGGATGATCGAATTCCGGACGGAAAACCCCGCAAATCCCCTCTACAGCCCTCTCAAACCACCAAACCGATTTTGGAAAACGCTCCATCTCAACACGGCTCGCTGTCGGCCCCGAACACCGGTCCTACACGCCGTGGTCGCGGAATCGGTCCACGTCGATCGCGACGGAGAGATCGTCGAAGTCATCGTCGCCCCCGGCGACCAGTGTTGCGTCGTGTTCGTGGGCGAGCGCAACGGCGTACGCGTCGGCAAGCGAGATGTCCCCGTCGGCTTTCACCTCCGCAGCCCGTCGCCAGTCGGCCGAGACGATGCGAACGCCGCGCCGTTCGAGCGCCCGGAGGTCCCGATCCGCGTCCCGCAGCGACGCGTCCGTGGGCGTCTCGTCGACACCCTCGAACCGCGCCACGAGGTAGAACACTTCGCTAGCGTTCGTCTCAGCGAGGAATCCATCCGTTGCCCCGTCGAAGACCTCGTCGAGACGGTCGGCCACGGCCTCATGCCCCGGTTCGTTGTAGAGGAAGGCGATGATAGCCTCCGTATCGAAGACGTAGCCGCCGCTCATGCGTCCTCGGACGGACGAAGCCGTTCGGCACGTTGTGCCTCGCGGCGCCGGTCTTCGTCTTTCAGCTCGCGGACCCGCTCCAGGATGTCGCCGCGGTCGTGCTCCCCGGCGTGGATGCCGTGCAGTTCGTCGGGCGAGGGAACCGGCTCGACGACGATACACCCCTGCGCCTCGTAGATGAACACCTCGCCCGGCGTCTCGATGCCGAACTTCTCCCGCAGCGCCTTCGGGATGGTTGCCTGCCCCTTCTGGGAGACGTGTACTACTCGTGGTTCGTCTGTACTTCTTGACATCGTTAGTAGTACCTATGAGTTGCTGTAGTACTAAAGGTGTTGTCGGCAACTATCGGAGCCGCTGTTCGCGCTAGCGGTCGGAGCGAGCGAACGCTTTTAGCGCCGCGAGTGTAACACGTTTGTATGTCGGATGCGGATACAAACAGTAGTGGCGAGCCGGCGAAGACGAACATCAACATCCGGTTGACGGAATCATTCCTCGAAGATATCGACGCGACGTGGCAAGATGAGGGCTACAACAGCCGCAGCGAGTTCATCCGTGACGCCCTCCGCGACGCCGTCAAACACCCTGATCTCACCCGTGAGAGCTGGAAGGAGATTGCCGCTGTCGAGCACGCGCGCCGCACCGGCGACAGCGAGACGTTCTCCCGCGACGACGTTCTCGCGGACGATGCGTGACGAGTGGCGTGGCAGTTCCGTGGCCCTGAAACGAACCTCGACGCCATCGCTGTCCAACAAGAATAGCTTGAGCAGCCATATTGGCCGGCAGCTCGAATCCGGCTAGGCCTACACCCGCCCCTCGAAATACCCAACCGACTCCCGAAGCCCCTCACGCAACGACACCTCGGGGTCCCACCCCAGCTCCGACCGCGCCTTCGAGATATCCGGGCGACGTACCTCGGGGTCTTGGGGCGGCAACTCCTCGTGGGTGATCCCGCTCTCACTATCGGTCACCGCCAGTACGACTTCGGCCAACTCGTTGATGGTCCGCTCGTCGGGGTTCCCGATGTTCACCGGTTCCTGGACATCCGACTCCAGCAGCGCGATCAGCCCGTCGATCATATCCGAGACGTAACAGAAACTCCGGGTCTGCTCGCCGTCGCCGTAGACGGTCAGGTCCGTGCCCGTCAGCGCCTGTTTCATGAAGTTCGGAATCACGCGGCCGTCGTCGAGGCGCATCCGCGGGCCGTAGGTGTTGAAGATGCGCGCGACGCGCACGTCGAGGCCGTGTTCGTCGCGGTAGGCGCGCACGAGCGACTCGCCGTAGCGCTTGGATTCGTCGTAACACGACCGCGGGCCGTAGGGGTCGACGTTCCCGCGGTAGTCCTCGGGCTGGGGGTTGATCTCGGGGTCGCCGTACACCTCGCTGGTCGACGTAAAGAGGTAGGTGGCGTCTTTCTCCCGCGCAAGACCGAGGGTCTTGTGCGTGCCCAGCGCGCCGACCTTCAGCGTCTTGATGGGGTGGTCGCGGTAGAAGACGGGCGACGCGAGACTCGCCAGGTGGAGGACGGCGTCCAACTCGCCCGAGATGTGGATGAACTCCGTCACATCGTGGTCGTAGAAGGTGAACCGGTCGTGGTAGAACGCCTCGTCGAGATTGTCCAGCTGGCCGCTGACGCGGTTGTCCATGCCGATGACCTCGTGACCCTCGGCCAGCAGCTGGTCACAGAGAAAGGAGCCGAGAAAGCCCGCGGCGCCCGTGACGAGGACCCGACTCATTCGCCGTACTCCCGAATGAGCTCCTCGACGGCCGCGTTCATCTCGCCGTCGTCGTGGGTGAGCGCCATCTCGATGTTGGCCCGCAGCCAGCTCGGGATGTTGCCGATATCGTAGCGGTCGCCGTGAAGTTCGACCCCGCGCACGTCGTCGAGCGCCCGGATGGCATCGGTCAACTGGAGTTCGCCGCCGACGCCCATCTCCGTCTCTTCGAGGCGGTCGAAGATGTCGGGCGTGAGGACGTACCGACCCGTGATCGCCAGATTCGAGGGTGCCTCCTCCCGCGGCGGTTTCTCAACGAAGTCGTCGACGGGGAAACTCCCCGACTCCGCGCTCACGTCGTCGACGTCCGCGACCCCGTAGGAGGGCACCTGCGCCCAGGGCACGCGCTCCAGGGAGAGCACCGAGGAGTCGTGTTCCTCGGCGGCGTCGATCAGGCTCTGGGTGCAGGGCGTCTCGCTCTCGATGATCGTATCGCCGAGCAGGAGCGCGAAGGGTTCGTCGCCGACGTGCTTGCGGGCGTAGAGCACGGCGTCGCCGAGGCCGTTGCGTTCCTTCTGCCGGACGTAGTGGATGTCTGCGAGGTCGGAAATCTCCTGCACCCGATCGAGACGGTCCAGTTTGCCGTCCGCCTTGAGCTCGGCTTCGAGTTCGTAGGACTTGTCGAAATGGCGCTCGATGGCCTGCTTCCCGCGGCCGGTGATGATGAGGATGTCGTCGATGCCGGCTTCGACGGCTTCCTCGACGACGTACTGGATCGTCGGCTTGTCCAGTACGGGCATCATCTCCTTGGGTTGGGCTTTCGTCACGGGGAGAAATCGCGTCCCGAACCCCGCCGCCGGAATGACTGCCTTCGTGACGTCCATGAATTGCCCGCAACTCTGCGTTCCAGATAGATACTTTTTCTCATTGGGGTGGCCGGTCTGGCGGCTGTCTCGACGCTCTAAGACTCACGGACGGTGACACGGTGCGTCCGCGGTACGGGCATCGTCACGACCGTCCTCGCCGCTCGTCACGGGGCCGAATACATACCTTTTAGTTATTTTGTTCGTATGACTTGTACGTCAGTACTGGACCGGGGGACCAGCACACACTGCGCCATGAAAACGGACAATCAATCGGCGAACGGAGGGGGAATCGAACGGGGGGCCGACGCGGGGGACGCACGGACGAACGGCACGCTCGCAACGTCGGCGGGGGGCGTCTTGCTCCCGGCCGACAGCGAGCTGACGCCGACGCTATCGGTCGTCCTCCCGACGCTCAACGAAGAGGACGGCATCGGCGAATGTATCGATCGCATCATCGCCGCCCTGGAGACGCTGGAGATCCACGGCGAGATCGTCGTCAGCGACAGCTCGACGGATCGCACGCCGGAGATCGCCCGAGAGAAGGGCGCGATCGTCGTCGAACCGGACAAGCCGGGTTACGGCTACGCGTACCAGTACGCGTTCGACCGGTGTCGCGGGGAGTACATCGCGATGGGCGACGCCGACACGACCTACGACTTCGAGGAACTCCCCAAACTGTATCGTCACGTCGCCGAGGACGACGCCGACACGACCTACGACTTCGAGGAACTCCCCAAACTGTATCGTCACGTCGCCGAGGACGACGCCGACATGGCGATGGGGAGTCGCCTCAACGGCGAGATCAAGGATGGCGCGATGCCCGCGCTCCACCAGTACGTCGGCAACCCGCTCCTGACCGCGTTTCTCAACACGTTCTACGACACCGATGTCAGTGACGCCCACAGCGGGATACGCGTCTTCAGCCGCGACGCCCTCGACGCGATGGACCTCTCGACGACCGGGATGGAGTTCGCCTCCGAGATGATCATGGAGTCGGGGGCAAGCGACCTGACCATCGCCGAGGAGCCCATCACGTACCACGAACGCGAGGGCGAGGCGACGCTCGACTCGTTTCAGGACGGCTGGCGACACGTGCGCTTCATGCTTGAGAACGCGCCGGGCTACCTGTTCACCGGCCCCGGCATCGCGCTGCTGGTGTTCGGCCTCGCCGTCATCGCGGGCTGTCTCGCCAACGTCTCGATCGGGCCGGCCGGATTCGGCCTCCACTCGCTCATCGCCGGGTCGCTGTTCGTCGTGATCGGCTTCCAGGCGATCACGCTGGGCGTGTTCGCCAAGCTCAGTGGCGATCCCGTCCGGAATCCATCGGATCCACTGACGACGCTGCTCGTCGAACACCTGTCACTCGAACACAGCCTGGCCGCCGGCATCGGCGTCTTCGGCCTCGGATCCGCCTACGCCACCTTCATGGCCGGACGATGGGTCGGCAGCGGCTTCCGGACGCTCCCGCTCGTCGAGTTCGACATCGTCGCGATGACCGCCATCGTCGTCGGCATCCTCGCCATCTTCAACTCCTTTTTCCTCAGCATCATCGTCGAGGAGTCGGCATCCGCCCGCGACGCGTAGACGCTCTCGGCCTCCGTCTCATACGGTTTATTGGCTCTGTTGAAATCCTCCGCAATTGATACATCTTGGGTTCGGTCAGTACAGCGGGCGAACCTATCGTCAGGAGTATTACGGAGGGAGCCATCAAGTCTTTCCTGCAAACGCGAGGTGATGTGGGTATGGCTGGAGCGATTGCCGGACTGATCTTGGGAAGCATTATCGGGGCAGTCGCAACGATTGCAGGATCGTACTTTTTGTTCTGGCGTCGCCGTCAAGCAGCACTCGCTCATCTCCGTCGCGCATTCAAAACGGAACTCTCTGCACTGTCGTATATCGACGAGATGGCCGATAGCGGCGACTACGAAATACTCACTCAGACGGTCGAAAAACCGGTCGTCTACGAGAGTAATGCCGACGATATTGGTCACCTCTCGGGCGAGGAAGTTGAGACACTGGTCGCGTTTTACACTGACCTGTACTGGATACGTGACCAACAGGATATCGAGGATAAGAAAGAACGCGTCCATGAAATCGTCGAGAAGCGTCAGCGTGCGCTCACAACAATCCGAGAGGTCGAGTGAGGTCTTCAGATACACTCTCGGCGGTATGTACGCGGATCTACCCACGGAGTGAGCGAGCGGGCCAAGGAGGCCCCGAAGGGGCCGACGCAGGCTTTTGATCGAGCTTTTGCCAGCGAGGAGCCGAAGGCTCCGAGCGCAGCAAAAGGTCGGTTCAAGGTGTCGACCGACCGATGATCGCCGGCGGGTCGCGCGGATTCGGGAACGCCCCGCGCCGACTACTGGTTCTGGCTCTGGGTGACGGACCCTTCTTCGTTCGGTTGGACGACGACGAACCCCTCCGAGCCGGTGAACTTCACCTGTATCGATTCGCCGGAGGTCTGCCCAATTTCGAACGTCTTGTTCATCTCGAACTCGGGCGAGAGGTTCGCGCTCCACGCGACGGTCGCGTCCGGATCGGTACAGACGGGCGGCGTCATCACCAGCGGATCACCGTGTGTCGTGAGCGCGAGTTCGCCGGGGCCGGAGAGATAGACGTTCGTCAGGCCGCCGGCAGCCATCCCCGAGAGGCTGTTGACGGTGTTGATCTCGTAGTCGATGCTCGACTCGAACGCGAGCACGTCGTCGCCATTGACGGATATCGCCTCGTCCGCGTCGAGTTCGAGCACCTGGACTTTCTTGCCGTTCTCGGCCACGTAGAGATGCCCGCTCCCCTCGGCCTGCATCACCGGCGTTCCCTCGCCGCTCACGGCCTCCTTGACGAAGCCCGTGATGCCGCCCTCCGCGGACGACTTCCCCGTGAAGGTGACCTCGCCCGTGTACGCGACCATCGATCCGGCCTTGACCATCACCGTTCCGTCGAGCGGGACATCGAGGAGCCGGTTGTTCTCCTTCTGGAAGCCCTCCCCGCCCGCTACGGGCGCGTTCGACTGCGTGAACTCCTGCAGATCCATACGACAGGCGTCGGGCGGCGATCACCATAGCTCCCATGAAGGGTGAAATCCGAATTTGTGAGAGCGGGTGGCACGCAGCGACGGGGCTGGTTCGGCTCGACGAGCGATGTGACCCAAATATAATTAAAATTATAAGTGTGACGGGGCAACAACCGGCATTCTACGACCTGCACGACTCATGAATCTCGAACGTATCCCGCACGCCTTGATCGGCGTCGGCGGTCTCTTGGGCGGGGTCATGCTCCTCGAAATCGGGGCGATGGCCGTCTCATCGATGCAGTTCGAGACCGTCGCCATCGTCAACTGGGCGGCCAGCCTGCCGTTCATCGTGGCGCTCGTCGGCAGCGGCTACTGGTTGCGACGCCAGAACATCGCAACCGAGCGATACCGACGGATTGCGGGCTGGACCGCCGCCGCGTTCGGCTTCTTTTTCGTGTTCTTCACCGTGATCGCGGTGCTGACGGAAGACCGCACTCTCTTTCAGATCGGCATCATCCGATGGGGAGCGTCGGCCGGCGCGGGCGTCGGCGCCCTCGTCGGCGTCCTCGAAGCGAGAGCGATCGAACGGGAAGTGGCCGCCGACCGGACGCGCGTTCGCAACGAGGAACTGCAACGGCAGAACGAGCGCCTCGAGGAGTTCGCCAGCATCGTCTCCCACGACCTGCGAAACCCGCTGAGCGTCGCGTCGGGGTATCTCGAACTCCTCCGAGAGGAGTACGACGACGAGGCCCTCGATCGGATCGACGCGGCACACGAGCGGATGGACCAGATCATCGAGGAGTTGCTGGTACTCGCCGAGAGCGGGCAACCGGTCGACGATCCACAGTCGGTGTCGCTCGCCGCCATCGTCGAACGCTGCTGGTCGAACGTCGACACCAAGGGCGCGACGCTGGAGATCGAGGGGGACGCGACGATCCGGGCGTACCCCGACCGGATCCAGCATCTCTTCGAGAACCTCTTTCGGAACAGTGTGGAACATGCTTCCACGAGCAGTCGGATGGAATCCGACGACAGTGTCGAGCATGGCTCGACTAATAACCGGACGCAGTCCGGTGACAGTGTGGAACACAGTTCCACAAGCAGTCGGGCAGGGCCCGACGACAGCATCGAACACGGTGGCGAGGCCGTCACGATCCGCGTGGGGACGCTTCCGGACGGGTTCTACGTCGTGGACGACGGTCCCGGGATCCCTGCGGGCGACCGCGAGACCGTCCTCGAGAGCGGCTACTCGACGAAACAGGGCGGCACCGGACTGGGCCTCGCGATCGCCCAGCGCATCGCCGATGCACACGGCTGGGCGCTCGACATTACGGAGGGATCGGACGGGGGCATGCGACTCGAGATCACCGGCGTCGAGTTCGCCGATCGGTGAGGGAGTCAGTGTGGTCGCGGTCCGCCTCGATCCACGCGGCGCCTGGGTCACTTCGGTGGGATATCGAACCCCGTGAACTCGAATCGGGCCCCGCCACCGGCGGTGTCGGTGACGAGAAATTCGGCTCCGTGTGCGTGGGCGACCGCCTGTACGATCGCGAGCCCCAGGCCGTTGGTCCCTTTCGTGGAGAAATCCGCGTCGACGATCTTCGCGCGGATCGCTTCGGGAAGGCCTTCGCCGTCGTCTTCGACGTAGAACCCCGTGGTGAGGGTGCCGACGGTGACAGTACACGCCTCGCCGGCGTGCTGGATCGCATTTCGAAAGAGGTTCTCGAACAGTTGGAGGAGGAGTCGACGGTCACCGAGAACCGTCTGTGCGTCGCGCACCGTCAGTGTCGCATCCGCGGTGTCGACGGTTCGCCACGCCTCGCGGGCGAGCGCGCCGGTATCGACCGGCTCGACCGTCGACAGCGCCCCGGAGCGCGTGAACGCGAGCGTCGCCTCCGTGATTTCGGTGATCCGCTGGGCCGCCCGCTGGATCGTGTCGACCTTGTCGTTCTCACCCAGTTCGGTCGCGAGCAACGCCGCGTAGCCACCGATCACGTTCAGCGGGTTCCGAATGTCGTGCGTGAGGACCCCGAGCAGGGTTTCGAGCTGCTCCCGCTGTGTCGTCGCCTGCAGCTCGGCCTCTTTGCGGTCCGTGATGTTGAGATGGGCGACCAGCACGTACTGCGCCCCGTTCTGCCGAAAGCCAGCGGCCTGCATCATGAACCAGCGCTGTTCCGTCGGCGAGTGACACGGGTATTCGGCCTGTAACTGCGTCTCGGTTCCGTCGAGGATCGCTCGGAGGCCGTCGACGATCTCGCTCGCCCGCGGATCGTCGTACGCCTGCCCGGCGATCTCCAGGTAGTTACTGCCGAGCCAGTAGTCGGGGCTGGTCCCGTGGTTCGCGTCGGCGAACTGTCGCCACGCCTCGTTGACGAGGATGATCTCACCCGCGGCGTCCAGAATCGCCACTTCAGCAGGCAGTGCGTCCATCCCCGCGGCGATCACGCCGGCTGATAGCTGGGTCATTTGCGGGGCTCTGGGTGGTGACTTACGGAGACTTCGTTGAATAAGTGTGGCCTTGCTGTCTTGCCCATCACGACGGCACCATCGACAGTCCCGTGTGTCGGCGTCACCGGTCCCGCCGCCGAAAAAATACCGTGGGTTATATTATATAGTGAGACTATTACTCGTGTGAGTACCCAATGACGACGAACGACGCCCGCATTCGCACGACGCATATCGGAAGTCTCCCCCGACCGCCCGAACTGCTCGACCTCCTCGAGGCGCGCCAGGAGGGCGAAGACATCGACGCCACTGAGTGGGGCGAAACGGTCGCTGACGCCACGCGCGACGTCGTCGAGCGCCAGGCCGAGGTCGGCCTCGACGTCGCCAACAACGGCGAACAGTCCCGCGTCTCGTTCAACTGGTACGTCGCGGACCGCCTCAGCGGCATCGACGGCAAGCGCGAACAGGAACTCTGGGCGGACCTCCAGGAGTTCCCCGACTACGCCGCCGAGACGTTCAAGACCGACGTCATCGACCTCTCGATGCACCCCGTCGTGACCGGTCCCGTCGAGTACACCGGTCACGACGAGGCCGAGGCCGAACTCGACGCGTTCCGCGACGCGCTCGCCGCCGCCGACGCTGACTTCGAGGAGACGTTCGTCACCTCGGCGTCGCCCAGCGTCGTCACCGCGACACACGTCAACGACCACTACGACTCCTACGAGGACTTCCTCTTTGGCGTCGCCGAGGCGATGGCCGAGGAGTACGAACTCGTTGCCGAGACGGGGATGACCCTCCAGATCGACGCTCCGGAACTCCTCACCGTCGGGCATACGGCGGCGTACGCCGACGCACCTCTCGACGAGGTGAAGGCAGCCACGCGCCTCCACGTCGAGGCGCTCAACGAGGCGCTGTCGAACGTCCCCGCGGAACAGGTCCGGCTCCACACCTGCTGGGGGAGCTACGAGGGGCCACACCACCTCGATACGGAGCTGGTCGAGATGCTCCCCGAAATCTACGAGGCCGACATCACGGGGCTCAGCGTCGAGCAGGCCAACCCCCGCCACCAGCACGAGTACCGCGCGTTCGCCGAGCAGCCGCTGCCCGACGGCTGGACGCTGATCCCGGGCGTCGTCGACGTGAAGACGAACATCATCGACCACCCCGAGACCATCGCGGACCGTCTGGAGCGGGTGGCCGACGCCGTCGACGCCTCGACGCCCATCGTCGCCGCACCCGACTGTGGCTTCGGCACGCAGGCCGGCCTCGGCATGGTCGACCCCGAGATCGCGTGGGCGAAGCTGGAGGCGCTCGTCGAGGGTGCCGACATCGCGGCCGAGCGGCTCTCCTGAGCACGCTCATCGCAGTTCTGATACGGATTATGTGACTGTCTACCAGTGGGTCGCCAAGACGGTCCCGCGATCCGCCGGTACTGACGTACAATAACCGGCTTTGTTGAAATCATGTTTTTCAGATATATTATGGTGTGTAATGGCTGCTCGGTAGGTGCATACTCAGCACGCAAGTCTGTGTAGAACGGACCTCTTGGTCGGTGGCGACGAAGGGAGAACTCCACAAGATACTTTGCGAATTCTTTCTAAATTTAACCCAAGTTGCCCTGATCGAGTCGCGTCCTCCTCTCGGACAACTGCAATACAGAATGCGACACTTGATTGACTTTATCCTGTACGCTGTGGTCGTTTCACTTCCGGTAATTGCCGGATTCGCCGCTGCATACATCTCGCCATCATACCGCGAGGATACCATACGGAACGCCGGGAAAATTGCACTGTCCTTCCTCATTCTCACCGTGTCGATTGCATCATACTACCTGTTCCAGCACGTCACTGGAGACCCGTACTGGCCTGATACAATCGCGGTCGTGGTAGGATTCGGATTCTTGTTGTTTCTCGTCGTCTCTGTATCTACCCTCACGCTCGGCGCTGTCGGACTCAAATTAGGTACGTACGTGAAGATGCGGTGAGGCCTAAGTTTCCGGTATTCCAGCCATAGGGTTGCATATGATACTTTGAAGCGATTGCGACTAATTCAGCGTGGAATATCCGACAGCGTACTACTGCATACATCCTCTGTAGTGAGTAGCCAGTGCATTCCCAAGCATGCCGTCCTCCGACAGACTCCGCGAACAGCGGCTTCGCGCCGCGGTCCGTGACGGCGTGATCGATGCCCTCGGAACGGTCTTCTGGTCAGTCCTCGCCGCTGTCGCGCTGCTGGTAGGGCTCCAGGCCATCCAGATCGCGTTTGTCACGCCGTCGATCCTCGCGACGGCGGGGTTCGTCGCCGTCGGCGTCCTCGTCTCCGGGGCGAGCCTGTACCTCCTCTCTCTCCTGTACTGGACGAGGGAGAGCGACGCGTCCACACCGAACGGTCTCATCGAAAGCACATTTACGAGGTGGGCGTCTAGGGACGGTACATGACCGACGAATCTGCGGCGTCCGCCTGGTTTCGGGGCGTCGACCCCGGCGAGACGGCCGCGGCCCGCGAGGCGATCGAACACGGGCACGCGGACGAGCCAGCGGACTGGCCGGCTATCGCCGTCGACGCCGGGTTCGCGGACGACGAGGACGACTACTATCGCCGGCTCCACGACGCGACGGTGGCGGCGACCCACGAGGCCGTCCGGGAACGCGAACAGGCCGACGACCAGCAGTTGAAACACGCGACCCGTGCCATCGAGGACATCGACCGCACCGCGAACGAACTCGCAGAGCGGGTCGCGGAGTGGGCGGGCGCCCTGTTCGACGACGTGCGAACGGGCATCCCCGGTGCGCGCGAGGTGGCCGAGCGCGACCCCGAGACGGCCGCTGAGCGCCGCGCCGTCTCGCTAGCCCAACGGGTCGCCGACCTCGACGACGAGGCCGAAGCCCTCCGGACGTTCATCGAGCGCACCGCGCCGGTCGTCGCCCCGAACCTGAGCGAAATGGCGGGGCCGGTGCTGGCCGCGCGCCTCATCGCCCTCGCCGGCGGCCTCGAAGACCTGGCGAAGATGCCCTCCGGGACGGTCCAGGTGCTCGGCGCCGAGGACGCGCTGTTCGCCCACCTCTCCGGCCGCGCGCCGTCGCCGAAACACGGCGTCATCTACACTCACGACTACGTCCACAACACCCGCCCCGAGGACCGCGGCTCGGCGGCCCGCGCGCTGGCGGGCAAACTCACTATCGCCGCGCGTATCGACCACTACGCCGGCGACCTTCGGCCGTCCGTCCACGAGGAACTCGACGAGCGCATGGAGACCATTCGCGCGCGGGGTGAGGCGTGAGCCTCCCCGACGGCGTCGAACGCCGGACGTTCGACGGCCGCGAGCGACTCGCCACGCGCGGCAGTCCCGTGTACGGCGAGCCGACGGACGGCCCATGGCGCCTCTGGGACGCCGGACGGTCGAAACTCGGCGCCATGCTGGAACTCGGCCTCGACACCGGTCTCGCTGGCGGCGACGCCGTGCTCTATCTCGGCGCTGCCAGCGGGACGACCGTGAGCCACGTCGCCGATGTCTGTGGACCGACCTACGCCGTCGAGTTCGCGCCGCGGCCCGCGCGTGATCTCGTCGATGTCGCGGCGTCTCGCCCAACCCTCTTTCCGCTCCTCAAGGACGCCCGTCGGCCGGAGACGTACGCCCACGTCGTCGAGTCGGGGCTCGACGCCATCGTGCAGGACGTGGCCACTCGCGGCCAGGCCCGCGTCGCGACGCGAAACCGACAGTTCCTCGCCGCTGACGGCCGCCTCGTTGCCTCCATCAAAGCCCGCAGCGAGGACGTAACCGCGGAGCCCGCGGCCGTGTTCGAGGACGCGCTCGACGAGTTGCGGACGGCGTACGAAATCCTGGAGACGGCGCGCCTGGACCGCTATCACGACGACCACCTCGCCGTGATCGCTCGCCCCCGCACCGACGACTGATCGTCGGCACCCAGGGAGGCGACTATCTTCGTTGACGTACAGCCGAGGGGATGACCCCGCGACAACGCGGTGGTATCACCCGCCAAAGCTTCTTGGGTCGACGCTCCCGACATCGCGTATGGCCTTCACCGACGACCTCCAGCCCGTCGCCGAGACCCTGTGGGACGACATCGTCGCCCACCCGATGGTGTCCCGCCTCGGCGACGGTAGCCTCGACGTCGAACCGTTCGCGTACTGGGTGCGCCAGGACTACGTGTATCTGATCGACTACGCGCGGGTGTTCGCCCACGGCGCCGCGGCGGCGCCCACGCTGGAGCGGATGGGGACGTTCGCTGAGTTGCTCCACGAGACGCTCACCACCGAGATGGACCTTCACCGGGCCTACGCCGCCGAGTTCGGCATCAGCGAGACCGATCTCGAAGCGACCGAGCCCTCGCCGACGACCCGGGCGTACACCGACTTCCTCGTCCGGGTGGCCGCCACGGGGTCGTTCGGTGACCTCGTCGCGGCGCTCCTGCCCTGTATGTGGGGGTTCAACGAGACGGCGAAGCGCCTCGAAGCCGACGGCCTTCCCGACGATGACCGCTACGCCGAGTGGATCAGCACGTACGCCGGCGCGGAGTTCTCGGAACTCACCGCCTGGTGCAAGGACCTCCTGGACGAGGTGGCGGCCGAGGCGAGCGAGGCGGAGCGCGAGCGGTATCGCGATCTGTTCGTCACGTCCGGACGCTACGAGTACCGGTTCTGGGACGCCGCCTGGCGCCAGGAGTCGTGGACGATCAGTCCCGAATGAGTCACGCGGACGAACTCCGTCGGCTACGCGACCATCTCGATGCGACCGAAGAACTCCCGGTTCGGCCGGACGCGAGTCCGTGGCTCGGCGAAGCGGCAGCCATCGCGTCGGATCTGGTGGATGCGGAGCTGCCGCCGGCGGTCGTCGCCGAGCGGGTGGAACACGTCGCGGCGCTGCTGGACGAAATAGAGACGACAGGAAATCAATCGGCGGACGAACACGTCGCTGCGGCCGAACGGCTGGCGAACCGAATCGTGACGGCAGCCGACGAGTGAGCGGGGACCGTCGGCAGCGTTACACCAAACCGTATCAGGCCGGCGTCGCTTCTTCGATCAGCTCCGAGACGTACTGGTCTTCCCACTCGCGGCGGGCTTCGAGTTCGCGTCGTCCGCGGCGCGTCAGCGTGTAGTAGTTGGTGCGGCGGTCTCGTTGCCCTTTGTCGATGAGGCCCTTCTCGACCAGGGTGTCGAGATTGGGGTACAGCCGCCCGTGATGGATCTCGCTCTCGTAATAATCTTCGAGTTCCTCCTTGATCGCCAGCCCGTGGGGCTCGTCGAGCCCGGCGATGACATACAGGAGATCTCGCTGGAAGCCGGTCAAGTCGTGCATCGTCAGTTTTCGTTTATATCTCGATGCTTATATGACTGTCGTGAGAGGACACGATTGCACTCGACGATCCGAATCTCCCCGGAAGCGGCGCCTCGGCGAGCGAACGGCCGGGATCGCGAGTCGGCACTTCCCTCGCTTCTCGTGCGTTCGTGGGGGAACGTCACCGTCTACTGATACTGGCCAGACGGGAGGGGGGCGGTCGACTTCCGTGGCATCCGGCCGTCGTCCACGGCTTATTTAATCGGCGGCACCAAACGGAGGAGCGATGGAACTCGGCTCGCGGGACGCGTTCGCGCGGATGGGGACGCTCGGCATCGAAGAGGAGTTCTACATCGTCGACGAGGCGGGACGGCCGACCGCGGGGATCGACGACCTGATCTACGGAAGCGAGCCGCCCGAACCGCTCGTCGACCGTCTCGATCACGAACTGTTTCAGTTCACCATTGAAACGCAGACGCCGCTCATCGAACGGCTGAGCGATGCGGCCGCCGAACTGCGAGTCGTCCGCGAGGCGCTGGTGCAACACGCCGCCGATCACGGCTACCGGATCGCCGCCGCGGGGCTGCATCCGACGGCGAAGTGGCGCGAACTCGACCACGCGACCAAAGCGCGCTACCGCGCCCAACTCGACCGTATTCAGTATCCTCAGCACCGGAACACCACCGCCGGCCTGCACGTCCACGTCGGCGTCGACGACGCCGATAAGGCGACCTGGATCGCCAACCGGCTCCGGTGGTATCTCCCCATGCTCCTCGCGCTCTCGGCGAACTCCCCGTTCTGGAACGGCTTCGACACGGGCCTGGCCTCCGCCCGCGCCAAGATATTCGAGAACCTCCCGAACACCGGCATCCCCACCGCGTTCGAGGATTTCGACGCCTACCAGCGGTTCGAGCGTCACATGGTCGAAACGGGATCGATCAACGACCGCGGCGAACTCTGGTTCGATGTCCGTCCTCACACCGGTCACGGCACCGTCGAAGTGCGCACGCCCGACGCCCAGGCCGACCCCGACCGCGTGCTCGCGTTCGCCGAGTACGTCCACGCGCTGGTCGTCGACCTGGGTGAGCGCTACGAGGACGGCGAGTCACTCCCCCGTCTCCGCCGGGAGTTCCTCGACGAGAACAAGTGGCGGGCCATGCGCCACGGCCACGACGCCGAGTTCGTGACACGTGCGGGCGACGACACCATCTCGCTGGCGGCCTTCGTCGACCGGGAGAGCGACCGCCTCGGCGTCGACGGGCTCCGTGCCATCCTCGACGCCCCGAGCGGCGCGGCCACCCAGCGGCGGATCCACGACGCCGACGGCGCCGACGCGCTCCGTGAATCCCTGCTCCTGCCGTCGCCGTAATCGGAGCAAGCCTTTTACCCGCCGCGATCTGACCTTTTGGAGAGAACACATGTCCGACGACAACGACTCCGACCGGTTCGACGCGGACGACGAGGAGGACGTCTCGGCGCGCGAGCGACTGGAGGCCGAGGCCGACCGCGCCGTGACGGAGTTCGACGAGGGCATCGTCGACCTGCTGGCGTGGGTGCTGGATACGGAGACCCGCGCTCGCATCTACGTGTATCTCCGGCAGCACCCCGATTCGACGAGCGAGGAAGTCGCCGAAGGGACTGGACTCTACCCCAGCACGGTCCGGGAGGCGCTGGCCCAACTCCACGAGGAAGGCACCGTCGAGCGACACAAACGCGAGAGCGCCGGCGCCGGCAACAACCCCTACGAGTACGAGGCCATCGCGCCGAGCGATCTGGTCCGGGGTGTCGTCGGTCAGGTTCAGGACCAGTTGAACGCCGTGTTCAACCTCGACCGGGAACTGGACGCGGACGCCGACGGCACCGAGTCCGACCCCGTTCGGATCACCGTCGACGGCGAGGAGTGATCCGCCCAGTGTCGAGCCGACCTTTTTAAGTCACGCCGAATCGTGGCACCGGATATGCAGGTCGCGCTTGGCGGGACGTTCGACCCCATACACGACGGACACCGAGCGCTGTTCGAGCGCGCGTTCGAGCTCGGCGATGTCACCGTCGGTCTCACCAGTGACGACCTCGCGTCCGAGACGCGGCACGAACCGCGGCGGGTCCGACCCTTCGCCGAGCGCAAAGCGGATCTGGAACTCGAACTCGAACCGCTCGCGTCGGCCCACGACCGCGAGTACGCGATCCGACGACTCGACGAGCCGACGGGCATCGCGACCGATCCGACGTACGACGCCATCGTCGTCTCGCCGGAGACGCGTGACGGCGCCGAGAAGATCAACGAGATCCGCGCCGAGCGCGGCGTGGACCCGCTCCGCGTCGAAGTCGTCGATCACGTCCCCGCCGAGGACGGCGAACGCATCTCCTCGACGCGGATCGCCCGGGGCGAGATCGACCGCCACGGCAACCTCACGCCCGAGCGCACTCCGGAGACGGAGTAGTAGGAATCATCGGACATCATCATATGCGGTTTATTGTAAGTCAGTTCCGGTGGTTCGTCGGGACGGTCCGGCGAGAATCTCTGGACAGTTACGATCATCCCTAGAGGTCACCACTCCGGCGCGCGGAACCCTGACTCCTCCAGCAACGCCTTCCAGCGCTGCTGGACGCTCAAGCGCGTCACGTCCATCGCCGCCGCGGCGGCGCCCTGTGACCGCTCGTCGCCGGCGATCAACGCGCCGGCATAGAGGCTCGCGGCCGCCACGGCGGGTTTCGATCGCTCCTCGTCCGGGACGTTCGACAGGAACAGATCGACGGCGTTTGACCGCGCCTCGGCGCCCAGTTCGAGGCTGTCCGCGGCGCGGGTCAGGCGGGCAACCCACTCCTCGTTGTCGATACGGTCCCGCGCCCGATACATGGGTGATGGTTCGGCTGCGTGGTATTTATACTGTGTCCCGAGCAGGAGCGCATTCGTGGAACGACAGAGAGAGCGCCTCGGAGGAGTCTACGCATCGCACATAGTGAGATAGTTACCGAACGGCGAGAATTAGAGCATGTCGTCGGTCGTCTCTGCTGACCGTAGTGCTCCGATCGTGGTATAACGAAGCCCTTGCGGGTACTTCGACTCATATGGAACCGGATCTTCTAACTCGAAAAGACTCTCGGATTCGAAGCGAATAACCATCTTGTCTTCCGCTATTTTCGCGCCGTCGGCGTACTCTTCGATGGGGCGAGATAATTCGGCCTCTTCGGGCGGAACTACGTCCTTGACTGTAGCGAAGTATTTGACCTGACGTACGTCGCCAGTCACGTACATCGCAACGTACTCGAACTCGCTTCCAATCCGAACGAATCCCCATGCGTTGTTCTCCTTGAGAAACGGTAGGCCTGACTCCTTCGTCGGGAAGACCGCGACCTTCGCGTCATCATTGCCGTCAATCTCAGTCCGCCGAATTGCCCCAGCGATATGATTTCCTGTTGGTTCGACACCGCCACTACTGCCACCGACGGGTTCGTCAGTACCCCCGCTGTCGGCGTCAATCTCCGACGCAATATCCGCGACGAGCCGGTCAATCATCTCTTTTGCCTGTGTTTCCGCGAGCGACGAGATTGAATCTGAAACCTCTTCAGCTAACGTATTCGAAAGTTCGACTGCCAATTCGTCCTTTTCGACCTCAAGAGTTCGCCGGGCTTCCCGGAGTTCGTTGATCCGGCCGAGTATCTTCCCCGATTCGCCCGACTCGATGGCGTCTTTCTCGAAGGCCGTCAGAACGGCGAGGCGGTTGGGTAGATCTTCGAGGGCTACGTCACCGACCTTCTGTACGTCCACGTTCGAGGCGTCAACACGGCGCTGAAAGAACCGGTACTGCTTGCCGTTCGTGAGGATACCGTACGTGACGTTCTTGTTCATCATGTACGACGACAGCTGTTCTTCGTGCTTGACCGTCAGAGCAGTGTCCGCTCCCTTGGCTTCGAGAAATGCGACTGGCGTTCCTTCCAGAATCAACGCATAATCGACCTTGTAAGTCCGCCCGAACGCCTCGACGGAGTATTCGAGTTGAGTATTTTCCGGAATCTGCCACTCGAGCAAATCTAAAAAATCACGCAGAACAGCGGCTTTGGTGTTGGCCTCATCCATCTGCGGAGAGGAGTCGAGAACGGATTCGGATTGCTCCACGTACTCCCGAATAGCGCTCCTATTCATGTTGTCCTGTCACGTCACGGGGGTAGCTTATCAAACCCTGCGAACGAACGCCCGGGGATCGGCACGTGGTAGGGCCCCGTCTCGAAACAGTATGGTAGTTGATGTATTCACGATGAACAGCCCTGCGACTTGAGTGAGTTTATAACCTTATAGTCCAAATCCGGGCACGTCGGGGAACCTACCGACGCGCGCGGGTAGCCAAGCCAGGAAAAGGCGCAGCGCTTAGGACGCTGTCCCGTAGGGGTCCGCCGGTTCAAATCCGGTCCCGCGCATGAGCGAACGGAGTGAGCGAAGAGCAGGCACGGATTTGTGGCCCAGAGAACGAGCGGAGCGAGTTCTCGTGGTTCAAATCCGGTCCCGCGCAGTGAGGAGCGAAGCGACGAACGAGCAGGACGGGGTGAGCTCTAGAAGACGAACGGAGTGAGTCTTCTTTCGGTTCAAATCCGGTCCCGCAGCCGTATTCGGGGATTCAGCCGCCACACGAGGTTTTATCCTCTGATTGGAGACAAACTGTGGTATGGACCCCGAGGAGATCCGGAACTGGAGCGAACGCTACGACGAGGTCTATGACGGCGGTTTACAGGACATCGAAGAACATCTTCACGAGGCGCTCACCGCCCAGCAGTATCTCACCCGCGACCAACTCGAAGACGTAGTTCGGTGGAAACTGAACGGAATGCCGGGCAGACGAGGTGGAAACCTCGACAGGGTAAGAACGGTCCCTGACCAGTTCGTTCGACGGGTAAGCGAAGCCGCCCTACAGGTTGACGACCCGACTGTGCAGTTGAAGACGCTGAAATCTGTCCCCGGTATCGGGCCAGCGACCGGGACTGTCGTACTAACGTTCTATGATCCCGAGCACTACGGTATCGGTGACCGGTATATCGTCCACGAGCTCTTGGGAGAGGACCGGATCATGCGTGTCACGGACTATCCGGACATCCTGGCAGAACTCCGCGACCGCAATCCCGGCGGGTTCGACCTGCGAACCGTCGAGAAAGCCTACTATCAGCGATACCGGGTCGAGAACGACGTTGGAGACTGGTAGCCCGAAGAAGCGTAGCAACCGGACGCTTCGACTACAAACGCTCACCTACCCCTCCACGAACTCCACACCCCTGATCTCGAATCGCGCGCCGCCCTCATCACTCTCGACAATCCGCACGGACCATCCGTGGGCCTCGACGATCTGCTCGACGATGCTCAACCCGAAGCCGGTTCCCCGCTCCGATGTCGAGTAGCCGGCCTCGAAGACATCGGTGCGTTCGCCCTCGGGAATCCCTGGCCCGTCGTCTTCGACGTAGAAGCCGTCGTCCAGGTCGCCCACGGTGACCGTGACATCCGCGCCGCCGTGCTCGACACTGTCGTCGGATTCCATCCGACTGCTCGTGGAAGCATGTTCCACACTGTTCCGAAACAGGTTCTCGAACAGTTGCTTCAACCGGCCGATGTCGGCCTGAATCGTGCGATCGGTGTCGACGACGAGCGAGGCGTTCGCCGTCTCGACGGTGTCCCAGCACTGGTCGAGTACTGTCTCGAGGGCGACCGGTTCGGGGTCGGTCACTGTAGTCCCCTCCCGAGCGAGTGCGAGGAGGTCCTCGATGAGGGCGTCCATCCGCTCGTGTGC
Organism: Haloplanus sp. XH21; assembly: GCF_023276355.1. Lineage (NCBI taxonomy): Archaea > Methanobacteriati > Methanobacteriota > Halobacteria > Halobacteriales > Haloferacaceae > Haloplanus > Haloplanus halobius. The sequence continues at coordinate 1,726,920 of NZ_JALLPL010000001.1, forward strand.
GTGGGCGACGTCCTCCAGGTGGTCACAGTCACAGTTGCGGCGGGCGAGTTCCAGTCGGCCTTCAGCGACGTTTAACGGGTTCCGGAGATCGTGTGAGATGACGCTGGCGAACCGATCGAGGCGCTGATTCTGGTGTTCCAGTTCCTCCGCGTAGGCCTTCCGCTCGGAGATGTCACGACCGATACCGACGAGCCCGTCCATATCGATGTCCTCGCCATGCAGCCGACCGGCCGTGAACTCGTAGGGGATGTGGGTCCCGTCGGCCGTGACGAGGTCGGCCTCGACGACCGCCTGCCCGGTCGTCAGGGCCTCGTCGATCGCGGCCTGTACCCGCGGTCGATCCCCCTCGGCGAAGAACTCGATCACGTGCATCGCGTCGATTTCGTCGCCCGGGCGACCGATGACCGCGGAAAACCGGTCGTTCCACCGGCGGAGAGTCCCATCCTGGCCGACGAGATAGAAGATATCGGGGAGCATCTGAGTCAGTTGCTCGACGAAATCACGCTCCTTTCGGAGTCGTCGCTTCTGTTCGACCTGTTCGGAGATATCCTGGCCGAAGCCACACAGTCGTTCGACGCGCCCCTCCTCGTCGGTGATGACGGTCGCATCGAACCGATACGGGACGAGGCTCCCGTCCTTCGTGCGGAACTCGGCCTCCGCAGTGACGGTGCCGGTCTCTAGGAGTTCCTGGATCTTCTCGGCGATGTACTCCTGTTCGTCGTCGGGGAAGAACTCGGTCGCGTGCATCCCGATCGCTTCCTGGGGACGATACCCCGTCACGGAGCCATCCGTGTCGCTCCAGTCGGTGACGTAGCCCTCGGTGTCGAGCACCCAGTAACACTCCAGCACGCTGTCGAGGACGATTTCGTTGAACGCTTGCTGCTTGCGGAGTCGTTGCTCGCTCCGCTTCCGGTCCGTGATATCGCGAAGCACGCCGACGAATCGCCGCTCGCCGTTCCATTCGAACTCGCTGACGGAGACCGAGGTCGTGAGTTCGTGTCCCTCCTCGTGGCGCACCGGCAGTTCCGCCGCGTTCCAGTCGAGCGTTCGTTCCCCCGTCGCGAGATACCGGTCGACGGCGGCGAGATGGTCGTCGCGATAGCGGGCGGGCATCAGCGTGGTCAGGGGTTCACCGACGAGCGACTCGGGATCGTAGCCGAACGACTCCTCGACGGCGGGGTTCGCAAACCGGATCGTGCTCTCGGCGTCGATGGCGATGATCGCGTCCGTCGAGTTGGTCGTGATCGCTTCGAGGCGCGCACGGGTGCGTTCGGATGCCTGAATGTCCCGCCACTCCTCGACGGCGGTTTCCACCCGGCGGGCGAGCGTCGAGAGCCCCTCGTCGACGCTCTCGTGCCGGAGATAATCGGTGACGCCCGCCGAGATGGCTTTGCTCGCGACCGCTTCGCCCCCCGCGTCGGTGAAGAGGATAAAGGGGAGGTCCGGATGGGTCTCGCGGACGGCGGAGAGAAACGCGAGGCCGTCCCGGTGGGGCAACGCGTACGCCGAGACGATGCAGTCGACACCGGTCTCGGCGAGTCGCTCGAGCCCGTCGGCGGCGGTGGTCGCCGTCGAGACCTCGAAGCGGTCGTCAGCGCGTTCGAGGGCGACCGCAACCGATTCGGGATCGGGAGCGACGTGGAGGATGTGGTGGCTACCGGGTGGCGGGCTCATCGATGGTACGGTTATCGGTAGTGTCGGATCAGCTATAAGTGTCGTGGTCGGTCGCCCGAGCGTCTCGATACCGGCCGGGACGCCGCGTTCGAAGCCCTTTGGCTGGTGCTATTAGTGTGTTTCCGGGAAAGCCACGCGTGGACACTGTCGTTCGGGATTGATCACAAATGGATATTAGTTCGATCGTTTCGACCGAGTACACTGAGGTGTCGAGTGACACACGGATCGCGAAGGTCGTCGCAGCGTTCGAGGATCCCGACTGTCGGGGGGTGATCGTGACGGAAGACGGGACGTTCGAGGGTGTCATAACCCGCCGTCAACTCGTCGCCTCGCACCACGACCCGGACCAGAAGGCGGGCTCGTGCGTCTGGGCCGTACCCCAGATAGCGACCGACGAAGACGTACGGCGAGTCGCCCAACTGATGATCGACGGCGACACCCGCCTCCTCCCCGTGTTCGAAGACCAGCATCTGCAGGGCGTCGTCACGGCCGACGACCTCCTGAAACACGTCCAGGAGTTCCTCGAAGCGGCGACCGTCGACCAGGCCGCAAGCCGAGACCTCGTGACGATCCGTCCGGACACGACGCTCGGGGAGGCGCTCCACGAGTTCCGCGACCACCGGATCACCCATCTCCCGGTCGTCGAGGACGGCTCCGCACGCGGGATGCTGACGCTCTACGATATCGTCGATCTGACCACCCGCGAGATACAGGTGTCACAGGGCGGGAACGCGTCGGGGTTCGACGCACACGGCGGCGAGGGATCGAGTGACAACTACCGCACTCACGGCGGGTTCGGCGCCCGCGAGGGCGAACTCGACCGGATGCTCGACCTGCCCGTCCGCGACGAGATGTCCTCGCCGGTCCGAACGGCCGACCTGGAGGAGACGCTCGACGAAGTGGTCCACGAGATGTTCGACGCGACCGCGTCGTCGCTCGTCGTCACCGACGAGAACGAGGAGCCGATGGGCATCATCACCAAAACCGACGTGCTCGACGCGCTCACGTGGGGGGCGGAGGGACACCGCGCCGTCCAGGTCACCGGCACCGAGTACATCGACGACACGACGTACCGGGATATCGTCGACACGATCGACGAACTGGACGGGATGGACAGCGGCCTCGACATCCACGACGCGAACATCCACATCAACGAACACCAGGAGCGACAGCGCGGGACGCCGCTGCTGTTCGTCCGCGTCCGCCTCGCGACGGATCGTGGACTCATCACGGCGTCCGAAGAGGGGTACGGCGCGAGCCACGCGCTCAACGAGGTGCGGGACATCCTGAAACGCCGGATTCGGGAGAAGAAAACCTACGACAAGAGCAAGAAGCCCCCCGGCGAGGACTACTGGAAGCGGCGGTTCGGCTGGCTGCTCAGAGAGTGATCTATATCGGGGGACGCTCCCCCGGTCCTCGATGGACCGCCGGCTGTATGTCGAGATTTGGCGGGGGTTGACTTCGGATCGGATCTGCAGTCAATCGCCGGCTATCTGGAGGGCATGCCGAAGATGCCGCGTCGGAACTTCTCTCGGCGTTTCACGAGACCGACCACCCGTGGCGGTCATCGCCGACGGTCGCCGCGCAGTGTGACCGCACCGTCCCGACGATCGAACGCCTCCGGCTCCGGTTCGCGGAACGAAACCCGGTGTGAGTGGCGGCTAGCCCCCCGATTAGGAGGGCATTTTTCTGTGGTTGCACGCGATGGCTCGTGTATGAGCGACTCGGACGACACGACGGCGCTCCGTCCGTCGTCTCACCCCCCGGAGTCGGACACGCGGCCACTGACGAGCGTGGTCGTCGAACGGGACGACAACCCCGACAGTTGCACGTTGTACCCGGTCGGGGCGCGCGACGAGGCACCCGTGACGCGGTGGCTCTCCGGCACCGGCGACGCGTTCGTCGACCTCGACGACGCGCGGTAGCCCGAGACGCCGTCGGTGAGGGGGCGTACCCATTTCAAGAGGGTCGCCTGCAGTGGCGTATCTCTCTCGACGTACAGCCGTCAGTGTTAGAAGGCGGCGGCTCCACCTTTGGGTATGCGCCTGTTCCGGTCGAGCGAACTCCTGGGAATCGCCCGGGAGACACTGGAGTTCGTCCTCGACGCCTCCGAGGAGACCCATCCGAACGAGTACATGGGCTTTCTCCGGGCCGAAGACGCCCGGAAGTTCGACCTCGACCGCGAGGGACAGCTGATCACCGACGTGCTCGTCATTCCGGGAACGGTGTCGAACCCCGTCAGCGCGACCGTGAAAACGAACATGAAGCCGAACGACGTGCGCTCGGTCGGATCGGTCCACTCCCACCCGAACGGCGCGCTCCAGCCGAGTTCACAGGACCTCGCGACGTTCGGACAGGGATCGGTACACATGATCGTCGGCGCGCCCTACGGTCCCGACGACTGGCGGGCGTTCGACAACGAGGGCGAGCCACGCACGCTCAACGTCATCGACATCGACCTGCCGGACGAGCAGTTCTTCGATTTTACCCAGGACGACATCGACGCCGAACTCCGGGCCGAGGGGCGGAGCGTCGCGGGGCGAGACGACGAACGCACCGATCGTGACGACCGCGGCGGCTTCCTCTCGTGGCTCCGGTGACCGGTGACGACTCCCCCTCGAACCGCTACCACGTCGGCGTCGCGGCCGTCCCGTACACGGTCGACCGCGAGGCCGGCCGGACGACCATCGACTGCTCGATGACGCCCGACATGGAACTGACGGTCCGGGCACCGGCCGAGGCGAGCGCCGCTGCCGTCGAGGCCGCGCTCGACGACCGGCGGGCGTGGGTGCTGGACACGCTCTACGGCCTCGCCGAGCAGCCGGATCCACGCCTCGGTCACGACTTCACGAACGGCGAGAAACTGCTGTATCGGGGGAAGAAACACCGTCTCCGCGTCTCCGAGAGTTCGGTGGACGAGCCCGCGTTCACCTTCGACGGAACGCGGTTCGGACTCCGGATCCCCCGCGACGAGGAAACGCCGGCCACGGAGCGCCGTCGAGCGGTCGTCGACTGGTACGTGGCGCACGCCGAAGACGTACTCCCGTCTTGTGTGGCGACCGTCGCCGACGGCGATCCGGTCCCGCCCGTCGCGGTCACCGAGAGCGGCCGGCGCTGGATCCGCGTCGACGAGACGCTGACGCTCCACTGGCGTCTCGTTCTCGCCCCGCGTGAGATCGTCGCCTACGTCGTTGCCCACGGTCTCGCGCGACGCGACCACGACCCGTCGACCGAGGCGTTCTGGGAAGCAGTCGACCGCCGCGTTCCGGACTCCCGGGTGCGGCGGTCGTGGCTTCGGCACAATGGCGCGCAACTCCGGCTGTGAGGTGGATCAGGAGCCGCGTTCCGCGTCGTCGTTCCGTGGCGCGCGGTCGTCGTCCTCGGCGTCCGGCGCCGCATCCGCTCGGGACCGCGCGGCCGCCATCGTCTCCCGGGCCGTCTCCTCCAACTGCGACGAGGCGTCGACGGCGTACGCCTCTAGCTCCTCGATGTCGACGATATCGGCTGCGTCGAGGCGGCGCTCGAACCGGTCGAGCATCCCCTCAGTCAACTCCTCTTCGGACCGCTGCCCGGTGGCGACGCCGCTGGTCACGATGGACTGGATGCCCTCTTCGACGGTCATGTCGATGTCGTAGACGTGCGCCGTGGAGACGTGGAGAACGTAGCCGCCCATCACCGGGTTGGGTGCCATCGGGAGAAAGAGCGTCACCATGTCCGTCTCGTCGGTCGCGTCCCGGATCACGTCTGGCGTCTCCGCAGTCAGGAAGGCGATAGAGTACGACCCCTGGTCCGGAAACTCGACCAGTTTCACCTCACGGAAGCTATCGGTGTCGCTGTCGAGCAGAAGCCCGCTCATCTCGTCGAGGCTCTGGTAGAGCGAGCCGACGCCGGGGATGCGAGCGATGAGCGTATCGAAGAGGGCACCGAAGCCGGAGCGGTTCGGACGCCGCTCGGTCACGGCGCCGATGCAGAACACCGTCGCGACGAGCATCACGATGGTCACGAGTTTGACCGTGGTTTCCGATGTCGACTGAAAGCCGATGATCGAGGTGAGGATGCCGACGAGCGGGTCGAGTTGCTGCGAGACGAAGTTCACGACGGCGCTGAGAACGAGCAGCGTCACGATGAGCGGGAGGGTAACGGCAGCACCGGTGACGAAGGCCTGTCGGGCGAACCCCCGCGCTCCGTCGTAGTCGTCGAACGGGTCGCTGTCGCTGGGACGGCGCATGGACGCACAACGCCGGTGATCGGTGAAAACGTTCCGGGCGAGCGGCCGACGGATCGGATCTCGGTATGCGAACCCGAACCACGGGTATTTACCGGGTCAGCTACACGGCCTATGTAGCCATGTCCTCAAACTCGAACGTCTTCGATACCCTCCCGTTCGTGGCGGGGGCGCTGTCTGGAGTGGTCGCGTGGGTGCTCGGCTATGTCTTCACCTATCTCATCGTGGCACCCGACATTCGTGAGTCGGCATTACAACGGATCATCGAGACGTTCGGAGGCGATTCGGCCACCTACGAGCTGGTTGGATGGGTGTTCTTTAATGCACACTTCGTCAACACCGTCTTTCAGAACGTCCCGCTCGTTGGCAATCGCACCACTAGCTTCATCGGCGGTGAGCAGGGGTTCACCGTCCTCCTCTACGTGATTCCCGTCGGCCTGCTTCTCGCCGCCGGTATCGCGCTCGCCCGATATCGCGGCGTCACGAACGCAACCGATGGAGCGCTCACCGGCGTGACCGCGCTCCCCGGATATCTCCTGTTGTCAGTCGTCGGTGTGTTCCTCTTCGAGGTGACTGTCGCCGACGTAAGTGGCGGGCCGGACGTGCTTCCAGCCATCTTCCTCGCCGGAATCATCTATCCCGCGCTGGTCGCCGGCGGCGGTGGCGCTCTCATCGGGATGCTCGCTGACACCTGAGACGCGACGACGGGGGCGGGGTGCCACCACACATAACTGTCTCACCGCCATCCGCAGACACATGGACGAAGCGCTCGATGTCGTCGACGCGGTCGCCGACTCGGGAATCGAAGGTGTGCTGACGTGGCTCCTCCGCCTCGTTGGACTGCTGCTCGTGTTCGCCGGTCTCGGCCTCTGGCTGTTCACGGAGATGGGATTGCTTGTCCTTCCGGCCGCCCTCCTCGTTGTGGGACTCGTGCTCCTCGTCGTCCCCGAACTGTTGCTCACGGCCGCTGAGCTCGCTGGCTGACCAGCACGACAGCCTTTATTCGCACCGTGGTGGACGACAACGTATGGCGACACAGCAGACGCTCCGGCCGTTCCTGTCACGGTCGGCACGACTCTACCCCGACCACGAGATCGTCGCTCGCACGCGGGCGGGGACGGTGCGGTGTACGTACGCCGAGTACGCCGATCGCGTCGCTCGGCTGGCGAACGCCCTCCGGGCGGCCGGCGTCGAACACGGCGATCGCGTGGCGACGATGTGCTGGAACCACGACCGCCATTTCGAGGCGTACTTCGCCGTGCCGAACCTGGGCGCACAGTTACACACCGTCAACCCGCTCCTGCCCGCGAGCGACGTGCGCCGCATCGTCGAGAGCGCGAACGATCGACTGCTCCTCGTCGACCCGTCGCTCACGGACACCCTCGTCGAGGCGTACGACCCGGACGCCTTCGCGAGCGTCGAGCGCATCGTCGTCGTGGGGAGCGAGGCGCCCGCGCTCGACGTATCCGTTCCCGTCACCGACTACGACTCGTTCGTCGCAGGCCACGACCCAGACTACGACTGGCCCGCACTCGACGGCGACCACGCGGCCGGCCTCTGTTACTCCTCGGGAACGACGGGCGCGCCGAAAGGCGTCGAGTACACCCAGCGGATGCTCTGGAGCCACACGATGGCGATCATGACGCCGATGGGGCTCGACATCGACCACTCGGACGTGGTGATGCCCGTCGTCCCGATGTTTCACATCAACGCGTGGGGACTCCCCTACGCCGCGACGGCCGCCGGAGCGACACACGTCTACCCGGGGCCCTCGCCCGATCCGGCCGATATCGTCGACCTGATCGAACGCGAGGGCGTCACGCTCACTGCGGGCGTACCGACGGTGTGGCTGGGCGTCCTCGACCATCTGGAGTCGACCGACGGCGCCCCGGATCTTTCCACGCTCGAACGCATCGTCATCGGCGGGGCGGCCCCGCCCGAACGCCTGATCCGCGCGTTCGACGACCGGGGCATCGAGGTGGTCCACGGGTGGGGGATGACCGAAACGTCGCCCGTGGGCGCCGTCTCCCACCTCAAGCCCGAGTTGCAGGACGCCGACTACGACCGACGGGTGGCGAAACGGGAGAAACAGGGGCTCGTCCTGCCCGGACTGGAGTTCCGGGTCGTCGACGACGCGGGCGAGGAGGTCCCTTGGGACGGCGAGTCGATGGGCGAACTCCTCATCCGGGGGCCGTGGGTCGCGACGACGTACTACGACGGCGACGACGCGGACGCCTTCGACGGGTCGTGGCTCCGCACCGGCGACGTGGTGACCGTCGACGCGGACGGCTACCTCGAACTCGTCGACCGCGCGGCCGACGTCATCAAATCCGGTGGGGAGTGGATCTCCTCGCAGGCGCTCGAAAACGCGATCATGGGCCACGACGCAGTGCGCGAGGCGGCCGTCGTCGGCGTCCCCCACGAGCGCTGGGGGGAGCGTCCCGTCGCCTTCGTCGCCAGCGATGTCGAGGATCGAGACGCGTTGCGGGACGCCCTCGCCGACCGCCTCCGCGACGACTACCCCGACTGGTGGGTTCCCGACCGGTTCCGCTTCGTCGAGTCGATCCCCAAGACGGCGACCGGAAAGTTCGCCAAAGAGGCCCTGCGGGCGCGCCACGACGAGACTCTCGATGGTCCCATCGACGCGGCGCCGCCGGAGGGGAGCGAGAGCAACTGACCGCCACAGAAAACATTTGGGTCCGACGGCACAGTTTCGACTATGCGCTCCCAGGTCGGGCTCGCTGCCCTCTTGGCCATCGCCCTCGTGACGGCCGGGTGTGCCGGCGTCCAGCCGGACGGGGGGACGGCGACCGACACCGCCACTGGTACCGCGACACCGACCGACACCGCTACGCCGACGGCGACAGCGACGGCGACGCCCGCGAACGTCGACTTCCCCGACGGGCCGCGCGAGCCGCCGGCGCGACCCGCGACGCTGAGCGCGTCGTCCGTGCGCGAGTACGTCGAGACCTACGAGTACCGCTACGCCTACAACTCGCTGTGGATAAACGAGTACTCCGAGGTCACCCTCGACTGCCGCGTCGATAACGTGACCCAGCGGTCGTCGGGGTACGAGGCGGTCGTCACGTGTACTGGGTACTCGAACACGAACGTGCCCGAGAATTCGACGCTGACGCCGGGGCCACACGCCGACTGGTTCACGCAGTCGTATCGCTACCGCGTGACCGAGACGGCGACGCGACGACAGCGCGTGGAGAATCGCGACCCGGTGTCTTGATCGTCCAACGCCGGTCAGGACCGCCGCGGACTGTCCGGCGCCAGCGCGTCGTCGTAGATGGTGATGTAGAGGTCGGCGATTTCCTCGCGCGTCGGTTTCCGCGGGTTGTTGTCGGGCGACCCCGAGTCGATGGCGTCTTGGGCCATCTCGTCGACGACGTCGAGATACTCCTCGCGGTCGGGTACCTCGCCGAAGTCGTCGAGATAGCCCGTGAGATCCAGATCGTCACAGAGGCTGAGGATGCCGTCGGCGGCCGCGTCGGCGGCCTCGCGCGTCGGGTCGTCGGCGTCGGCGGCGCCGAGGACCCGCGCTACTTCGGCGTACTTCTCCGGTGCCGCCATCGCCGAGAAGTCGACGACGTAGGGGAGGATGAGCCCGTTCGCGAGGCCGTGCGGGATGTGGAGCTGAGCCCCCAGCGGGCGCGCGAGGCCGTGGACCAGCGCGACCGAGGCGTTGGTGAAGGCCTGCCCCGCCTGGAGTTGGCCGACCATCATGTCGGCGCGGGCGTCGAGGTCGTCGCCGTTGGCCCACGCGATCGGGAGCGATCGGGCGATGCGCTCCATCGCCGCCTCGGCGTAGCCGTCGGGGACGCTGTAGGATTTCACCGAGACGTACGCCTCGATGGCGTGGGTCAGGGCGTCGATGCCAGTGAAGGCGGTGTGGCTCTTGGGGAGCGAGACGGTGAGTTCGGGGTCCTCGATGGCCACGTCGGGGACGACGTTCGCGGAGACGATGAGGAACTTCGTGGACGTGGACTCGTCGCTGACGACGACCGAGCGGGTCGCCTCGCTGCCCGTCCCGGCTGTCGTGTTGACGGCGATGAGCGGCGGGATGGGGTTCGGAACGCCCTCGTAGCCGGTGCGGTCGACGCCGAAGTCGCGGATCGACCCCTCGTTGGTCGCGAGAATACCGACGCCCTTGCCGGTGTCGATGGAGGACCCGCCGCCGAGAGTGACGATGACGTCGCCGTCGTGGCGCTCGTACAGCGCGTGGGCGCTCTCGATGTTGTCGACAGTGGGGTCGGGACGAACGTCGGTGTAGACGACGGGGTCGACGCCCGCGGCTTCGAGGTGCTCAGTGATGGTCTCGCCGTGGAACTCGAAGATCTGTTCGGTCGCGACGACGAGCGCCGTATCGCCGTGACGGGCGGCGTGTGCCCCGACTGACTCTACGGCGCCGACGCCGAGTTCGATCCGTCCCGGCGAGACGACCGTGCGCGCCTCGCTCGACAGTACGGTGTCGTGCATGTCACCCGCGAAATCGGGTTTGTGTCTCTTATAAGCTCGGTCGGGTGTCGAAGGTTTATCCCTGCGCCCCGCGGTGTGACGTGTATGCCACAGGTCAGCGTCGAGACCATCGAGTCGGTCGGAGAGCGAACCGTCGCGATCGAACTCCGGACGCCCGAAGGGTTCGACGCCGACCCCGGACAGTTCGTCCTCGTCCGTGCGACCGTCGACGGCAGCGAGGAGCAACGCTCCTCTGGAAACCGGTCGGAGACCGGTGGCGTCGAAGAGACGGGGTACTACACCATCTCCTCGCCCGACGTCGAGGAGACGTTGGAGATCACGGTCGAAGCCGCAGCGGAGGGCACGCTCGCGCCCTGGTTGGCCGAACGTTCACCCGGCGACACCGTCGAAATCGAGGGGCCCTTCGGCGACGTTCGGTACACGGGCGACGGACCGGTCGTCGTCCTCGCCGAGGGGCCGGGCATCGGTCCGGCCGTCGGCATCGCGGAACGCGCCCAGCGCGCGGGTCACGACGCGACGGTCGTGTTCTGGGGCGAGTCCCCGCCGCACCAGGAGCGCCTCGACGCCCTCGAAGACGAGGGGGGGACGGTCCTCCTCGTCGGGTCGCTCGACGAGGCGGCCGATATGCTCGCCGGCGTCGAAGACGAGACGGTGTACGTCTTCGGCTTCGAGTCGTTCGTCAGGGACGCCAAGACGGTCGCCGAAGCGGTCGGCGTCGACGACCTGCAGACCGAGAGTTTCGGCGCGCGGTAATCACCAGGCCGACTCCAGCACCGCGAGCACGTCGTCGTGGGTCGGATTCAGTCCGTCGGGAACGGTCCCCATCAGCGAGTCGTCCATGATTCGGTCGGCCACGTCGTTCAACTCGTCCCGCGCGAGGCCGTCGATCGACCGGAGTGCGGACGGCAGTCCCAGGTCGTCGCGCACGTCGGCAACGGCGTCGACGACGGCCGTCGCCACCTCGTCGTCGCTCAGGTCGTCAGTGGAAACACCGAGTGCCTCCGCGAGCAACCGCCGGCGGCCGTCGACTTCGTCGAAGAGAGAGCGCAGGACGTGCGGCGCGACGATGCCGTGGACGACGCCCTGATGCACGTCGTAGCCGCGGGAGACGCCGTGGCCGAAGGCGTGGATGATCGAGAGTTTGTACTGGCCGGGCATCGAGACGCCGTACTGGACACAGACGATCCCCGCCAGCACGTCGTCCAGTCGGTCGGCGTCCATCGGCTCCTCGCGAAGCGTCGGGAGGCCGGCGCCCAGCAGTCTGAGGCCGCGGGCGGCGGTACCGTCGGTGACCGGCGTCGAGTGCCGCGTGTAGAGCGCCTCGATACCCTTATCGAAGCCGTTCATCGCCGAGGCCGTCAGCACGGACTCCGGCGTCGTCCGGTAGAGTTCGGCGTCGTAAAACAGGGCTGCGGGCATGAGCCGCGCGTCGCCGACGCCGCCGCTCGGCGCGTCGGACTCGTCGCCCATCCCGAACGTCACGCCCGCGACCACCGACAGGTCGGCGCCAGCGAGCGTCGTCGGCACGGCGGCGATGGGGAGGGGATCGGCGTCGACGTCGAGCGACGCCTCCGCGATGGCCCGTCGCCCGACTGCCTCGGGGTCGTCGCGCGCGGCGAGGGTGGCGGTGACCTTCGCCACGTCGAGGGAACTCCCGCCGCCGACGGCGACGAGTGCGTCGACGTCCTCGCTGGCGGCCCGCTTTGCGCCGTCGATGGCCGTCCCGAGATACTTCTCGGGCGTCGTCTCGTCGAAGACGCCGGCGAGGTGGTCGCCGAGACCCGCCCGAACCGGGTCCATCACGGCGGGCGTCGATCCGACGGTCCGGCCACAGACGACGAGAACGCGGTCCCAGCCGTGCCGGTCGCACACCGCGCCGAGGTCGGCAACTGCGCCGGGACGGCAGACGATGGCCCCCGGTTGGTAGTCGAACGCGAACCGCTGGCGGTCGTCGCTCATCGTGCCGCTTCGATGGCGTCCAGCGCCTCGGGGTTCTCGATGCTGCTCATATCCCCGAGTTCCTCGCCGCGGTACACCGACGCGATGGCGCGACGAATGATCTTCCCGCTCTGCGTTTTGGGCAGGGCGTCGACGAACAGGACCTCACGCGGGCGGAAGGGCTTGCCGAGTTCCGCGCCGACGGTGTCCCGGATGGCCGCGCGCAGGTCGTCGTCCACCGTCGCGTCGGGGTCGGGGACGACGTAGAGAACGACGGCCGTTCCCGTCGTCTCGTCGGGCGCGCCGACGGCGGCGGCCTGGTTCACCGCGTCGTGTTCCATCGCCGCTCCTTCGACTTCCGCCGGGCCGACCTTCCGCCCCGCGACGTTCAGCGCGTCGTCGGCGCGGCCGTGCAGGAACCAGAAGCCGTCTTCGTCTTGCTGCGCCCAGTCGCCGTGGTCCCAGAGGCCGTCCCAGGTGCTCCAGTACTCCGCCAGATACCGCTCGTCGCCGCTCCAGAGGGACTTGGTCATGCTCGGACAGGAGTCACGCGCGACGAGGAAGCCCCGTTCGTGGGTGTCGGCGATGGAGTCGCCGTCGCTGTCCACGATGTCGATATCCATCCCCAGGCCCGGCCCGCCGAGCGTGCAGGGCTTGAGCGATTGAATCGGCAGGGGCATCAGGAAACAGCCCATGATTTCGGTCCCGCCCGAGATGTTGATGATGGGCGTGTCGCCGCCGCCGACTTCCTCGAAGAACCAGAGCCAGGACTCGGGGTCCCAGGGTTCGCCCGTCGACCCCAACACGCGGAGACTGGAGAGGTCATAGCCCTCGATCCATTCGTCGCCCCGCTTGCGGAGCGCGCGGATGGCGGTCGGCGAGATGCCGAACTGGGTGAGTTCGTGGTCGTCGATCATGCGCCAGAACCGGTCGGGGTTCGGATGGTCCGGCGCGCCCTCGTACATGAACACCGTGCCGCCGTGGGCGTGGGTGCCCATCAGCGACCACGGCCCCATCATCCACCCGATGTCGCTCACCCAGAAGAAGCGGTCGGCGGGCTTGAGATCCATCCCGAAGTACACTTCCTTGGCGGCCTGAACGAGGGCGCCGGCGTGGGTGTGGACGATGCCTTTCGGTTTCCCCGTCGTCCCCGAGGAGTACAGCAGCATCGACTCCTGGCTGGAGTCGAGCGATTTCGTCTCGTATGCGTCGTCGGCCGCACCGACGCTCTCCGCCCAGTGGTCGTCGCGCGCGTCGTCCCACGGGATCTCGCCGTCGCTCGCGAGGCCGAGACGGTCGTAGACAACCGTCTGCTCGACGTGGCCCGCCTGCTCGATGGCCGCGTCGGCGTCCGCTTTCAGGCGGACGTGGTCGCCGCGCCGGTAGAAGCCGTCGCCCGTGAACAGGACGCGGGGTTCGGAATCGGCGATGCGGGTGGCCGTCGCGTCGACGCCGAACCCCGAGAAGATGGGCACCGCGATGGCGCCCACCTTGAAACAGCCGTAGAGGATGGCGGCGACTTCGGGCACCATCGGCATATAGAGGCCGACGGTGTCGCCCGTGCCGACGCCCCGCGATTCGAGGTAGTTCGCCACCCGGTTGGCGTCCCGGTGGAGTTCGTGGTAGGTCACCTCGCGCACGTCGCCCGGTTCGCCCTCCCAGATGCAGGCGACTTTGTTGCGCCGTTCGGCGTCCGTCGCGGCGTGCCGGTCGAGGACGTTGTGGGCGGCGTTGAGTCGCCCGCCGGGGTACCACTCCGTGAACTGCGGGCCGTCGGCGTCGTTGCGGACGGCGTCGTACCCCTCGTCGAACTCGATGTCCAGATAGTCGACGAGTTCGTCCCAGAACCAGTCGACTCCCGACTGCGGTTCGCCCTCCACCGTCGACGTGGTGCGCTCGATCAACTCGGCGTAGTCGTCGATGTCGTACGTCCGCATGAACTCCCAGACGTTCGTCGACTCGACGAAGGACCGAGACGGGTGATAGACGACCGATTCCGTCCCGTACTCCCGTTCGCGTGACATGGCTGGAACTCTGCGCCGTGGAGTAAGAGGTTTTTCGTCGGTCTATAGTAGCGTTTGGAACTGTTTGCACACCTGATCGCACGCAATCCTTCGATCAGGTGTGCGCTGACTTACAACGGCTACTATTCGAACGCGTCGGCGGTGAAGCCGTCGTCGACGGTCAACACGCTCCCGTTGGTGTAACTCGCGGCGTCGCTGACGAGGTAGATGGCTGCGCCGACGATCTCCGCGGGGTCGGCGAGGCGGCCGGTGGTCGTCCGCTCGGCGATCTCCTCGTGGCGCGGCGTGCCCTCGGCGTAGGTGCCCGCGGTCTGTTCCGAGCGCACGAAGCCGGGTTTGACGGCGTTGACCCGGATCTCGGGGCCGAGCTCCTTCGCCGCGACGCGCGTCAGGGAGTCGACACCGCCTTTGGCCGCCGTGTACGGCACGAGATCCGGAATCGCGAGATCGTTCGAGATGGAGGAGATGTTGAGGATCGCTCCCTCGTCCATGCGCTCGGCGAACACCTGGGTGGCGCGGTACGTGCCGGCGAGTTGGACGTCGAGCACCGTCTCCCAGTCCTCGTCGGTGCCGTTCGCGAGGTTCGTCCGCGAGACGGCGCCCTGGGAGGTGACGAGGATGTCGATGCCGCCGAGCGCATCGATCGTGGCGTCCCGCAGCGCCGTGAGCGTGTCTCGCTCCGTCACGTCACAGGTCACCTCGACCGTCTCGGCACCGAGGTCGCGCAGTTCCGCCGCCGTCTCGGCGACGCTGTCCTCGCTCCGACTCGTCGCGACGACATCCGCGCCGTCGGCAGCGAACCCCCGGGCAATCGCTCGGCCGATGCCGCTCGTCCCACCGATCACGACCGCTCGCTTGTCCGCAACCGTCACCGGCGTGTGGTCGTACACCATACGCCTCCGTCACGCGGTGAGGACTTATACTGTCGGCCGTCGGCAGAGAGCGCCAGTCACAGCGCGACCCGCCAGAAGTAACCCTTTAGTACGGTCTGTCGATATCTGCGTGCATGCTTTGGGAGAACACCGAGCACTCGGCGAGCGAGGCCACCCTGCAATATACGATGGAGCCGAAGGCGTTCGAGAACCGGTTTCTCCCGTACGACGTGCTGACGAACCTCGCGCACGTGACGATGCTGAACCGGCAGGGGTTCGTCACCGACGACGAACTCGCGGAACTCCGCGCGGCGCTCACGGACCTCTATCACGAGGCCGACGAGGTGGAAGGCGAGGACGTTCACACCTTCGTCGAAGAGCAGGTCACCCAGCGGACGGAGGCTGGCAAGAAGATGCATCTCGCCCGGTCGCGCAACGACCAGATCTTCGTCGACACGCGTCTCTTCATGAAGGACGCGACCATCGACCTGGCCCACCGGATCCTGGCGTTCATCGACGCCCTCGACGAGTTCGCGGCGGAGAAGAACATGCTGATCCCGGGCTACACCCACCAGCAACAGGCGATGCCGTCCTCGACGGGGCTGTGGGCGTCGAGTTACGCCGACGCGCTCGTCGACGACCTGAAATCGCTGCGAGCGACCTTCCGCATCATCGACGCCAACCCCCTCGGCGCCGCCGCGTCGTACGGCACCACGCTCGACATCGACCGCGACCTGACGACGGAACTGCTCGGCTTCTCCCAGAAACAGCACAATCCGATCTACTGCTCGAACCGCGGGAAGCAGGAACTGCAACTGCTCCAGACACTCGATCTGGTGATGCTCGACATCCAGAAGATGGCCGAGGACCTCATCAACTTCTCGGAGGACCAGCAGTTCTTCGAGTTGCCCGACGAGTACTGCACGGGCAGCAGCATCATGCCCCAGAAGCGGAACCCGGACATCCTCGAACTCGCGCGGGCGAAAGCCGAGGAGGTGTCGGCGAGCAAGGAGGCCATCCGGCGCATCATCGGCAAACTCCCGAGCGGCTACAACCGCGACAGCCAGCAGACCAAAGGGCACCTCATCGAGTCGGTGGATACGGTGCGGGCGACGGTCGACATCCTCACACCACTGGTCGAGGAGCTAGAACTTGCCGACGACTTCGACATCGACGAGGGCATCTTCGCCGCCTACACCGCGAACCAGAAGGTGAAAGCGGGCATGTCGTTCCGCGACGCCTACCACGAGGTCAAGCAGAGCCAGGAGTACGAGGTGCACGACGAGGTGGCCGAACCGGTGCGACAGCCGCTCGGTGACCTGCGCGAGTTCTGGAGCGAGGAGCGGGCGGACTTCGACGCGATGAGCGAGCGACTCCTGACCGCTGCCGACGAAGAATAGTCGCCTTATAGGATTATCGTAACTGGCCATCGATTCTCGCCGTGACGGGTCGGCGAGAATCGATGATGACTCCCGATAATTCCGATTACAGCGTCGGTTCGTCGTCGCCTTCATTGCGGATGGCGGGATCCTGCTGGTCCTCGACGACCTGCGTGAACAGATCTTCTTCGGCCTGTTCGGTCGACTCTTCGGTGGTGTACGCCGAGACGCCGAGCGAGAGCAGTTCCTCGACGGCCTGATCCCGGTTGATGAACTCCCCTTCGTTGACGAGCTGGGTGATCTCCATATCGACGTCGTCCGGTAGCGAGACTTCGGCGGAAGGCATATCGTCTAGTCCGGCGTTCCACCGTGTTAAAAACCCGGTTTCGTGAGAGTGATTGTGAATCGGCCGGACCGGCGGGCGAATATGTTCGCCCAGAGGTCGAGAGGGGCCGAGCCCGTAGCGTCGTCCATGTCCATCGTACCCGGAGGCGTCGAGACGGACCGCCAGCCACCGCTCTCGATTCCGTTGCGGCATTTCGTCGTCGCGTTGGGGTTCCTGCTCGTCGGCTCCGCGCTCGGCGTCGCGCACGCCCTCGGCGCCGTCTCGGGGCTCGCGCGCCTCGCGCACGTCCACCTCCTGCTCGTCGGCTTCGTCTGTCTCACCATCGCGGGAGCGATGACGCAGTTCGTCCCGGTGTGGTCGGGGACGGATCTTCACTCCCACCGCCTGGCGCGAGGACAACTGTGGCTCATCACCGGGGGGGTGGTCGGCTTCGCCGCTGCGTTGCTGGCGTCGCGGCCGGCCCTCCTGCCGGTGTTCGGCGTCGCCATGCTCGCCGGGTTCTGGACGCTCGCGTACAACGTCGGCCGGACGCTCGCCACGGCCCGACCGCTGGACATCACCGAGCAGCATTTCGTGACGGCGCTCGGGTTTTTCCTCCTGCTCACGGTCCTCGGCGTTGCGCTCGCCGTCGGACTCTCGACGCCGCTGTTTCCCGGGGCGCGGGGGGCGGTCGTCGCCGCCCACGCCACGCTCGCGGTGTTCGGCGCCGTCCTGACGACCGTCTTCGGCGCGCTGTACCAACTCGTGACGATGTTCGGGCAGACGGAACTTCGGGGGTCCGACCACGCGCTCCAGCGGGTCGAGACGGTGGGCTACCCGCTCGGCGTCGTCGGTCTCGCGCTCGGCCGACTCGTCGCGAACCCGGTGCTGGCCCGCGCGGGCGCCGCACTCCTGCTCACGGGCAGCCTCGCCTTTCTCGTCGTTCTCGCGCGACGGCTCCGGGACGCGCGCAGCGACTGGACGCCGATGCTGGCCCGCTACGCGCTCCTCGTTCCCGCGCTGCTCTGTTGGGCGCTCCTGACGCTCCCCGTGTGGCTCCGGACGCCGCTCGGCGAGGACGCCCTGTTCGGCGCCCCCGGGACGAGTCACCTGCTCGCCCTGGTCGTCGTCCTCGTCGTCGTCGGGACGCTCTACCACGTCGTCCCCTTCCTCGTCTGGGTCCACCGCTACAGCGACCACCTGGGGTTCGCGGACGTCCCCATGATCGACGACCTGTACGACGAGCGGCTCGCGACGGTCGATCTCGTCCTCGTCGCGGGCGGCGGCACGCTCCTCGTCGCCGGCGACTGGACCGCCCGCACCGACCTCTCACTCGCCGGTGGCGTCGCCCTCGCAGTGGGATTCGTCGTCTTCGCGGCGAACCTGCTGCACGTCCTGTGGCGACACGCGCCCGACTCCGTTCGCCGGGGGCGGGCGGCCGAGACATCGAGAGACGACTGATCAGAACGGCGCCGTCGATCCGTCCATCGCGCCCGCCGTTTCGACGGCGTCCACGAGTTCGTCGTCACCCTCCGGCACGTCACCCGTCTCGCGAACCGACTGCTCCATCGCCGCGAGGCGGTCGTTGATACGGGCGCTCTGGCCGTGCATCGGCGCCACCCGGACGCGCACGAGGTCGAACTCGTGGCCCGCGTCGTCGGCGTTCCACGCGCGGAACGACGCGATCGCGAGGGTGTCGCTCTGCGGGCAGAACTCCGTCGTCGGCGTGAACTCAGCGCGGAGCACCGCGGGGTCGTCCGCCTGCACCGCGTACCGGTAGCCGGCGTCCGGATGGCGGGTGTCGAGGTTCAGCCGCGCCAGGTTGTAGCCGAACGTCACGTCGTAGACGGTGCGCTCCTCGAACCGGTCGCGCGTCAGGCGGTGGAACGCGGCGTGAGCCCGTCCCGTCAACACGTCGTGATCCCCGAGGAAGGGGCCGGGGGCCGGTAGATGCGCCGGGCAGACGGAGTCGTAGTCGTCGAAGTCGCTCTCGTCGCTCGACCAGGGGCGGGGGACGATGGGCATGACCGGTTCGAGGTACGGCTTCGGGCTGCCTATCTCCGGTCCCGAACATCTTCGACCGGACCGAACAGGCGCCGGACCGTCGGCGCGGCCTCGCTCCCGTCGTCGTCGACCGCCCGCCGCGCGGGGGCGAGTACGCCCGCAGCGATTCGATCGGCCATCCGTGCCACGGTACGCCGCTGTGCCGGCATCAGTTCATCGAGCGATCCGAGGGCGGTCTCCAGCTCTCGCCCCGCGATGGCGACGCCGTACTCGCGGAGGAAGCCGTCGAGCGGGTCGGTCTGGGTCTCGGTCGCGGGGGGCGCCGAAGGGCAACTGCCCCCGTCTGGGTCGTCCCGCTCCCCCGGATCCGGCAGTTCCCCGTCGAGTACGGACTGGGCTGGCATGGTCAGTCCCCCGTCGCGGCCGACGGTCGGTCGTCGGGCAGCGGCCCCTCGTAGCCGTCCGGGACGTACGCACAGAGCGGGTCGCTCGCCAGCGGGTCGCCGGTTCGGGCGTAGGCGCGCGACCGGCTCCCGCCACAGACCTCGCGGAACTCGCAGGCGCCACACTTCCCGCGGAGGGCGTCGGCGTTCCGTAGCGAGGTGAACAGGTCCGACTCGCGGTAGCAGTCCACAAGGCTCGTCTCGCGGACGTTGCCGGCGGACTCGGGGAGAAAGCCAGACGGGAACACCTCGCCGACGTGGCTGACGAACGCGAACCCGTCGCCGGCGGTGATGCCGACCCGGCGGCCGAGGGCGTCGGCCGCGTCCGTCGCTACGCCGTCGTCGCGTCGCCGCTGGAGCGCCACCCGGCGGTAGTGCGGGGCCTCGGTCGTCTTGATGTCGAACGGGGCTTCGTCGTCGACGGCGGCCAGCCACTCCATCACGCGCTCGGCGCGGTCCGGCGAGATGGAGTCGAGGACGGCGCCGCGGCCGATCGGGACGAGGAAGAACACCGACCAGAGCACGGCGCCGAGGTCGGCGACCAGATCCCGAATCGCCGGGAGTTCGGCCACCGTCTCGGCGCAGACGGTGGTGTTGATCTGGAGCGGCAGGCCGGCGTCGTTGGCGGCCCGCGCCGCCTCGATGGTCGATTCGAAACTGCCGGGTTCGCCGCGGAACTCGTCGTGGGCGGCCCGCGATCCGCCGTCGATGCTGAGGGCCATGCGGCGGGCGCCGGCGTCCGCCAAGGCGTCGACCCGCTCCGGCGTCAGCGACGCCGTCCCGCTCGGAGTGAGCGTCATCAGGAGCCCCTGCTCGGCGCCGTAGTCCACGAGTTCGACGGTGTCGTCGCGGGCCAGCGGGTCACCGCCCGAGAGGACGACGAGCTGGTTCTCGCCGAAGCGCCGCGCCTCGTCGAGCAGCGCCTTCCCCTCCGCCGTCATGAGTTCGTCGGGGTGGCGCTCGGGCTGGGCGTCGGCCCGGCAGTGTTTGCAGGTGAGTTCGCACGCCCGCGTGCGTTCCCAGACGAGCACGAACGGCCGTCGGTCGGTGTCGATGGTTTGGTGCATCGTAGTCGGAGGAGACTTAGACGTGAACGCGCGTGACGTGGCCGCCACAGCCACACTGATCGACGTACTCCACGGTCGCGTCCTCGAAGGCGTCCCGCAGCTCGGCGTAGAGATACGCCTCGGGGTGGCCGTGGTCGCCGTGGGTCACGATATTGACGTGGTTGCCCGGCGCGGTGTGTTCGACGGCCGCGATGGCCTGCTCGACGACGAGGCTGTGGTCGGCGGCGTGGGCCGGCGTTTCGAGGTTCGCCGACCACGACGTCTCGTGGACCGTCTCGGTGATGGGTTCGACGCTGTCGTGATGGCGCATACCTCACCGTTTGGCTTCCCCCGTGCAAAGCCGTCCCCCGAACACGTTCGGTTTCGCTGCCGGCTGTCCGTCGAACCAGGGACAATATCACTCGGCGGCCGATTCGAGAGACTCCAGTTGGGCGGTGAGTTCCCGGCGGCGCTGTCGGCTGACGACCGTCGCGTCCAGCAGTTCGCCGACGAGCGAGACATCGAGAGCGAAGTCGGTCGTCGCCTCGACGCGCGTTCCGTCGTCGACGTCTTCGAGGTGGTAGACGGTGCGCATCGACTCGAACATCCCCTCGTGTTGTTCGTAGGCGAGGACGGCGTCCGGGTCGTCGACGCGTTCGACCGTCAACTCGATCTCGGCGAGGCCGACCCGGTTCGTCAGATCGATGATGTCGCCGTCGACATCGACTTCGTCGAACCCGGCGGCGCGCATGAAGGGTTCGACATCCAGGATCGCCTCTCGGACGGCCGATTCGGGCGCCGCAATCGTGCGCGTGACGGTGACGGTCTCCATATCGTGTGTTCGCTCCGGGAGTCCCAAGAAGCCCCGCTCTCGTGACGACCGTGCCGAACCCGTTCGGGACAAACCCCTCGATAGCGGCGGCCCTCGTGACGGGTATGTCGAGCGTCGAATCGATCCTGGCCGAGACGAACGCGCCCACGAACGCCAGCCACGAGGTACTCAACGTGCGTGACCTCCCGCCGCCGGAACCGCTGAAGCTCACGCTGGAGACACTCGCCGACGCGGACGACGACACCGTGATCGTGCAGGTGAGCGACCGGGTTCCCCAGCACCTCTTCCCTCGTCTGGACGACCGTGGGTTCACGTACGACACTATCGAGCGCGACGACCGCGTCGTGACGGCCATCTGGAACGGCTAGTGGTCGTTCAGCGAACCCACCATCAGGACTAACCGTCAGCCAGACGAACTTTGGCGCATGGGAGACCGCTCTGAACCCACAGGTCCAGCGCTGACGACCGACGCCCAGTGGGACGTGCTGTACATCGACGGCGAGTGGCGGCCCGCGGACGGGGACGAAACTATCCCCGTCATGGATCCGTCGACGCGCGATCAGGTGGCTCGCGTGCCGGCCGGCACCGAGGGTGACGTCGATGCGGCCTACGAGGCGGCCGCCGAGGCCGCGACCGAGTGGGCCGAAACGACGCCGGATCGCCGCGAGACGGTCCTCAACGAGTTCCTTCAAGCGTTCGACGACAACAAGGAGGCGATCATCGAACTGCTCGAAGACGAAGCCGGCGGCTCACGGATCATGGGCGAGACCTCCATCGGCATCGCCCGCGATCACGCCCGCGAAGCGTCGACGTACCCTCGTCGAGTCAAGGGCGAACACAAGGAATCCTCGATTCCCGGCAAGGAGAACATCGTTCGCCGGGAACCGGCCGGCGTCGTCACCGTCATCACGCCCTGGAACTTCCCGCTCAACCTCACGATGCGAGCGGTGGCGCCCGCCGTCGCGACCGGCAACACGGTAGTGATCAAGCCGGCGACGAACACCCCGATCACCGGCGGACTGGTGTTCGCACGGCTGTTCGAGGAGACGTCGCTGCCCGACGGCGTCGTGAACGTCGTGACGGGCCGTGGCTCCGAAATCGGGGACCGTGTCGCCGGGCACCCCGAGAGCGATGTCGTCACGTTCACCGGATCGACGCCAGTCGGGCGACAGGTGGCCGCAACCGCCGCGGAGAACCTCGCCACGCCGGTGATGGAACTGGGCGGTAACAACGCCCACATCGTCACCGCCGACGCCGATCTCGATGCGGCGGTCGACGGCGGCGTTTTCGGCTCGTTCGTCCATCAGGGACAGGTCTGTATCTCCATCAATCGCCACGTCGTCCACGAGGACGTCTACGACGAGTACGTCGACCGCCTCACGCAACGCGCCGAGGCGCTCCCGGTCGGGAGCGCCCACGACCCGGACACCGTCGTCGGCCCCATCATCGACGAGTCCCAGCGCGACGAGATGTTGGGCTACGTCGAGGAGACGGTCGACGCGGGCGCGACGCTCGAAACCGGCGGCGAGACGGTGGATCTTCCGGGCGTCGAGGACTCGCTGGTCGTCGCACCCACCGTCCTCTCGGAGGTGACGAACGACATGTCGGCGGCCTGTTTCGAGCATTTCGGGCCGATTGCGCCGGTGATCCCGTTCTCCACCGTCGAGGAAGCCATCGACATCGCCAACGACACCGCGTACGGTCTCTCGGGGTCGGTCCACGCGGGCGACGAGGGCACGGGCCAATCCATCGCGCGGCGGCTGGACACCGGTCACGTCCACGTCGACGATCAGCCGATCAACGACGAGGCCCACGTCCCTTTCAGCGGCATCAACGCCTCCGGGATGGGTGGGTTCAACAGCGACCGCATCCTCGATGCGATCACCGAGACGAAATGGATCTCGGTCCAACACGAACCGCGCGAGTTCCCATTCTGAGCGACACTGGCGCCTCGGCACCCGTGGATTTTTACCGACCGGCCGCCACCTGCCGAGTAATGAAAGAATCCCTGATGGACATCCTCTGTGACCCGCTCGATAAGAGCGACCTCGAACTCGAAGTCGAGGAGCGCGACGGCGAAGAGATACTCGAGGGGCGACTCGTCGGCACCGTCACCGGCGAGGAGTATCCGATCGAGGACGGCATCCCGAATCTGCTCCCGCCGGACATGCGCGAGGAGTGAGACGGTTACTGTACGTCAGTACCGGACCGTCTCGGCGAACCACCGGGACACAATTACAACGGTCCGTATGAGACTGTCGGCCTGAACCTTTTTCGTCCCTCGGCCCGACCGTCGTCGTGTGACTCCGGTATTGCTCGTCGAGTTGAACCGTGGGGAGCTTCACAACGTCGAGGCCCCGGCGGAGTTTTCGACATCCGAGGCGTTCTCGGTCGAGCTCCGCAATCACGGTGAAGCCGTCCACGTCCATCTCCGCGCCGACGACCCGCTGTCCGCGGTTGCGCGCATCGATTCCGACGGCAACGTTTTCGTCGAGCACGGGACGACCCAGTCGGTCCCCGTCAGCGTCGGCGATGTCGGCTCGCCGGTGACGGGGTCCCTCGAAATTTCGACCGGCTACGGCGCCGAGGGCCAGTCCATAGCGGTGACGGTCGAGCCAGAATCCGAGGAGAACGAGGTCGACGTCGACGAGACGCTCTCCCGCCCCCCGAACGCCGACCAGAACACCGAGACGGTGCCGATCGGCGAGCGCTTCGAAACGCTCATCCCCAGTCGTCGGACGGCGTCGCTGGTTCTCCTCGGCATCCTCGCAATCGCCGTCGCGGCGGCCGTCGCCAGCGCCGTCCAGAGTACGGCGGTCCTCATCGGCACCGGCGTCGTCGTCGGCGCGGTGCTCGCCGCGCTCGTCATGGCGTTCCGGTAGGCCACGGAGTTTTCGCCCTGGGATCCCACATCTCGCTATGGTCCTCTCGCTGAAGATGGGGTGGCGACACCTGCTGTTCGAGAACTGGCCGGTCGATGCGTCGATCGTCGCCGCCCACCTCCCCGACGCGCTCGACGTCGACGAACACGACGGCCGCGCGTGGCTCTCGGTGGTGCCCTTTACCAACGTCGCGGTCCGCCCCGTGGGCGTCCCGGCCCGTCTCGGCGTCGCACTGCCCGAACTCAACCTGCGGACGTACGTCACCTGCGACGGCGAACCCGGCGTCTACTTCTTCAGTCTCGACGCGCAGGGTGTGCTGAGCGTCCTCGCGGCTCGCCTCCTCCAGCATCTCCCCTACTACTACGCACGGATCGCGCTCGAATCGGTCGACGGGCGGGTCCGGTTCACCAGCCGTCGTCGCCACCCCGGCGCGCGCCCCGCCGACTACGCGGCCGACTACTGGCCGACCGGCGAGGCGTTCGTCCCGAGCGACGACTCGCTCGCCGCGTTCCTCGTCGAACGCTACCGCTTCTACACGCAGGCGCCGGACGGGTCGCTCGGATACACGGACATCGACCACGACCCGTGGACGCTCTACCCGGCGGCCGCCGAGACGCGGACGAACACGCTGTTTGCGGCCAACGGGTTCGCGGAGCCGGAATCGGCGCCCGTCCGGTATTACAGTCCGGGACTCGACGTGACGGCGACCGCGAGCCAGCGCTGGACGACGCCCGAATGACCCCGGTTAGGCCGGCGTTTTTATCGCCGGGCGACCGATTTCGCGGACGACGATGAGTGACGACAGCACATCCGAGACGGAACAGGGGCCGACGGCGAAAATCGAGGAGCTCGACGAGCGGATCCCGGAGGACGGCGTCGTATTCAAACGTCTCTCGGCCGCGCGCAGTCGCATCGCGGAGTACAAAGCGGCCGAAGGCGAGTCCGAGCGCGCGGACCTCCGCGAGCAGATCGAATCCGAACTCGAGGAGGTGCGGACCGCCATCGAATCCGAACTCGACGAAGGCAAGGAGAAAGCCCACGGCCTCGTCGACGACATCGAGTCACGACTCTCCCGGCTGTGGGGGAAATAGTGGGCCGCGTCGACAGTCGACCGTACCGGCGACACGCGCTTTTCGACGTATCGCCGGCGGTGTCACTCCTCGCGGTCACACACCGTCAGAACCGGCCGGTCGACCGTCCGGAGGACGCGCGACGCCGTGCTGCCGAGTAACCGTCGGGAGAGTCCCGCCCGACCGTGCCGCCCCATCACCACGAGGTCGATGTCGTTCTCGCGGACGTAGTCGGCGATCACCTCGTGGGGGACGCCGGCGCGAAGCGCCGTCCGAACGGACAGTGATCGCTCGCGACACGCGTCGGCGACGGCCGCCGTCGGTGGCGACTCCTGCAGCAGGTCCCGCAGAGCCGACTCATCCATCGAGGGCGTGATCGGACTCATACGGCTGTCGACGACGTACAGTGCGTGGACGGTCGCGTCGTACTGCGCGGCGAGTTCGAGTGCGTGTTCCGTCGCCTCGGCCGCGGGGTCGCTACGGTCGGTGGGGATCAGGATATTGTCGTACATCGATGGGATTCGGTGGCCGCCGGGACGGCCACCATCGGCGTGGGCGACGTTTCGCCCTCGGGCCGTATATATGTCGGCCGTCGAGCGCGGAGCGCCACTGCTCGATGAGCGACGAGTATCTCAAACCACCGTTTGTGTCTACGAGAGACATATACCGTGCCCGAACGATCCTCCAGTCACATGCAACGTCATACGATCGCTGCCATAGGTGTCGCGGTACTGCTCGTACTCGCAGGGTGTTCGACCGGACCGTCGTCCTCGGCGTCGCCCACGCCGGAGCAACCGAACAGCACGATTCACGTCGCCGGGAGCGGCAGCGCCGACGCGGAACCGAACCAGGCGGTGCTGCAGGTCGCCGTCGTCGCGACGGCGCCCGACGCCGCGACCGCGCGGCAGCGACTCGCCGAGAACACGTCCCGGATGCGGGACGCGCTCCAGGGAATCGGCATCGACGACGAGCACATCCGGACGGAGCGCTACGACATCTACCGCGACCGGACGCCGCCGCGTGAGGAGGGGGAGGAACCGCCCGTCCGGTACCGCGCCTCTCACGACTTCGAAATCACGGTGGACGACCCCGACCGGGTAGGGACGGTCCTCGACACCGCGGTCCAGAACGGCGCGACCGAGGTCAACGACGTCACGTTCACGCTCTCATCGGATCGGCGCCGCCAGCTCGAACAGCAGGCCCGGAGCGCCGCGATGGCGGACGCCAGAGCGAAAGCAGAGATGCTGGCGTCCACCGAGAACCTCACGGTTACCGGCGTCGACGTGATCCGGACCACGAGCGGCGACTCGCCGCTCCCCGTCGACGAGTACGCCGCCGCGACGGCGACGCCGGCGCCCACGGCGGGCGCGGCCTCCGACATCGAGTCCGGCCCGGTGACGGTGCGAACGACCGTCCGCGTCGTCTACGAGGCGTCCCCGTCGGAGAACGCGACGGCGTAGCGGTCGCTCGCGGCCGGCGAACCGCGAGAGAAGTGGATCGCGTTCAGAGTTTGCTTTCCGCGTCTTCGGCGAGTTCGGCCATGCGCTTGCCGACGCGGCCGGCGTCGGAGAACTCGTCTTCGCTCATCGCCGTCGCCAAGGCGTTGCCGAGGACGAACACGGCGTGCTTGTGCTCGCTTTTCGATTTGTGGACGTGCGAGGGGTCGACGCTCAGCGATTCGTAGGGCTCGAAGATGGAGTCGTCGACCGTTTCCTGGCTGCGGAAGTAGTTCATGATCGTCACCATCTGCTCGTGGAGTTCGAGGAGTTCCTCCTTGTGCATACCCTCTCTACGGTCGTAGGCCGGTTAAGGATTATTGCGGTACCATCGCACACGCAGTTCGGGCGGAAGCCACGCGCTGTGCGGCGTCGGCAGTCGATGCGGGAGACGAACCCTGGTCGGGCGAGACGTCATCGCGGTCGAGGCGGCCTGTTAGAACACGTACTCGTCTTCGTGTCCCATCATGCCGCCTTCCTCTTCGAACCCCGGTTCTTCCTCCTCGATCGGGCCGCTGGTCTTGTAGGCTCGAAGCCCGGTCGAGAGCAGTTCGCTGATGGCTTCCTCCCGATTGACGAACTCGCCCTTCTCGATCAACTGGGCGATCTGCATCTCCAGGTGTTCCGGAACCGTTATTTCCACTTGTGGCATCTGAACGTGGGGGGGTTTGGAAGGCCCGTATTTAAATTCTGCGGGCTAATTTTGATTCCGATAACTGAAACTTCGAGTCAGCCAGGTAATTCATCACGAGCACGAAACGGAGTTTCGGAAAACGATACTCGACCGACACGCATAGATGAATGGAGGGCGACGTGTCGGTATGGTCAGGGACGTCACGGATCTGTACCGCGAGTTCGGCGACGAGCGGCTCCCGCCGGGCCAGCACCGCACCGAGTCGTTCCCGGTGCTCTCGAAGGGGAACGTCCCGCGAGTGCCTCGCGAGGAGTGGTCCGTTTCGGTGAGCGGCGCCGTCGACGACGCCGTGACGTTCGACTGGGACGCGTTCACGGCGCTCGGCACGGAGACGCAGCGACAGGACTTCCACTGTGTCACCGGGTGGAGCCGGTTCGACTGCGAGTTCACCGGCGTTCCCTTCCCCACGCTCGCCGAGCACGTCGGCGTCCACGACGACGCGGAACACGTCCTCTTTCATGCCGCCGATGATTACACGACGGACCTCCCGCTGGACGCCTGTCTCCGCCCGGAGACGCTGCTGGCGTTCGACTTCGACGGCGACCCGTTGCCGCGGGACCACGGCGGCCCGGTACGGATCGTCACGCCTCACAGATACGCCTACAAGGGTGCGAAGTGGGTGACGGGCGTGGAGTTCCTCACGGAACCGGAACGCGGGTTCTGGGAGAAGCGGGGCTACTCCGTCACCGCGAACCCGTGGCAGGAAGAGCGCTACAGCGGATAGTTAGGTAAAAGAGTGCGGCGGCCTCACGGGTTTATAATGGGTGTCCCGCGAAGCGACGAGGCGGGAACGCGCCTCGTCAGCCGGTCGGTTCGGGCGTCGGTTCCGTCGCTCCGTGCCGCCCTCGACGCCATACCGGCCCCGCGTACGTTCTGGACCGGCCCCGACGAGGCGACGGTCGTCGGCGGCGGCGCCGCTGCGACCATCGCTGCCGACGGCGACGACCGGTTCGCCGCCGTCCGCGAGGGGATCGACCGGGTGTTGCGCGCCGGCGACGTCCACGCCGGTACCGAGGCCGCCTGCCCCCGCCTGTTCGGTGGCTTCGCCTTCCACGACGAGAGGAGCGACGGCGGGACGTGGGCCGACTTTCCCGGCGCGCGCTTTGTCCTCCCGCGCGTTCAGGTGACCGACACCGACCGCGGGACGTGGCTGACGGTCAACGCCTTCGACCCCGAGGCGTCGCCGGCCGCCGTCGAAACCCGCCTCGCCGACGAGCGGGACCGTCTCGAATCGCTGACTGATGAAGGCTCGGACACGTCTCCCGCGATCGTCTCGCGGACGCGCACGACCCCGCGGTCGGCGTGGCGCGAGTCCGTCGAGGCCGCCATCGAACGCATCCGCGCCGGCGATCTGCAGAAGGTCGTCCTCGCCCAGGCGCTCGACGTATCGCTCGACCGCCCGCTGTCGGTGCCGGACGTCCTCCACCGTCTCGGAGAGACCTACCCCGACTGCTACCGATTCCTGGTGGAGCCGACGGCAGAGGACGACGCGAACCGCCCGAGTTTCTTCGGCGCCACGCCCGAGCGACTGGTCCGGCGACAGGGCCGGACCGTCACGACGGGGGCGCTCGCGGGCACGACCGGGCGGGGCGACACGCCCGCCGAAGACGACTGGCTGGCCGAGGAACTGCTCGCCGACGAGAAGAACGTCCACGAACACGAACTCGTCGCGGAGACCATCCGCGATCAACTGGCGCCCTTTGCCTCCTCCATCACCGCGGGCCAGCGCCGCGTCCGCCGCCTGGAGACCGTCCAACACCTCTTTACGCCCATCACCGCGACGCTCGACAGCGACACGCACGTCCTCGACCTGGTGGAGGCGCTGCATCCGACGCCCGCCGTCGGCGGGCTGCCGCCCGAGCGCGCGCTGGCGACCATCCGCGAGACGGAGCCGTTCGACCGTGGCTGGTACGCAGCGCCCGTGGGCTGGGTCGACGCCGCCGGCAACGGCTCCTTCGCCGTCGCCATCCGGTCGGCGCTCGCCCGCGATACGGACGTCACGCTGTTCGCCGGCGTCGGCGTCGTCGCCGACTCCGACCCCGACCGCGAGTGGGACGAAGTGCAACTCAAATACCGGCCGATCCTGGACGAACTAGAATGAGCGCACCCAACCGAAACGTCCTCTGGGGGCGGGCGCTGGTCGACGAACTCGTCCGCGCGGGCGTCGAGAACGTCGTCGTCTCGCCCGGCAGTCGCTCGACGCCGCTCGTCACCGCCGTCGACGAACACGACGACCTGACCGTGCACTCCGTCCTCGACGAGCGCTCGGCGGCCTACTTCGCCCTCGGCCGCGCGCGCCGGACCGGCGACGTGACGCCGCTCGTCTGCACCTCGGGCACGGCGGCCGCGAACTACCATCCCGCCGTCGTCGAGGCCGACGAGGGTCGGGTCCCACTCCTTCTCCTCACGGCCGACCGCCCTCCGGAACTCCGGGACAGCGGCGCCAACCAGACCGTCGATCAGGAGAAGCTCTACGGCGACGCCGTCCGGTGGTATAAGGACCTGCCCGAACCCGAGGCCGACGCGCGCAAACTTCGGAGCCTGCGGACGACCGTCGCCCGTGCGCTCGCGGAGGCCACGGGGACCCCCTCGGGACCGGTCCATCTCAACTGCCCGTTCCGCAAGCCCCTGGAACCGACGCCCGTCGCCGGCGACGTGCCCGCCGACCTCGATACCCTCGCCGCGGCCGGCCGCGACGACGACCGTCCGTTCGTCTCGACGACGGCGGGGACGCCACAGCTCGACCGGAGCGACCTCACCCCGCTCGTCGACGCGCTGGCGGTCGAGCGCGGTCTTATCGTCGCCGGTCCCGCGGACCCGCCGGGCGTCGACCCCGAAGCGGTCACCGCGCTCGCTCACGCCACCGGTTTCCCCATCCTCGCCGATCCGCTCTCCGGCCTCCGGTTCGGCGGGCACACCCGCGTCACGACGACGTGTGGCGGCTACGACGGCTATCTCGATTCGCGCGTGACGGCGGACTGGCCCGCCCCCGACACCGTCCTCCGCCTCGGCGCCTCGCCCACCTCGAAGCGCCTGCGCAACTACCTCGCTCGCACCGGCGCGCGGCAGTTCGTCGTCGACCCCGCGGGCGCGTGGCGCGAGGCCGAGTTCCGGGCGACCGACCTCGTCGTCGCGGACCCGTCGCGCCTGACGGCGCGCCTCGCCGAACTCGTCGGTGGCGCCGGCGACCCCGACTGGCGCGGCCGATGGGAGACGGCCGAGCGCACCCATCAGGATGTCGCAGGCGACGTGACGACCGACGAATCGGGCGGCTACTTCGAGGGGGCCGTCCTCGCCGACGTGACCGACCTCGCGCCCGAACCCGCGACGCTCGTGGTGTCGAACTCGACGCCCGTCCGCGACGCCGACCGGTACGCCGAACCCCAGGCCGCGGGCTACACCGTCCTCGGGAACCGCGGCGCGTCGGGCATCGACGGCGTCGTCTCCACCGCCCTCGGCGCCGGCAGCGCCACCACGGACCACCTGACGCTCGTCGTCGGCGACCTGGCCTACTACCACGACAGCAACGGTCTGCTGTCGGCGCTTCGCTGCGGCGTCGAGGCGACCATCGTCTGCGTCAACAACGACGGCGGCGGCATCTTCCATCGCCTCCCCATCGAGTCGTTCGACCCCCCCTTCAGCGAGTCGTTCAAGACGCCCCACGGCCTCGAGTTCGAACCGACGACCGACCTCTACGACCTGGGGTACACTGCCGTCGATGACCGGGAGGGGTTCCGCGACGCCTACGCCGAGTCCGTCGCGAGCGACGGCACCGATGTCATCGAGGTGCGGACGGACGCCGAGGCGAGCCAGCGCACCCGCGAGCGGTTGGTCGAGGAGACGGTTTCGGAACTGGAAGACCGGATTTAGGTACCCGGCGTCGACAGTCAGGAGCGATGCCCTCCATCGACATGACCTGGCGGACGGTCAGTATCGCCCTCGCAGTCGCCGTCCTCGGCTACGCCGTCGTCATCGCCACCCACGTCCTGCTCGGCGTCTTCCTCGCGGCCGTCGTCTATCTCGTCGCGTGGCTGGTCGACCGCGTCTCGCCCGGGAGTCCGCTCGACGACATGAGCCAGGCGCGGATCACGGCGGCGGGAGCCGTCTCCCTTCTTGTCCTCGGGTATTCGATCGTAATCGTCGCGAACATCCTCCTTGGCGTCATCGTCGCGGTGACGGTGTTCGTCGTCGCGTGGATTACCAGCCCCATTGGACCGGTCGCCCGGTGGCTCGACGCGCGCTGATCGCACGAACATCTTTTTGCGCGCGCCGTCCCCGTCTCGACGTATGGTTTCTGACCTCTTCGACGCCGACCGCTGGACTGCCGTCACCGACGATTTTCAGGACGTGACCTACCACCGCGCGGACGACGTTCCCGCCGTCCGCATCGCCATCGACCGGCCGAAGGTGCGCAACGCCTTCCGCCCCCGCACCGTCGACGAACTCTACGCGGCGCTGGATCACGCCCGTCAGCAGTCCGACATCGGCTGTATCCTCCTCACCGGTAACGGCCCGTCGCCGAAAGACGGCGGGTGGGCGTTCTCCGCGGGCGGCGACCAGGCGATTCGCGGGGAGTCGGGCTACGAGTACGAGGGCGACGAGGACGACGCGGACGGCGCCGAGACGGGTGACGCGGAACTCGACACGGAGACGCCGACGGTCGGCCGCCTCCACATCCTCGAAGTCCAGCGCATGATTCGGTTCATGCCGAAACCCGTCGTCGCCGTCGTGCCGGGGTGGGCCGTCGGCGGCGGGCACTCCCTCCACGTCATCTGTGACCTCACGCTCGCGAGCGAGGAACACGCGAAGTTCCTCCAGACCGACCCCGACGTGGCCTCCTTCGACGCCGGGTTCGGCTCCGCCTACCTCGCCCGGCAGGTGGGGCAGAAGAAAGCCCGCGAGATATTCTTCCTCGGCAAGACCTACGACGCCGACGAGGCCGCGGAGATGGGGATGGTGAACGAGTCGGTGCCCCACGAGGAGTTGGAGGCGGTGGCGCTGGAGTGGGCCGAGACGATGACCGCGAAGAGTCCGACGGCGATGCGGATGCTGAAATACGCGTTCAACCTCGCGGACGACGGCATGGTCGGCCAGCAGATGTTCGCGGGCGAGGCGACGCGACTCGCGTACATGACCGACGAGGCAAGCGAGGGACGAGACGCCTTCCTCGAAGGGCGGGAGCCGGACTTCTCGGACGTGCCCTGGCATTACTGAGGGGTCTCGGCGGCCATCGAGACGGGCGGCCGCGACGTTCAGAGGCGGGGAGAGAACGCCGGCGATCACAGGACGATAGCCGACGGTATATATGTGCGCGCGACAAATTTGCCGTACGTGGTGACTGATGAATCCGAATCGTGTTGATTTTCTGGTCGACTTGGCGTACGGCGTGGTTATCCTTCTCGCGGCGGCGCTCATCCTGCTCGTCGGCACCGGTGCCGGCGTCGCGTTCGGTATCGGTGCGATCGTCTCGTACGTGATTCACGTCGTCTGGAAGATGGCACGGTTCGACCCGCAGTGGATGTCCGAAGAGGTGACCGAAGAGGTGACCGAGAAAGTCGAGGAGACGCTCGCAGAGGAAGTCACCGAGGAGGTCACGGAGAGCGTCGAACAGACCGTCACCGAGGAGGTGACCGAAGAGGTGACCGAGAAAGTCGAGGAGACGGTCAAAGCGGAGGTCACGGAGAACGTCGAGCGGACCATCTCCGAGGAAGTGAACGACATCATCGACAAACTGGAGCAGGTGAACGAACGCGTCGATCGCCGCCCTCGGGCGGATCAGATCGACGCGATGACGAAAGGCGAAAAGGAGGAGGACGAGTCGTGATTTCGAACGCTACGGGAGGGTCCGTGACAGTATGATCGGCGCGCTCCTTCTCGTCGGGTTCGCCGTCTCGCTTTTCGTCGGGTTCAACATCGGCGGTTCGAACACCGGACCGGCGTTCGGCCCCGCCGTGGGCGCGAACGTCATCTCGAAACTCCTCGCCGGCGCGCTCATGTCGGTGTTTTTCTTCATCGGTGCGTGGACCATCGGTCGGCGGGTCGTCGACACGCTGGGCCGGGAACTGGTGACCGACCCCGGCGTGTTCACGATCGAATCCAGCATCGTCGTCCTCTTTTTCATCGGCGGCGCGCTGTTCATCGGCAACTACGCCGGCGTGCCGGCGTCGACATCGATGACGGCCGTCGGCGCCATCGCGGGGCTCGCGCTCGCGGCGGGCGAACTCAACTGGGCCGTCATGGGCGAAATCGCAGTCTGGTGGATCGTCGCCCCGCTCGTCGGCTTCTGGGTCTCCGGCGTCGTCGGGCGGTATTTCTACCCGACGATCAACCGCTGGGTGGCCATCGAGGGGTCCGCCGGGTCGTTACTCGAGGTCGACCGGTCGGGGACGATCCCCTCCGTCGGACTCGGCCCCGACACGACGCCGCGGGAGGTCGTCGGCGCGACGGTCGTCATCGCCATCGGCTGTCTGATGGCCTTCTCCTCGGGCACGTCGAACATCGCCAATGCCATCGCGCCGCTGTACGGCGCCGGCGTCGACATGAACCTCCTGATCCTGCTCGGCTGTGGCTCGGTGGCCATCGGCGCGCTCACCATCGCCCGGCGGACGCTCGATACGCTCGGCAACGATATCACTGACCTCCCGCTGACGGCGGCCATCGTCGTCGCCGTCATCTCCTCCGGCATCGTCATCGCCCTCTCGGCCATCGGCATCCCCGCCTCGTTCGTCATCATCGCCACCATGTCCATCGTGGGCCTGGGATGGGGGCGAGCGACGCGGGCGATCACCGTCTCCGAAGGGATGCGCGGCGAGGCGAAACCCAACGTCTCGGTCGGCGCGCTGACGGCCGACGAACCCGGTGAGGAGGCGCCCGACATCGGCGAAGAGGACCCGGACGAGACGCCGAGCGCCGCCGAACTGTTCAACCCCGAGACGACGGGGCGAGTCGTCCTGATGCAGAACGTGGTGCCGCTGCTCTCGACCATCGGCGCGTACGCGACGTTCCGACTGCTGTTCGCGTTCTGGTGGTAGGTCCCCGACCCGAAGCGGCAGTCTTTACGCCGCTGGCGTTCGGACCGGTAGACGATGAGCGCACAGGCAGAGATCAGTCGCTCGCGCGCGTGGCTGATGGCCGCGCGGCCACAGACGCTCCCCGCGGCGGCCGCGCCCGTCGTCGTCGGCACCGGTCTCGCCGTCGGCGAGGGTGTCATCCACCTCCCCGCGGCGGTCGCGGCGCTGCTCGGCGCCGCCCTGATTCAGATCGGCACCAACTTCGCCAACGACTACTACGACGCCGTGAAAGGCGCCGACACCGACGAGCGCGAGGGATTCACCCGCGTCACGCAGTCGGGGCTGATCCCCGCCGAATCGGTCAAGCGCGCCACCTACCTCACGTTCGCTGCGGCCATCCTCGTCGGGACGGGACTGGTCTATGTCGGTGGCCTCCCCATCCTGATCGTCGGCCTCGTTTCGGTCGCCGCCGGACTCGCCTACACGGGCGGTCCCTATCCGCTCGGCTACCACGGTCTCGGCGACCTCTTCGTCTTCGTCTTTTTCGGCGTCGTCGCCGTCACCGGCACCTACTACGTGCAGGCGGCGGCCGTCTTCGCCGATCCGCTGCCGCTCGCGATTCCGCCGGGGACGTTGCCACCGGTCGCGTTCGTGGCTAGCCTCCCGATCGCCGCTCTGTCGACAAACATCCTCGTCGTGAACAACATTCGTGACCTGGAGACGGACGCCCGCGCGGGCAAGCGCACGCTGGCGGTCCGCCTCGGCTACCGCTGGAGTCGCGTCCAGTACGTCGCGCTCCTCGCGCTGGCTTACCTCGTGCCACCCGCACTGTGGCTGATCGGCCCCGCCTCACCCATCGTCCTACTTCCACTGCTGACGCTCCCGCTGGCCGTCGCCGTCGCGCGCACCGTCTGCACCCGGACGTCGGGCGAGGCGCTCAATCCCGCGCTCGAACGCACCGGGAAACTGCTCGCGGCGTACGCCGCGCTGTTCGGTATCGGCCTCGCCGTGGGATTGTAATGCACCGCCACGCGTTCTCGCTCGACCTGGCGCGACCGCTCTCGACCGCTCACGGGCCGATTCGGGAGCGCGAGGGGGTCCTGCTCGGCGTTGAGCGCGAAGGGGAAGTCGTCGGCGTCGGCGAGGCGACGCCGCTCCCCGACTGGACGGAGTCGCTCGCGGCGTGCCGGACGGCGCTCGACGCCGTCACCGGGGTCGAGAACGTCGACGAGATACTCCGATCGCTCGGCACCGAGAGCGACGCCACCGACCCGCTCAACGACGCGCCCGCCGCCATCACCGACCCGCTCGCCGACGCCCCCGCCGCCCGGCACGCCGTCGAACTGGCAGTGCTCGACGCGCGGGGGCGACACCGGGGACCACCCCTCGCCGACCTGCTGGCCGCGTCGCCGGCGTCGGCGGTCCCGGTGAACGCGACGGTCGGCGACGCCGACGCCGAAGCGACCGTCGAGGCGGCCATCGAAGCGGTCGACGCCGGGTTCGACTGCCTGAAGATGAAAGTCGGCGTCGGCGCCCTCGAACGCGACGTGGCGCGTCTCCGGGCGGTGCGAGACGCCGTCGGACCGGACATCGCTCTCCGTGCCGACGCCAACGGGGCGTGGGACCGCGAGACGGCGACCGAAGCGATCGACGCGCTCGCGCCCCTCGACCTGGCGTATCTCGAACAGCCCTTGCCCGCGTCGGATCTGTCCGGCCACACCGCGCTCCGGGGCCGCGGCGTCGACATCGCGCTGGACGAGACACTCACTGTCGCGTCGACCGACGCGGTCTTCGAGGCCGCCGCGGCGGACATCCTCGTGTTGAAGCCGATGGCGCTCGGTGGCCCCGCGCGGGCGCTCTCGGCGGCACGGGCCGCCGAGCGGGCGGGCGTCGCCCCCGTCGTGACGACTACCGTCGACGCGGCGCCGGCGCGGACGGCGGCGGTCCACGTCGCCGCCGCCATCCCCGACGTTCGCCCCTGCGGGCTGGCGACCGGGGATGCGCTCGCGGCCGATCTGATCGACGACCCGGTGCCCGTCGACGACGGATCGGTCGCCGTCCCCACGGTGCCCGGAATCGCGGGCGACGCCTTCGATCACGTGTTCGACCGACTGTTGGAGCAATAGTTGCGTTTGGAACGGTTTGCACACCTGATCGCCGGGGTGCGTGCGGTCAGGTGTGCTCCGACTTACAAAGGCAACTATATGAGAATCCGGTCCGAACGGCGGCTATGACGACCGGCCGTCTGCTCTACGTCCTTGCCCTGTTCGCGGTGCTCGTGTTCTGTCTCGGGTTCGTCGTTATCTGGGCGCTCTCGTACGGCCCGCTGTAGGGGGTCACGTGTCACTCGCCGGCGTCGCCGTGGGTGACGCCCTCGCGACTGTCGGCCCGGCGCCGACGGATCGCCGCCGCGGCGTTGCTCGCGTCGTAGCCGAAGTAGACGGCGTCGGCGGACGCCTCCGCGACAGCCGTGGCGCCGATCAGGGCGTCGACGTCGACATCGACGGCGTACAGTTCGACCGCGAACCGGGCGCCCGTGGCTTCGAGACGACTCTCGAACCCCTTCGCAATGGTCTCCAGCCAGTAGGTCGTCCCGTAGGCCGTGTCGTACAGCGGGACGACGAACTCCTCGACGAGCGGTGCGAGCGCCTCGACATCGACGCCGCTCCGGGAGCGCAGGTGGCCGGGGTAAGGATCGGGATAGAGGGTGAGATAGAGGTCGCCGGGCACCCGGTCGCGTACGGCGGTGACGAAGTCCGTCACCACCGCAGCCCGCCAGTCCTCGCGGTCGTCGTGTGCGCTCTCGGCGAATCGGCGGTCACACCGCTCACACCGGCAGTAGCCGTCGCGGGGAAAGCCAACGTCGTCGAGGCGGAGGTGTGGCGACTCGGCGACGCAGTCGTCGACGATTTCGAGCAGTCCCTCGCGGTAGCGGTCGTGGGTCGGACAGACGGACGACCAGTCGAAGTACGGACGATCGCGGGTCGCCGGGCGGCCCTCGCTGTCGACGGCCGCGAGGTCGGGGTCGTCGCCGACGGCGGCGTTGTCGCCGAAGGCCGACACCATGTTGACGCCGGCCGAGAGCGGGGCCGACGCCCGCCCAGTCACGTCTTTCACCTCGTAGAAGCCGCGGTCGAAAGCGTCCCACTCCAGTTCCTCGGCGTTGCGCGTGACGACCCCGTACATGTCCCTGGCCAGGCGAGCGCGGCGGGTAATACTGTCGGCTATAAGTGATTCGCTCGCCTCCGCGGCGAGCGAGACGGATTACTCTTCGACGTCGACTTCGACCGGGTTCTTATCGCCCGAAAGCAGGACGTAGCCGATTGCGATCAGTGCCATCACCAGAATGAACTTCGTCTTTCCGGACATGGGCGTCCATTGGACCACCGGTCACAAAGCGGTTTCGCCCGATCGGCCCACGTCGATGTGTTCGGCCACGTCGTCCTCGCGGACGATGGTGCCGCAGTACGAACAGCGAACGCCTTCTTCGAGCACCTCGAACGCGGTCTGGACGGGTTCGTCGGCGTTCGTGATGCAGTCGTGATTCGGGCAGACGAGGATGCCGGTCACCGATTCGGTGCGTTCGACCCGGTTTTTCTCGATTACCTCGAAGTCGCGGATGATGTTGATCGTCGCCTCGGGGGCGATCAGCGAGAGGACGTCCACCTCGGACTGGCTGAGTTCGCGCCCCTCGACTTTCACCACGTCCTTCCGTCCCAGTTTGTCGCTGGGGACGTTCATCCCGATGCTGACGCTCTCGCCACCGCTGCCGTCGATGCCGAGGATGGCGAGGACGTTCAGCGCCTGCCCGGCGGTGACGTGGTCGATGACGGTTCCGTTGCGGATCTTGCTCACGCGGAGTTCTCTGTCGTTCATGATCGGTCACCCAGGAGGTTGTCGAGGAGGGCCATCCGGACCGGCACGCCGTTGTGTGCCTGCTCGAAGTATTTCGCGCGCGCCGTCTCGTCGACTTCGGGCGCGATCTCGTCGACGCGGGGGAGCGGGTGCATGACGGTCAGGTCGTCGCTGGCGTCCGCGAGCACGTCGTTGTCGATGCGGTATTCGCCGGCGACGGCGCGGTATTCGCGTTCCTCGGGGAAGCGTTCGCGCTGAATCCGGGTGACATAGAGCACGTCGAGTTCGGGCAACACGTCGTCCAGGTCGGTGTGTTCACGCACTTTCCCGCCGGCCTCGTGGAGGTCGTACCGGACGTTCCGCGGCAGGCGCAGGCTCTCCGGACTGATGAAATGCTGGCGCACGTCGAAGTTGGTCAGCGCCTGGGCCAGCGAGTGGACGGTGCGACCGTATTTCAGGTCGCCCATGATTCCGATTGTGATGTCGTCGAGGCCGGCGTTCTCTCGGATGGTGTAGAGGTCGAGGAGGGTCTGGCTGGGATGCTGCCCGGCGCCGTCGCCCGCGTTCACGAGGGGCACCTCGACGAACTCCGAGGCGAGTTTCGCCGACCCCTCGCTCGGATGCCGGAGCACGATGGCGTCGGCGTAGCCCTCGATGACGCGCATCGTGTCCGCGAGGCTTTCGCCTTTCTTGACCGACGAGGACTCGACCGATCCCATGTCGACGGTGTCGCCGCCGAGACGCTTCATCGCCGCCTCGAAACTCATCTTCGTCCGCGTGCTCGGTTCGAAAAAGCAGAGCGCGAGCACGCGTCCGGCGTGCCGTCCCTCGACGATGGAGGGATCGCCGTCGATGGCCGCCGCGCGGTCGAGTACCGCCTCGATGTCGGCCCGCGAGAGGTGGCCCGCGCTGATGAGGTGGTCCTGCAACATTACGTGTGTGAGCCACCCGCGACGCCTTGAATCCCCCGGGAACGATTAGGGCCAGACGCCCCGGTCGTCGGCCGCGTCGGCCACCCGCTCGATGGCGACGACGTACGCCGCGGTCCGGACGTTCGGCACGTCGTGCGCCTCGTAGGCGTCGACCAGGCGGTCGAAGGCGTCCGTGACGATGCGTTCGAGTTCGTCGTTGACCCGCTGTTCGGTCCAGGCGAACCGCTGGCGGTTCTGCACCCACTCGAAGTAGGAGACGGTCACGCCGCCCGCGTTCGCGAGGATGTCGGGGAAGACGTAGACGTCGCGCTCGGTGAGCACGTCGTCGGCGTCGGGCGTCAGCGGCCCGTTCGCCGCTTCGACGATGACGTCTGCCTGCACGTCGCGGGCGATATCGGCGTCGACGGCGTTCTCCAAGGCCGCGGGCACCAGCAGATCCACGTCGAGCGTGAGCAGGTCCTCGTTCGACAACTCTCTCCCCGCGTCGGGGTAGCCGACGACCGACCCCGTCTCGCGTTTGTGCGCTTTGACCGCGCTCGTGTCGAGGCCGTCGGCGTCGTAGATCCCCCCCTGCGAGTCGCTGACGGCGACCACCGTCGCCTCCACGTCGT
Organism: Haloplanus sp. XH21; assembly: GCF_023276355.1. NCBI lineage: Archaea > Methanobacteriati > Methanobacteriota > Halobacteria > Halobacteriales > Haloferacaceae > Haloplanus > Haloplanus halobius. The sequence goes on from NZ_JALLPL010000001.1 coordinate 1,766,717, forward strand.
CGAGGAGTTCGGCGGCGACCGACCCGGCGTTGCCGTAGCCCTGGACGGCGACGGTCGCGTCCTCGATGCCCCGACCTAGATAGTCGAACGCCTCGCGGGCGGTGAGCATCGTCGACCGGCCGGTGGCCTCGACGCGGCCCGCGCTCCCGCCGGAGGAGGGTGCCTTCCCGGTGACTGCGCCGGGTTCGGTCGTTCGCTCCAGCGTCTCGTAGGTGTCTTTGATCCAGTTCATCTCCCGCTGGCCGGTGTTCACGTCGGGTGCGGGGATGTCGCGGTCCTCGCCGATGATCGGGCGGAGTTCCGTCGCGAACGCCCGCGTGATGCGCTCGACCTCGCTCGCGGAGTACTCCCGCGGATCGAACGCGATGCCGCCTTTCGCGCCGCCGTACGGGATGTCGACGACGGCGCATTTGTACACCATCCACCCCGCGAGCGCCGTCACCTCGTCTTCGGAGACGTTCGGGTGGTAACGAATGCCACCCTTGTACGGGCCGCGGTCGCCGTTGAACTGGACCCGGTAGGCCGGGAACTGCTCGACATCGCCGCCGTCCATCTCGACCGAGAGCGTCGCCGACAGGGTTCGCTCGGGGCGTTTGAGCCGGTCGATCACGTCGGGTGCGACGTCGAGATAGGCGGCCGCGTCGTCGATCTGCTCCTGGAGGCTCTCGAACGGGTTGATTTCCGCCATCTGCCGTCACGTTCGGCCGCCGGGACTACAGTCCTTTCGTCCCGGTGCGAGGCTCTCGACGGTTAGAATACTCCCGCTCAGGCCAGCGCGGCTTCGAGACGGTCGATGAGCGTCGCGTTCCCGAGATACACCGGCGTTCGCCCGTGGAGGTCCGTGGCATCGGCGTCGAGCAGCGATGCCGACCCGTCCGAACTCCGACCGCCGGCCGCTTCGATGATGTAACCGACGGGATTACCCTCGAACTGCAGGCGGAGTTTGCCCTCGGGTGCCGACTCCACCGAGGGGTAGGCGAAGATACCGCCGTAGGTGAGCACCTGGTTCACGTCGCCGATCATCGCGCCGCCGTAGCGGAGTTTGAGTTCGGATTCGATCTCTTCGGCGTAGGCGGTGAACGCCGTGGACCACTCGGGGACGCGCCCGCCGAAGCCGTACACCGTCGGCTCGTCGGGGAGCGTCACGTCCTCGCGGATGGGCGTGGCGTCGCCGTCCTCGATCAGATACTCGGTGACGGCGCCCTCGTGGGCGAACACCATCGTCGTGATCGGTCCGTAGAGGACGTAGCCGGCGGCCACCAGATCGCGTCCTCGGGCGGGGAGCGGGGCGTCGTAGACGCCGACGATGGTGCCCATGACGTTGTTGGGCTTGAGGTTCGACGAGCCGTCGAGGGGGTCGACCGCGACGGCGTACCCCTCGCCGGTGTCGACGGTGTCCTTCTGTTCCTCGCTCGCGTACTCGCCGACGCCGTCGATGAGGCCGAGTCGGGTTTCGAGCAGGTCGTCGGCGTACTCGTCGGCCGCGAGCCGGCGGTCGCCGGAGGGGTTCTCCGCGTCCGACTTCTCGCGCCGCCCGGGCAGGCCGGCGCGGATCTCGGGAGCCGCCGCCGCCAGCGCTGCCCGAATCTCGGCGACCGTGTCGTGCGTCATCGGTCGTCTGATTCGAGGGCGTCGTTGGTTGCGAGCGCCTCGGCGACGGACGCGTCCTCGAAGATGATGGCCTCGAGGCCGTCGAGGATGGCCTCGGGATGTTCGCGCTGGAACACGTTGCGCCCGACGGCCAGCCCCGACGCGCCGGCGTCCATCGCGCTCCGGACCGTCGAGAGGAAGGCCTCGTCGCTCGTCTTCGAGCCGCCACTCATGACGACTTTCGTGTTGGCCGCGCTGTCGACGGCCCACTCCATCGCATCGCGCGACCCAGGGTATTTCACCTTCGCGATGTCGGCACCGAGTTCGAGGCCGAGGCGGGCCGAGTAGGCGATTGAGTCGGGACTGCTGGCGTTTCGCAAGCCCTGCCCGCGCGGGTACGACCACATCACGACGCCCATGTCGTGCGCGCGGGCTTTCTCCTGGGCCTGCCGGAACTCTTCGGCCATCTCGACTTCGTTGTTCGAGCCGCCGTACAGCGTGAAGCCGATGGCGTCCGCGCCGAGTTCGGCCGCGTAGTCGACCGACCAGTTGACCGCCGAGTCGGGTTCGCCCCGCCAGAGGTTGCTGGTGCCGTTGAGTTTCGCCAGAAGGGACACGTCGTCCTCGTAGGACGGGTAGTACGCCTCGGCGACGCCCTTCTGGACGGCGGTTGCCGTCACCGCGTCGTGGGTGGCGACATCGAAGACGGTCGCGGGATCGGTCGTCTCCGGCACCGGTTCGAAGTCGACCGGGCCGTGTTCGAGACCGTGGTCGTACGCGAGAATCAACGCCTTGCCGTCGCGAGTGATCGCGTCGTCAGCGCCGGGAATCATGTATACAACGTTCCGACGAAATCACACATAAAGCGTGTGGTCGTGGCCGGACCGTGGTCGACGCTCCCGTGGCGGTCGGAATCGTCTCCTGTCGCCCGAACCCTTATGTCAGAGAGCGGTGCATTTGACGTATGCCCATCTCAGCCCTCCAGTTCGGCGTACCGGGCGGTCCAGAGCTGTTGATCCTGTTTCTCGTCTTGCTCATGTCGTTTGCCGTCCCGCTCGTCGTCTCTTTCCTCGTCTACCGCGACGCGAAGCGTCGGCACAGCAGCCACGCCCTCGCGTGGGGTGTGGGCGCGTTCTTCGGGAGTATCGTCGTCTGGCTGCTGTATTTCGTCGTGCGCGACGAGGTCGGGGAGGGTCACCGGACGTAGCCGGAACCGGGCGCTGGCGCTACCCTTACAACCTTCCCCGACCCACGAGCGGACATGCGAGGATTCGAGGACATCGACACTGTCGGAGTCGTCGGCGCCGGGACGATGGGTAGCGGCATCGCGCAGGTGGCCGCCACCGCCGGCTACGACGTGGTGATGCGCGATATCGAGCCGCCGCTGATCGAGGACGGCTTCGACCGCATCGAAGACAGTCTCTCGAAGTTCGTCGAGAAGGAGCAGCTCACAGGGGCGGAGGCTGACGCCGTCGTCGACCGCGTGACCGGCACGACCGACCTCGCCGACCTCGCCGAGTGCGACTACGTCATCGAGGCCGCAGTGGAGAACATGGATGTCAAACAGGATATCTTCGCCGACCTCGACGACACCGTCGACGACGACGTGGTGCTCGCGACCAACACCTCGACGCTCTCGATCACGACCATCGCGTCGGCGACCGATCGGCCGGAACTCGTCGTCGGCCTCCACTTCATGAACCCCGCGCCGCTGATGGAGGGGCTCGAACTCGTCGTCGGCGAGAAGACGGCTGACGACGTGGTCGACTGCTCCCACGCCTTGGCCGAGGACTTCGGCAAGACCACCTGGGAGGCGGACGACAAACCCGGCTTCGTCGTCAACCGCGTGCTGATGCCCTGGATCAACGAGGGTATCCGCGCTTACGACGAGGGGGTCGCCACCAAGGACGACATGGACGAGGGGCTGAAACTCGGCACGAACGTCCCGATGGGGCCGCTCGAACTCGCCGACCACATCGGCCTCGACGTCTGTCTCGACGCCAGCGAAACGCTCCACGAGGAACTGGGCGACCGCTACAAGCCGCCCTATCTGCTCAAGCGGAAAGTTGATGCGGGCGACCTGGGCCGGAAGACGGGGAAGGGCTTCTACGAGTACGACTGATCGAAATCGGGACGCCGCCCGTCACCACCGCCAGAACGACGGCGTGAAGATGACCAGCACCGAGAGCACCTCCAGCCGTCCGATCCACATCAGGAAGACCATATAGAGCTTCGCGGCGTCCGAAAAGGGGAGAAAGCTGTTCATCGGTCCAACGACGCCGTAGCCGGGGCCGACGTTCCCCAGAGTGGCGATGGCGACGCTCATCGCGTCGAGACCGGATAGCGACACGGCGGGCGTGCGGAAGCTATCGAGATAGAGCAGGATCGTCGAGAGCGCAAAGAGTCCAAAAAAGAGCAGGACGAACACGAAGACGCCCTGGATCGTTTCCTCGTCGACGCTCTCGTCGCCGAGTCGGACCGGTCTGATGGCGTCGGGGTGGACCGACGTGAACAGTGACCGGGCGATGGCCTTCTTGACGAGCACCCACCGCACGATCTTGATCGATCCGGCGGCCGACCCCGCGGAGCCACCGAGGAAGTACGCGAACAGCAGGATGGTCTGTGCGGAGGCGTCCCACGTGTTGAGGTCCATGCTCGCGTACCCGGTCGTCGTTACGATGGCGATCACCTGAAAGAGCCCCTGCCGGAGCGCGTTCTCGACGTTTCCGGGGATCACGTCGACGTTCGCCGGGACTTCAGCGAGACCGACGCCGGTGTAGAGGACCGCCGAGATGACGGCCCCGAATCCGGCGATAGCGAGCAGGTACGACCGGAACTCGGCGTTGTCGGTGAGGCGGCGCGGCTTCCCCTTCAGGACGTACCAGAACAGCGCGAAGTTCGTCCCCGCGACGAGCATGAACGGCATGAAGGCCCACTGTATTGCAGGGGTGAACGCCTCGACGCTGCGTGCCTTGGGCGAGAATCCGCCGGTCGGCAGCGTCGTGAGCGCGTGCGCAACGGCGTTATACAGGTCCATGTTGGGAGCGACGCCAGCCAGATGGAGTCCGTAGTAGACGACTGCCGCGAGGACAGTGACGCCGGCGTAGATGCCCCACAGTGCGCGCGCCGTCCCCTGGATCCGCGGCGTCAGTTTCTCGAAACTGAGCCCGGGCGCCTCCTGGTTGATGACTTGCGCGCCACCGACCGACAGCTCGGGCAGGATCGCGACCATCAACACGAGGATGCCCATTCCGCCGAGCCACTGGGTGAGCTGTCGCCACATCAGCATGGCGTGGCCGTGCCGTTCGACCGAGATCTCGCCGAGGACGGTCGCCCCGGTCGTCGTGAACCCGCTCATGCTCTCGAAGAGTGCGTTGACGGGCGTCGCGATGGTCCCCGTCCCGGCGACGAGATACGGCACCGTCCCGACGAGCGGGACGACAAGCCACGCGAGACTCACCAGCAAGAAGGCCTCTCGGGTGCCCAGTTCACCGTCGCCCGCGACCTGCTCCAAGAGGAGCCCACCCCCGACCATGACGACGATCGTCGCGAGAAACGGGACCGGATCCTCACCGTAGTAAAACGCCAGGGCGAGCGGGAACAGCGGCGCCACGCCGATATACTTGAGCACGGTGCCGACGTAGGCCACGGCTACCCCGGCATCGAGATACGCGTTCCGTGTTCGAGCCATGGATAGCGATACTCGTCGCGCGGAGACGGATGGCAGTTTCGGCACGGCAGTCCCGTGGACGGACGGGACTCGCCGACCGACGTGGCGCTGTCGGTCGCGTGACGCCCGCCCCGTCGCATCCGTCCGTTTTTGGTCACGGCCCACCTCACGTCGCCAATGGAAGTCGTCATTCTCACCGTCGGGGACGAAGTGCTCGCGGGAGACACGACGAACACGAACGCGACGTGGTTGGCGAAGCAAGTGACCGACCGCGGCGCCACCGTCGCGCGCATCCTCACCGTCCCGGACGACTGCGCGGTCATCGAGCGCGTCGTCCGCGAGTGGTCAGCGGCGTTCGACGCCGTGATCGTCACCGGCGGGCTTGGCGGCACGCCCGACGACGTGACTGCCGACGCCATCGCCGACGCCTTCGGCCGGGACTTGGCCGTCGACCCTACCGTCCGAGAGGACGTCCTCGAAACCGTCGCCGCCTACCGCGAGGCGAACCCGGAGACCATCGAGGCCCACGACGTCGACATCGATGTCGACGCCTGGGCGGCCCTGCCGGCGGGGAGCCGTCCGCTCATCAACCCCGAGGGGTTGTGCCCGGGGTGTGTCCTCGAGAACGTCTACGCCTTCCCGGGCGTGCCGGCGGAGATGCGCGCGCTCTTCGAGCAGGTCGCCGGCGAGTTCGGCGGCGACACCGTCTCGATGACGCTTCACACCCCACAGCCGGAGGGGTCGATGGTCGACGCGCTCACGACGGTCCGCGAGCAGTTCGACGTGACGGTCGGGAGCTATCCGAGCGGTACGGAGTTGAACCGGCTGAAGATCACGGGGACCGACGCCGACGCCGTCGAACGGGCGGCGCGGTGGCTCGGCGAGCACGTCGCGATCACGGACGCCCCCGACGGTGCGGCAGCGGAGAGGGACTAATTCTCCCGACCCTCCCTCTGAGACGCGTCGCCACCCCGAAACACACTCAAGGCCCGCGCCGAAGGGGAGCGTATGGGATTCGGAAGCACGGCGAAGAAGCTCCAGCAGGTCACGGACATGGCCGAGGATGTCTACACGCGTTTGAACAAGCTTCGCGAGCAGGTCGACGAGACGCGGGACGCCGTCGACGAGACCCGCAAGCGCGTCGACGATATCGACCGCGAACTCGCCGAACAGCGAGCCATTCTCGATGCCATCGCCACCGAACAGGGGATCGACGTCGAGACGCTGATCGCGGAGGCGCACGTCGTCGACGCCGAGGAAGTCGCCGGTGAGGAGAACGACGAGCAGTCCAAGACGGGATCGGACGCCTGACGCCGTCTCAGCCCCGGAACTGCTGGTGGGTCACCTTGAGACAGCGGTCCTGAACGACGGTCAGGCCGGCTTCGCGGGCCCGTGTCGCCGCCTCGTCGTCACGGATGCCGCGCTGGAGCCAGAGGCCGCGCACGTCGCCGCGCTCGGCCACGCGGTCGAGCACCGCATCGACGATGCCGCTCACTTCCTCGCTCGGCCGAAACACGTCGACTAGATCGATCCGTTCGCTCACGTCGGCGAGCGTATCGTAGGCCGGGCGGCCGAGCACGGCGTCGTGGTGTGGGTTGATCGGTACGATGTCGTACCCCTGGTGCTGGAGATACGCGGGCACGTCGTGGGCCGCCTTTCCGGGCGTGGCCGAACAGCCGATCACGGCGATGGTGTTCACGTCGAGCAGGTCGCGGATGTCGGCATCGGTGGCGGTGGGCATGGGCGACGGTACGCCCTCTCGACCCATGAATCGTCCGCCGTCAGAGAGAACACAGCGACGGTGCTCACTCAGTTCCCGGGCAACCTCGCGGTCGGTTCCGCGTCCTCGCGGGTCTCGATGACGCCGTCGAACAGCTGTTTGAGCGTGTTCATCGTCTTGTCGTCGTGGGCCGAGGAGTCGATGGCGTAGAGACCGAGGCCGTCGACGCTCTGGACGCGTCCGGTGAACACGTGAAGGAACCGGAAGACAGTCTGCAGGTCCGAGTACATCAAAAGCGTCGACAGGGAGTCCAAGAACACCCGATTGCGCTCGATCCCGCGCTCCTCGTAGAACTCCTGGAGGAGTTCGGAGAACTTGATCCCGACGCCCGTCATGTCGACGGGCGAGGAGGTGTACCGGATCCGGGGGTCGTCACGGATGTCGCTGACGCCCTGCTGCCGGGTCACGCAGTCGACGACGGCGAGCGGGCGGTCCTCGTAGTCGATACGCTCCGAGAACGCTTCGAAGACGCGTTTGGCGCCGTCGGTGTTGCTGACGACGATCGCCCCTTCGTCGTTGCGAACGCCGGTCGTCAGGATGTCGAACGCCAGCTCCTTTTTGCCGGTGAGCGCCGGGCCCGAGAGCAAGAGATTCGTCCCCTCGTCAACCTCGGCGTTCAGCGGTGGGCCGAGGTCATACATCGCGAACCCTCTCAGGGGTCGATAGAAACGGTGGAGTCTCGCCCTGTGGACGACACGGCTCACCGGAGATCATGAGGTGGTATGAACATATAGTGAGCCGGTAATATTCTTTTTGATTGTCGTAGAATCGCGCGGTGAGACGCCGATACTGGAGCGTTCAGCCGGTGTGCACACCGCAAATTCCTCATGAACCTGACGAATCGTGTCGCGAACCGCGGCACTTAACAGCGACCGCCGAGTTCGACTGCACTACGGGGCGCTTAGCTCAGCCTGGACAGAGTGTCTGGCTTCGGACCAGATTGTCGCGGGTTCAAATCCTGCAGCGCCCATCATTCTGCGTGACGGGCAACATTTGGCAGACGGCAGTACGGCGTTTATAAAAGAACCCCTCTTCGGCCGATCTGATTTCATCACGTTTCGGAACGGGGGTCGCCAGTGTCATGCGATTCGCTTGCATTTGAATGACACCGCGAGGACATAATACTTGGGTAGAGAGTGTAATTGGCGGCGCGCGCGAGAGACTTTGGCGTCCAACTTCGGCCCCCTCCACTCAACTCAGCACTTCAGATATAGATCCCGTCTGCATCCGCGCAGTTCCTCGTACCTCACAGTTCCTGTTCCATCTTCTCGAAAAGGGTACGCCATCGTTCAGGCACGTCGTCAGTGTCGTACACCCCTTCGTTCGCCAATTCTAAGAGGCGGATGGCTTCCTCCTCGGTGAGGTTCTGAAGATTCAGCTCCTCCACGGTCTTTTCGCGCGCCCACTCCGTGCTCATTGGTCGGTCGCGTTTGATCGCTCCGTAGAAATGGAACCAGAACATGAGATTGCCTTCGGACGGAACGGGTTGGCGCTTATCCTGACGGACTTGGTCGGGGATCAGCGGAAGTGACGGTACTGCTGAGAGAGTCCCGAGGAACGACCGTCGAAACATGCCGTCGACAAAGTGACTCCCCTCCTAAAATCTACCTCCGCCTAGGGTACGTGCCTATGTACGTACTCACGTAGATACGCAGGTGCGTGTGTGAGTACTCGCCTGGTGGTGTAGGCTGGTCGGAGTATTGTCTAACGGAATTCGTTCAGTAGACGCGACAACATATCCCTATTCGGGCAATGCTGCGAGTGACTCGGCTACTTCGATTTAGCGTCGGACTCGCTGCTCGCTTCGAGGATCTCGGCCGCCACGTCCTTTACGTGTTGCTGATGAGACGCCGGGGTCTGTACGCTCTGGGCCGCATTGAGTTGGTCGTTGACGACAGCGTTTTGTTGTGGCCCCCAATTCTCGGGCGGCTCTGATTTGATGTAGTCGACCCACCGCTTGATGCTCTCGATGCGCTGCTCGCGGTTGCGTTCGTGCTTCGCGTCGAGGTGCTCAGGCGCGTTTGAGTCGCTCATATTTGTCTTCGACGTCGTTCCAACTGCTACTCATCACCGACGCTGTTGAGCGCGCCGTTCAACTCGAAGAGTTCTCGGACGACATTGCTGTCTGCGACCCGGTATCGACGTGGAGACGTATTCGGGACCTCCTCAATAAGCTCGACTTCAAGCAGAAGGTCGGTGTAGTTACCAACGGTCTGGCGTGTGACGCCGGCGTGTCCTGCGAGTTCAGTTTTGTTGAACTCACAGTTCGGCGGAAGATCGAGTAACGCATCTACGAGGATCGGGATCGCGTCGTGCTGCGTAAGGTAGAGCCATCCGCTAGGATGCTCCCGACGGAGTTCCTTCTTATCCACGCGGTCACCCGCGTATTCCATGTTGCTCATACAGAGAGCCAACCGCATAAATCGTCGGGAGAGGCGTGTTCTTGACACCTCATCCGATCCGCTCAATTGACTCAAGGCCAGGGACCTCGGCGAGCCGTCTCCTCACCTGCGCATCGGTCATTGTCGTGGTCCAACGAATGGTGATGCCGACGGTGATGGTCGTTGCCGAAAGCTTCGGAGCGATACCGTGCAGGTCGTCAACCGTGACGGCATCGATGTCCTCGGGACGTGAGATGCGCTCTTCAGCGTCGGTGACGAGGTCGCCGTCTGCGCCACACGGGATGCGGATCGTGACGACAGCAGTCGTCATCGGCTCTGGGTCGTTGTCACTGGAGATTGCCATGATGTCACCTCTGTTGAAGAGCGTCGCTCGGGCTGTCTGATTCACGAGCTGCGCTCCGAGTGCGCGAGGGACGATTCGAACGCCCGTCTCGGTCGTGGCACGACCGCGTGATACCGAACTACACTACTCGCACTTGACGGGGAAAGATGAGAGGGCAACACTATGCAGGTTCGAAGGCCTCGATTTCATCGATGACCTGCTTCGGATTTTCGGCGTGTTCGATGAACGAGAGGACGTTCTCCGACCAGCCGGAAACGTTGTAGACGTTCTCGTATCCCTCCGGCGTCACGAGGTCGCCGTAGGACGCGAGATCGACGAGATACAATGCGGTGTCCGAGGAGACCTCGTCCCGATACGCGTCGAACGCCGCCTTGACCGTCTGGGTATCGCGTGCTGTGAATGGCGTGCTGTCCCAAATCTGCATGTCGGTGAAGACGACGATACGCTCGACCGGCTCGCCTCGGTCGCGGAGGTACTCCAGTGCCTTCCAGCCGTTCGTCGAGTTCCCGACGTCCTCGTCGATGGCCAGTACCGCACCTTGACGCTGCAGTACTGGCGTGTTCACGTGCATCGGAACGGTCTGGAAGTCGTCACCGAACCCGCCAACCTCGGCACCTTGGTCGGCCAGGATCGCACCGAACAACGCACCGATTTCCTTCAGCCTGAGCGTGCTGTTCGTGGATAGCGCCATGTCCATCGACCCTGAGAGGTCCACGGCGACGAACGTGTCTCCGAGTCCGTCAGGCACCGTCTCGACAGCGACGTCGATTGCGTCCTCCAGCCACTGCTCGACCGCTGGTGCTTGGACGTCAGCATTCTGGAGCGCGGTGTACGCCTGGTAGTACCGGAACGGGTACAGCGGCGCGTACCGGACTGCTTCCAAGTCAAGGTGCCCTACGACGGTGTCCTCGTCGACGCCGGCTTCGAGCATGTTCCGGAGGTTCCGGATCGACGCGAAGATCGGCAGCGTGTATTCGTCGTCTTCGAGGAGCGTCTCCCAAGCGTCCTGAGTGTTGCCGCGCTCGGAGATGACGGTTTCCCAGGTGTTGGGCGATGGCAACGGTTCGACGTCGGGATAGTCGTCGAGGTCGCCGCGCATGAACTCCTCGAATAGCACCTCCTGGTCGGCGTCGACCGGCTTCGGGTGGACGCGATTGAACACGTCGTGCAGCGTTACCTCACGCCGCGACAGCTCGTATTTGCCCAGCGTGTAGGCGTCCGCCATCGAAACGAGCGCGTCTTCGATGCCGCGTCGAAGCGGCCACGGGGCAGTCCCGCCGAACAACTGGTCGTGGATAGCGAGGGCGGTCGCCGTTTCATCCATCCGCTGGATGATCGCCGGTGCCCACTCGCGGATGAGTGACTCGGGTGAGTCATCCTTGAACCGGTCGTCGTTGGCTGCCAGTACGAGCAGGACCTGTGGAATGTCCCGCAGGTAGAGTTCCTGGCGCGCGTACGCGGCGAGCTTCAGGACGAACTCCGGATCCTCGTCTGCCGCGGCGTCGAACCGCCGGACGACAGCAGCGAGTTGCTCGTCATCGGTTTCGTAGAACGAGCCCTCCAGCAGTTGGTTGATCGTGCGCTTGTACAGTGCGAGTCGAGGGTCGGCAGGGTCGAACGCTTCCCCACCTTCGTAGTTGGTGGTTCGCGTCGCCTCCGCGACCGTTTGCTTTGGCTTGTTGAATTCCATGCTATCACTCGGAGCCGCAACAGGCGACTCCGATACCAGTGCTGCTCACCTGCGGTGCAAGCAGCGAACGTCCCCGGCACGATTCGAACGTGCGACACCCGGCTTCGAAGGCCGGTGCTCTGTCCAGGCTGAGCTACGGGAACATGAGAGTGGCCGGAAAACTGCTGGAGCCGGAACAGCGTGCTACCTGGTTACACTACGGTGGACGAACGGATTCCACCGCCGGGATTCGAACCCGGACTTCCGGCTCCAGAGGCGAAGGATGGCTCCAACTCGACGGCCACGGGATGAGTGATGGCGACCGGGAAACTGTCGAGGCGGATCCGGTGTCGAGAGCACCCACGTGCTCTCTTTGTCCGGGATGTTCTCGATGGACGAGGCCACCGACAGGATTTGAACCTGCGAGTTCCTGGCGAAGCAACGCCCCGACTCGACGGTCGCCACGTGCGGTCGGGAAACTGACGGCGCGACGGGCTATGACTCCCGGTGTGGGCCTTGCGGGCTGAAGGAACGCACCGTCTCGTCGACCGCACGCTATGGGAACCGACAGAGGACGCGTCACCGGTCTGCGTCGCTACCTCGCTGGTACGACACAGAGCGTCACTGTCCACTGCCAGTTCCCGAGTGCTCCCGAGGGGAATCGAACCCCCGACCTCCAGTTTGAAAGACTGGCGTCCCTCGCCAACGGAGACTCCGGGAGCCTCACTGCAATTGGTTCCGAGCGCCTGAGGAAGGACTCGAACCTCCCGCGACCGGGGTAACAGCCCGGCACCCCCACCAGGGGGGTATCCCAGGCATCGAGAGGGCCCGACGGGATTCGAACCCGCTATCCTGCGGTTAAAAGCCGCTCGCCTGTCCTCATAGGCTCCGGGCCCACATGCTCCAGCCCGGATTCGAACCGGGGGCTCGGCCGTGAGAGGGCCGTGAGTTTGGCCGCTACTCCACTGGAGCGGGTTGGCCTCTCCTGGAAAGGGTCATCGGCCAGTGGGACGGGCAGGATTCGAACCTGCGTGTTCTCGTTACAAGTGAGATGAAGGAGCCCTCACCGTCGCACCGGATCTCCGGTAAAAACTCGGCGAGAGCGTGAATGCCAGGCTCTTCCACCGTCCCGCAGTCTCCCCGGCACGACTCGAACGTGCGTCTCCTCCTCTACAGGGAGGCATCGTAGCCGCTAGACCACAGGGAGAAATGTCGCCGCGAGGATTCGAACCTCGGAAGGACCTACGCCAGCGGTTCTGAGCCGCTTCCCGTTGACCACTTGGGTACGGCGACAGGGAATACAGGGAATCGTGTACCGGTACAGTGACCGGCATGCCGCCACCAGGATTCGAACCTGGGAAGGACTAACCACACGGTCCTCGACCGTGTCCGTTTGACCACTCTGGCATGGCGGCACAATTCGAGAATCGCTAATGACTCTGCGAATCACTTCGGCACGCAGCGGCGGGAGAGTGATTTGAACACTCGTGCCCTCGCGGACGCCGCGCTTCCAACGCGGTCCCTTGGCCGGGCTAGGGAAATCCCGCCAACGGTGAGACGGAGAGTCGAACTCCGAAGCCTCGCAGCTCTCGGTTTCAAACCGAGCGCAGTCACCAATCTGCTTGTCTCACCACACGCCGTCGGAGCAAGCCCCAACGAGCCCCCTTCGCGCTACTCACGGGATGTCGGAAGATGCGTATTGCTCAGCTTCTGACCCTCGCTTTTGGAGTAAGCGAGGTCACCAACACCCAGTCACGGTAGGGGCGAAAGGCGGTCACCTCGTTCCGTGGAAGTAAGCGCCGTCGCCGGTGACGCAGATTCTCACACTTCCAATCGTGTCGATGGACGTTGTTTCACCGAGCGGGACGTGGCGGAACGCTTCCTCGTTGCAGTCAGGGCAAATATTCTTTGACATCACGCCGTGTCCCGGAGTTGAACCGGGAACCCGTCGCCGGGGCTGGCGTAGCAGGCCAGTGGGGTCACCATTCCCCAGACACGGCACACTGAGCCGACGAGGATTCGAACCTCGGTCCTGTGCGCCCAAGGCACAGATCGTCGCCCGCTGGACCATCGGCTCACGGATACTGCCGAGCGTTCGGCAGTTGATTATCTATCTGTACGACTTTCCAACTGCGCAACCACGAACGGGTAGTCGTGATTGTGCGTCTCATCGCGGGGGCGTACTTCGGGTGCTCCCGGGAATACCACACCGGCTCATGTAGGTTGCAGACCCTGCTGGGCCCAGCATCGTGGGAACGATCCAGCTGATCGCACCAACGGGCTGCCTACCTCGATGGGTATCCCCACGTGGCCACGCCACGCATCCACGCCGACGCCGGGATTTGAACCCGGATCACGGCCGTGACAGGACCGTATGCTCGCCGGATTACACCACGTCGGCATGTCGCCCCGGCCGGAATCGAACCGGCGACCTCCGGATTCAAAGTCCGGCGTCCCTCGCCAACGGAGACTCCGGGGCTCGACGTAGCCGCAGCTAACGCTGCGGAGATGTGTGCTAGCGACTCCTCGTACGCTCAGCGCGTACTGAATCGCTCGTTCGTTCCACTGTCAGGAACGAACGCAGACCAAACTGCCGCGAGCTTCAGTCGCCGTACTCGCGTGCCGCGGTGAGCGGAGCGAGTCCTAGGCGAAAGCAGGCGGCAATCCCGTGTTCCCCAGCCCCTGACGGGTAGTCCGCGTGGGAGCCGGGTTATGCGGGTGAGAGTGTCCGGAGATCGCCGGACTGCGTCGCACTTTCGCGTTCGATAGCGACGCAAACCCAGCGATTCTCGGCCGAACTCTTCGCACCCTGGTCTTGTAGATACTCGCCGAACACGCGACCCGCGGCTAAGCGAGAACGAGCACGCCGCGGTTTGAAGCGAGTATCGACCATGTAGCGAAATTCTCCGTTTTCGAGATTTGTTTCGGACGTCAATTACGGGATATCGTGGCAACTGTATTAAAGTTAGTCAGGGTGTGGTAACCACAGACAAGGAGGTCATGAAGTCCTGCGCCAAGTATATTGTTAGAGGTCACTGCTGGAGCGCACAGAAACTATTTACAGCAAACTGCTGTCTAATACTGCAGATGGTTGGTCTACCGTCGGTCCGGCTCTAGCCGGGAACCCAGTCACAGACGTGACTGATGGTTCTCGGTTAGAGACCAATGACCGAGAATACTGACGCAGGCAAGTCTGAACAGACAGAGTGTAGCGACGCGCCTCCTCAACCGATTGACCCTACCGACTGTTCTTCGTGTCGGGAGACAAGCTCCATCCTGGCGTGCGATGCGTGCAACACCACGCACTATGCCGAACTCCACGATGTCTCGCTTGGTGACTCTGAGTACGATGTGTGTAGCGACTGCCTCCAGTTGCTCGTCGATCAGGTCGAGCGATACTACTGGTGGGAACGCCTGACTGAGGCGCACTACAACCGCGCAGCGGAATTCCTTCGGTCACTCGATGAAGTTTGGTGCGTCAAGGATCAGGCGTACGCTGGCGGCGAGTTGTGGGTTCATACGCCATATTGTGATGCGGCAGTCGTCAGAGATGTTTGCGACCACTTCGGGTTCCAAATCCGGTGGTTCAGCGTCGTAACTCCCAGTGACGAAGGATTTGATTGCGTCTCAGATCATGGACCCTGTATCGAAATTAACCTCACCTACACGAATCGCCCCTCGAACCCGCTCCCGTTAGAATACGACATCCAGGATGACGTGACGTACCACGAGATCGAGTGGCTCGAAAACCATCACCGCCTGTTCGACCAGTGACTGATTGGAACAGGATATCGTAAACTCATTTCCGATAACACTTATTACTGATTCACTATTCTATTTTACAGCAGTGCTTACAAACGCGGGACTCGAACTCATCGACGCCCTTCACGATGGGCGTGAAGCGACCGTGCACGAGCTCGCAGACGAAACTGGACTCAGCACTTCGCAGATCTACCGAACGGCCAACGAGTTACGCACCAAAGGGCTCATTGGCGAGTCCAGGGAGCACCACAATCAGCGGCTTCTACGCGTTACTGGCCACCCCGTGATCGAAGCGTACCGAGGCCTGGTCTCTAAACTGGGGCACGTCGAGTGGGCCGATTTGCTCTCACCGGCAACAGTACGCATTTGCTGGTTTCTGGATGGACCTCGACGCGCAACGACAATCGCAGATCGACTTGACATCACTCGACAGGCGGTCCACCACGCGTTGGACCCGTTGAAACATCGCGCGATGCTCGCCCCATCCGGGCCGGAATATGCGTTCGTCCCCGGCCTACAACCGTTACACGACTTCGCAGAAGCTGTTATCCTGCACGAGCACCGCACCCGTGTCCGGCGTCTCGCGCCAAGTGCCACAGTCGAGTGGTTCGATCCCGAGCGGGCACTCGTCCACGTCCACACCAAAGACGATACCGCGGCTCTCGAAGCCGCTGACGAGTGGGAGATGACTGGACTTGCGCGGTTCGCCGCATTCGACCTGCAGTTCTTCTTGGCAGGTGAACCGGCGTTTTGGTACGCACCGGACGAGCCCCTCACTCCTGCCCAAGTTGTCTGTCACAGTCTCGTGAACGACACTGGGTCGAGGCGAGTGAGCTACGCGCTCCTCCTCATCGAGCACGTACAAATCGACGAGGAAGAGCTACGCAATACCGCAACATGGTACGGTTTGGAATCCACAGTCTCGGACCTCTATGCGTTTCTCAAGGACGGAGTCGAGAAGCGGAGTGGTGGCGACACAGTGCTTCCGAATCCTACCGAGTATGAGTCGTTGAAGTCACAGTACGGAGTCACGTAGCTCAAAGAGCGAATCTTCGGCTGAAAAACAGACTAGGCATCAGATCACTTGCTGGAGCAGACTGTTGAGACGCTCTAACACCGATTCACAATCGCCATTTTCTCTGGCAGTTTCGCACAACTCGTCGAATAGGTCGGCTAGAGTCGCCACGATAGGTTCTTTGAGCGATGTCGGATCGATAACGGGGAGTTCGTTGAGCGCGTTAATACTGAGTTTCTCGTAGCCGCCTTGCTGCGGTTGTGTCTGTGCTTGGATCACCTGCTGTCCGATGTTGCTATTCAGGTATGCGAGCAACGCTTTCAGCTCAGTTTCATCAAGGGACACGTCGTAGAATCCACGGAAGTTGTTGATGTTTCTCGCCGTTGTCTCGTTGAGGATGAACGTGAAGCCGTCTCGACCGGCGTCTTGCACCAAGAACCGAGGCGAGGCTTGTCGACGGGGGCGATACCAGTACGGGCGGTTCTCGATTACGTTCGCTCCGAGCGGATTGGTCCGGTAGACGCTATCCTGTAGATACGAAACGACGTTCGGCACCTCGCCGTTGCTGTTCCTTGGGAGCGAGTCAGCGTTGAATAGCACTTGCTTCTCGAAGTCCTCCCGTGACTTCTGGACTCCTGGTAGTTTGTCTGGGTCTAGTAGCCACACCTCCTCACCAGCAGCCTGTAATTTCTCCCAATCCTCTCCACGGAAATCGTACCCCTGGACGAGCTTTGGTTGGCGAATGAGTTGAGACAAGTGTTTCTCAGAGATTCCGGACTCGTCGACTTCGTCCTGGGTCAGGCAGAAAAAGGTCACATCGCCGGTGGACTTCCCGCGGTGGATCGTGACGAACTCGCCGAGCTCAGTCAGCTCGCTTGTATCTACGTCGCAGGGATCGAATAGTGCTGCCCAGTTTTGCCCGGGTACGAGATCCGCTTGCGGCACGTGATTGATGAATCCCCACTCAGTCTCACCCTGCTCCCCATTCTGCACTGCGTTACGAAGCGTACTCGAATCGATGGACTCGTCCACGCGAATAAAGCGCGTCACCCCCTCGTTACCACCAGAACTTGCTTCTAAGAAGGAAACGAGTGCGGTGACTTGGGCGTCCTCGAAGACCGACTCGCCTTTTGGGTCGAACTGAACGAGCGCGGTGATGGAAAACTCGTCAAGTAGGAACTGTTTGAGTGAGTCGCCGTAGGCCGTCGTGAGGGAACTATCCGGCGTGAGGAACGCTGCACGGTCGCCCGAAGATAGGAACGACCGACTGTGGTACATGAAGTACGTGTAGAGTGGTGACCGCGCACTGACGTCGATTCCTGTCGATTGCTCTATGTCGGCGTTGATCTGTTCTTTGTACTCTTTCGGGAGCGCGTCCCCGCTCGTGTATGGGGGGTTACACACGATCCCGCCGATGTCGTGTTGCAGTTCGTCTGGATCAAGAGTGAGGAAGTCGTGTGTTCGCGGCGTATTCAGCTGTCCACCCAACGTGAGTGCTGTCGCGCCCATGAGCCGTGCGAGGGGGCTACGTTCGATCCCGTCGACGTGCGTGGGGTCAGTGTTCAGACTCCAGCGCGGGTGAAACGTGCTGGATAGTACGCCGGCTCCCATTCCAGGGTCGAGAAGGTGGTCGACATCGCGGTTTGCCCAGGACTTCATCGTCACTGCAATTTCCGGCGGTGTCCGAAACTGCCCGAGTGACTGTCGATACTCACTCGGTGTCAGCTCCGCGTAGAGCTTCCCAATCTCTTCCGTTGGCTGGGGTGTGAAGAGCAATCGATCCCGGTGAGCCAACGTAGCTTCCAGGAGGTCCTCATCAGCCAGTTCCGCGACGTGGTCAAGAACGAACTGATCGAACGCTCTGTCCATTGTCTGCTTCCGTGCGTTGTGAAACGCCTGTTGTACCGAATCGGAGAGTGGTGGAACAACGCCGCGACACCGGTACCACTCGTACACCGTCGCTTTTAGAAGAACACTCAGGACGGCGTGTCGCGCAACAGTTCTCTGTACTGCCCCTGTTTCTATCGACCCGATCCCGTGCAGTTCGCACCACCCCTGGAGTTGTTTGTGGAGCGACTCGGACAGTTTCGTGTCATAGAATTCAACACAGCCATGTGCAATTGTGTCAGAGTTTGGAGATTATCGTTCGGGATGATCGTAGGGGCAATTATGAGGTCTGTGAGTACTGGGTGTGCGACCGCCGCCCTCTTGGGCTGGTATTAAAAATTTGCCGGTGATACATATTTTGATCGTCCACAAATCCCCACGAGATACATATTTGTATGTTGACAAGAGATATTTTACCACCACCGTAATGGGGAGATATGGCGAACAGGCCAGAAGACAACTCAAACGAACCCGAAGGGTATCGTGACTGGAGCCACGATCTGGCTACCCTTCAGGAAATCGGGGAAGAACTCCTCGAAGAATGGAGAACAGATCACCAACAATCACCACGGGATTACCCGGCAGTGCGATGGCTGACCGATAACGGCTACTCGCACCTCCGGTGGGTACTCCGTGAGAAACACGATATGGGAACGCCCGAATTCTTCATTCTACTCACCTCAGCAGGCGGATCGGAAGAGTACGAATGGAGCATCGACGACGTCGCTACCATCGAACGGGCTAACGCATACCTCGATGATCGCATCGAGTGTCGCGGTTGGAGACCCTCCACGACGCGGACACAGCGTGCGCGGATCAACGAGGTTCTCCGTCGGTTCGCAAACGAATACGACGATGACAGAATCCTCGCCATAGCAAACGACCCCGGACGTAAGACCGATGTCTACGAATCCTTCAAGGAGGTCGTCAAGAGCCTCCGAGAGGAGCTGACCTCGGACGATTCGACCCACCATCACGTGCGCGCTGCACATCGATTCTTCGAGTGGCTCGACCGATCCGACCGCATTGCCTACGATCCGATGGAGAACATTGAAGATGAGTTCCGGTGGGACTGGCAGTCTGACTCGACGCCTCTGACGCCTGACCAGATTCGGAGACTGTGGGTCGTCGCCGAGACGGACGAAGAGCGAATGCTGATAATTGGGTACTGCGTCTGGGGTGTTCGCACGAAGGAACTCCCCGCCGTCCATGTGGACCAGATCACGCTCGACGTACACGATTCATACATCGAATTCGAGGAACCTGACCGAAAGAACGGACAGGGTCAAGTTTCCCTCATGTTCGGCCTCGATGCACTCGCTAACTTGCTCGACGAACGGGCACAGCGACCAAACTGGAATGGGTACCTCTTCCCGAGTGACGCACCGAACCGGTCGTTCTTGAGCCCTAAACAGATGCGTCGGCGGTTCAAAGACTTGTGCCGGAAAGCTGGCGTGAAAGTTGACGGTAAAGCGGGTACTCCGAAGCACGGCCGAGCCTTCTACTACAACATCTTGGCGGATGCAGAGTCAGACTTGTTGGAAACCGCGGGTGAAATCGCCGAGGAGCAGGGCGCAACCGATGCCAAAGCCGTCCGGGATTTCTACCTCACTCCTGAGAAACGGAGACGGTACAGACGCATCCTATTCAGGCAACACATCCGTCGAATCCTACCGGACGACGCCCACACACAGTACAGCACGCGCACCGACTTCGACAGCTCACTTGACGATTTCAAGTGAGACGCGCCCACCACGAAACTCCAAACTAACAATCCCAACCAATGCCCGACCATCTCGACGACGTAGAGTTCCTCAAACAACACCTCTCGGGTGATCCTCCAGAGGAATTACTCGAACAAATTGCGTCCACAGTCGTGGACCACATGGCGGACTCATTTCCCGAGTTATCACTGAAGTCCCGCCCCATGGAGGCGGTCTTGGATGAGTTCCGTGAAAAGAAATTGGAAGAAGTCGAATCAACAGGACAGTACAGGCGGAAACTAGACTACCTCCAGACGTACCTCAAAGACGAGGCGCTCATCGAATCGACCGAGGACCTCACGAGTGAGGACGTTGAGCAATACGATAAATGGCGGAAGTACGAGTCCTTGCCGCGGGACGAACCATTAGCGGACACGACGCTTAGCGACGATATGTACCTCTTCCGCGAGTTCATTCAGTATCTGATCGAACATCGGATGGCTCCGGTTCGCTTCGAGAAGTCCGTCAAAATCCCGGAAATAGACTATGCTGGGGGAGAAGGTGTCGACGAGAAGAAGCTTGACCCGGAGATAGCGAAAGCATCGCTGGACTACCTTCGGAAATACGAGTACGCCGATGTAGAGCATGTCTCGATGGAGTTACTGTGTCAGTCAGGTCCTCGGAAAGGTGGATTGATCGGCCGTGATGTGCCTGACTTCGCCTACGAGGAGCGGATTCTCCAGTACGAAACCGACGAAACAACACCGCTCAAGAATGACGAGAGTAGCGAACGGGAGATAACCCTCTACGGTGATGTTCCAGAGATCATTCAGGATTATCTCAATGATCAGAGACCGCCCGCGACTGACGAGGAGGGGAGAGAACCATTGCTCACCAAAGGTGACGGGAGAATGAGTCCGTCGACGCTACAGAAGATCGCCTACAAGTGGACTCGACCGTGCGCGGTAGGTTTAGACTGTCCACACGACCGCGATCCCGAGGACTGCGAAGCAGCGCAGAAGAACAACTCCGCCTTCAAGTGTCCCAGTAGTCGAGCCCCGCACCACATCCGGAGCGGGTATATCACCGATCAGAAGAATAGGGGCGTCTCAGCGGAGGGTATTGAGCAGCGGTGCGATGTCTCACCGCGGGTTCAGAAGCTCCATTACGACCTCCCGGACGACACTGAAGAACGCGAACGTTTCGAGGACGAGTTCCGGAACGCCGACGATGATCCCAACTCGGGTTTCAATCACGACTAATCGCTAGTTCTGCTGAGGAGATCACGCGGATCAGGGTCTATACTGTTGACGGATCTCATCAGGCGTGGGCTCCCGATATCGGCATGTAGAACACCAGCGAAGCGGTAACTTACCGAATTCACCGGCGGGTACTTTGGGAGGTGTCTCACCCGCTGGATTGAATTGCGTGTTCTCAAGCTGTTCTAAGTGGGTACAGTCGATGTGAGTGTGCACAACAGGTGCGTTATCCAATCTTGGTGACCCTATGGGTGCGTGGACACCTGGTACAGAGGTCGGACCACGCTCTCGGTCGTGGTCGTCCTTCTCTTCGTTCCGGATGTTTTCGAGAAGACTGTTTGGCCAATAGTCAGCGACCTGTTCTCCATTATCGGCGTCTACGACCTCGACCCACAGATCGTTGGCTGGCCATATCCTGATTCGATAGGTCTTGTCCTTTGACCACTGGTCGTCCCGATAGTCTCGATCATCGGTCAACGTCGGGATCGTCTCCCCTGTCTCCACGAAGAGATCTGCCCCACGCCCGTGGAATGTCTTGACGCTCTCCTTGAGATTTACAATCCGATACTCCTCTTCATCAAAATGTTCTTCCAGAACTTCGAATACTGCATCCGAATCGATAGCCTCGAATTTTGTTTCGAGCAATTCACGGAACCGTTCCTCCCGTCCATACGTTCGGAGAAACGCCGCATCCCCCATCCCCGTTTTCGATGCCAAACTGAGTTGATACCCGTTCTTGCCCGGTCGAACCTGGATCAGGTACTCACCATCGTAGATATTCACTTTGAATCCAGAGTCGCTATCTTCTGAGACCTCGACTTCGGGTGTTCGTGGCTGTTCCGAGGGCATGAATGACCGCAAGTGGTTCGAGAAACAGCAAAACGGTTTGGCCTCGCGGTGGGGGTAGGTAGATGGCGAAATCAGGTAGATTCCTTTATTCGACATCTCAAAGCCGATCTACGGATACGCGTATACCATCTCCATCGGGAGATCACCGGTCGGATCGCCCTGATCCCTCTCTAATCCCTCGTCAGGAAGAGTGTGAAGCGGGCCGGTCTTTGGACTGGCAGTAAGCGCTAACGCGAACGCATCGATGACGTCATCATTACCGACCTCAGCATCGAGGTCGGTCGTAACATCGCGGACGGCATCAACGATAGAACCGTCGATGGCTTCGAGTATCTCGATTCGTTCCCAGAACGCCGCAGCCGGTTGGCCCGTTTTCGAGTACTCCGTGGAGGATTCCCCGTTCAGCGCCCAAAAGCAGACTTCAGGGTGGGATTCACGGATCGTTCCAACGGCATCCGGCTCTGTCTTGCGGAGGAAGGTATCCAGTTCGGCAATCTTATCGGCGATACCCCACGACTGAACGCCGAGACTTCCATCAGTGCGGTCTTCCTGCGTCTCTTTTGCGTCCTCGTAACTTTCCTCGTGAACAGCAGCCCGCACTGGAACGGGAAACACGCTGGAGTGACGCTCCGGACGAAGTTTCCCACGAGCTGCATCGTCGCACGGGCGCTTCGCGTTGGAGTTCTCCCGAAGACCGATTGGCACATCGATCAAGATCCTCTCCGCCGTCTCGCCGTATTCCTGCCAGAGCTCTTCGATATCCTTGTATAGACAAGAGGATTCGTAGCCGCCCTCGTTGAATTGAACTGTAATCCACCCGTCCGGACATCCATCGACACCGATGTACATGCGACTCTTCTCGTATCTCCGGCTATTGAAATATGATAGTCTGGCTCAGTTCAAAAATGGGTTCGGGTTGATCGACGAGCGATCCTAACCTCAACGGGCGTATTGCGTGAATATTGTCTACAGATTATCGAGGTAGTCCCTCCGCTGTTCCATCTTCTCCTGTTCCGTGCGGCGGTCGTAGTGCTGTTCGATCACTCTCGGACTGACGTTCGCGCGGTCGCTGACGACCTTATCCGGCATATCGTTATTGAGGCTGTGCGTGATGCTTCCGCGCCGGATGGCGTGTGGGCTGACGCTCGATGGGCACTTCGAGGCCGCGTGCTGGACGGTGCCCTCACAGGTTTCCGGATCGCGGTCATGAGGGCACTCTTCGCCGTACGTGCACGGACGCGTCCATCGGTACACGTAGGTGCGGAGTGTCGTCTTCTGCAGGCGACCTTGCCGAGAGGCCAGTAACGGCTCTCGGTCGTATTCGTCGGTTACGTTGGGTCGCTTGTTGTCCAGCCAGTCGTCGAGGAGATCGCAGATGTCGTCTGAGAGTGCAACGAGTCGCTCACCATCGCCCTTGTTCTTGATCGGGGTGCCGGTATCGGGGCGATGCCGGATTTTCACGTACTGTTCTTCTGAGTTGTAGTCATCGACGTCTATCGCGTGGACGCCGCCGACTCGCATCATCGTGTGCCACATCAACGTGAGTGCGACGTGCTGCGGTTCGGCGTACTCGTATTTCTCCATGTGCGAGAGAACCGACGAGGCCTGGTCGCTGTCCATCATCACGTCCCGGGAGTTCTCGTCCGGGGTGATCGCCGGGGACAGCACTTTCTGGCTGAGATCCTGTTCGACGCCGTCGACGGCTTCCAGCCACCGAACGAACACTCGCAGGGTGTCCATCTGCGTCTTCTCACTGACCTTGTTCAGGTCGCCGTCGTCACGCCGCCAGAGTCGGTACTCGTGCAGCTGGCGACCCGTGAGGGTGTTGAGGTTCTCGATGCCCTTCTCGTGACACCAGCGGACGAAGTGCTGGAGCCGGTACTTCTTCCCTTTGAGTGAGGCCTCAGCCAGTTCGTTCTGCTTGTCTTTCAGGTACAGTTCGAGCGCGGTCTCGGGATCGATTGGTTCGAGATCCATGGTTGGTCGTTTCGAGTCAAGCGAATCCCACGAGTCCCGGTTACTGCCTATCCCGAACCATCTACTACAGCGCCTGAGGCGGCCAAAATGAAGGGTAGTCACGCTCAATGACCAGGGCCTGCAGCGCCCACTTGCTGCCGCGAACAACCCCGTGAGCGGCAGCAATGGAACCGCGAAGGATTTGAATCAGGGAGCGAGTGCAGCGAGCGACCGTGGTTCAAATCCTGCAGCGCCCATCCTTCTGCGTGACGAACGGACTCTGCGACGGAGATCGCACGCCGCCGACACCCATCAGATCCGCCTCATCGTGATTCCGCGTCGCGTTCGAGCGCCTCTCGCCGCTGTTCGTACTCCTCGTCGGTCAGTTCGCCACGGGCGTAGGCGAGCCGGAGCTCTTCGAGCGCCCGGTCGGAGTCGCGCTCGCTGCCAGCGACCGCGCTGTAGAGGAGGTAGCCGCCGGCGACGAGGGTAGCAAGAAACAGGAGCTGCATCACGATACCGACGACGAACATCCAGCCAGGCATCGTTCCGTCGCCCCACATTCCACCGCCCCACATACCGCCCATCATCGGGCCGAAACCCATCATCCCGAAGCCCATGAAGAACATCGGGGAGATGATGAACGCACCGATGACGATGAGTAGAATCGTTACGAGTCGTGTGTCGTCCGTGTGTTGAGGCATGTCTGTTTCCTCCGAGAGGCCGTCCCTAGTGTCAGGTACGTGATCCTGGGTTAATGCGATTGTGCCTTAGAACCATAGCTAGCCAAGGGGTTCAATCTTTGAATCCGCAGTAGAGGTGTCGCCGAAGCGGATTATCCTAGGGGCAACTGCAATAGACGATCCCTACGATGGTACACCTATGCAGGCAACGATACTGGGCGGCGTGTTCGAAGCACTCCGCATCGGCGTCGGATTCCTCTGGACGGCGGCGTGGGCGATCATCATGGGTCTCACGGTCACGAGTCTGGTCCAGGTCTACGTCTCCAAGGAGCAAATGGCTCAGGTTCTGGGCGATGGTGATCTGAACGGTCTCGCCAAGGCGACGGCGTTCGGCGCGGCGAGCAGCGGGTGCAGTTTCGGGGCCGTCGCCATCGGAAAGGGCTTGTTCAAGAAGGGCGCCCACGCGGTGAACTTCCTCGCGTTCATGTTCGCGTCGACGAACCTCATCGTCGAACTCGGACTGATGATCCTCATCCTCCTCGGCTGGGAGTTCCTCGTCGCGGAACTGCTCGGCGGCCTCATCCTCATCGCCGTCATGGCGGTCATCGTCCACCTCACGCTCCCCGAGAACCTCTTCGACGAGGTTCGGGAGACGCTCAACGAGCGCGACCGTAGAGCGGGCGTCGCCGAGGACCCCACCTGCGGGATGGAAGGCAAAGACGAGTACACGCTCACGGCCGACGGCGGCGAGACGCTGAAGTTCTGCTCGGAGGGCTGTATGGAGACCTACCGCCAGGAGATGTCCAGCCGCGGCGGGTGGCGCGAGGAGTTGCGGTCGTGGGGAGGCTGGTACAAGGTCGGGAACCAGTTCCGCAAGGAGTGGTCGATGATCTGGAAGGACATCATCGCTGGCTTCCTCATCTCGGGGTTCGTCATCGTCTTCGTCCCGCAGTGGGTGTGGAACGCCCTGTTCATCCAGGGCGATGGCCTGCTCGTGACCGCCGAGAACGCCATCATGGGCGTCGCCATCGCCGTCATCAGCTTCGTCGGCAGCATGGGCAACGTTCCCTTCGCCGTCGCCCTCTGGGGCGGGGGGATCAGCTTCGCCGGCGTCATCGCCTTCGTCTACGCCGACCTCATCACGGTTCCCGTGTTGAACGTCTACCGAAAGTACTACGGCTGGAAGATCATGCTGTACATCCTCGGCGTCTTCTTCGTCACGATGGCGTTCACTGGCTTCCTCATGGAACTGCTGTTCGACGCCTTCGGCATCGTTCCGGATCTGGCCGGCGGGGAGACGGCGACCGAGCAGACGTACTTCGAGCTCAACTACACGTTCTACCTCAACCTCATCGCGTTCGCGCTCTCCGGCTTTCTGGTGTACGTCTACCGCCGCGGCCTCGGTGCACCCGGTCAGTACCGGGATCCTGTCTGTGGGATGCGGACCGACGACAGCGAGCCATCGGCGACGCACGACGGCGAAACGTACTACTTCTGCTCGCAGACCTGCAAGGAGACCTTCGAGGAGGACCCCGGCGAATACGCCACCGGGCATCCGATGGTGATGGAGGGACACGACCACTGACGGACATCTGAAGGTCCTCAAATCCCAGCTGAACATCCTTGGTGTCGACAGTTGGAGAACCGGGGGACGGTTTCGTTACGGCTGTAGATGAAACTTCGAATTCAAAGTTTCCCCTGTGGTGTATCAACATGATCGAAGGGGAAATCCGCTAAAGAGAGGAGACCGTATGTATTCCTGTATGACGACGACCATCACCGTAGAGGGAATGTCGTGCGGTCACTGTGAGCAGACGGTCGAAGAGGCGCTTCAAGAGGTCTCAGGCGTGACTGACGTGACCGTCGACAGTGAGAGCGAACAGGCGAGCGTCGATGGTGAAACAGATGTCACAGCTCTCGTGGAGGCCGTCGCAGACGCGGGGTATACTGCTCAGGCCCGAGGATAGCACGGACCGCTTCGAGACAACGGCAACCTGTCTTTGAAGCTTGCCGACGCTGGTCCTGCTGGACAGTTTCGGGGGCGAAGATTCAGGAGGCCGGCGGATCCACCTCTACAGAGCATATGATCTATGGTCGACCACAACGAGACAAATGAGAATCCCCAGGGAGGGGAACACCACCAAGACGACAGCAGTCACCAGCACGGCGAGCACGATGAAGCGGTCGCCGAATCTGACGAGCAACGGGTAGAACAGGAGCTACTGGAGGAAGAGGTTCACCCTGCTGCGGAGAGTGAGAGGGAGGTCCACGAGCAGCACGAGCCCGCTGGACACGAGGGCGGAGGGCACGGCCACGGCACTCACGAGGGACACGGCGAGGGTCATGGCGGGATGCACGAAGGCCACGAGCAGCTGTTCCGCCGGCGCTTCTTCGTCTCGACGCTCCTGTCGATTCCCGTCCTGCTGTACAGCGAGATGTTACAGGAGTGGCTCGGGTTCTCCGTCCCAGCGTTCCCGGGGAGCGAGTGGATCAATCCCGTCTTCGCAGTGATCGTCTTCGCGTACGGTGGGATTCCGTTCCTCCGGATGGCGGTGCCGGAGCTGAAAGACCGGTCGCCGGGGATGATGACGCTGATCTCGATGGCCGTCTCGGTCGCGTTCGTCTACAGTCTCGCGAGCGTGGTCTTTCCCACGCAGTCGGCATTCTTCTGGGAGCTCGTCACGCTGATCGACATTATGCTGTTGGGGCACTGGATCGAGATGCGATCCGTGCGGCGTGCCTCGAGCGCGGTCGACGAACTGGCGAAGCTGATGCCCGATACCGCCGAGCGGATTACTGACGATGGAGAGACCGAGGAAGTCCCGGTGAGCGAACTCTCCGAGGACGATCTCGTCCTCGTCCGACCGGGCGCGAGTATCCCGGCCGACGGCGTCGTCGAGGAGGGCGATTCGGACATCGACGAGTCGATGATCACGGGGGAGTCGAAACCGGTCTCGAAAGAACCCGGAGACGAGGTCATCGGCGGCACCATCAACGGCGACGGGAGTCTCCGCGTGCGTGTCGGTTCGACCGGCGAGGAGACGACGCTTGCGGGCATCATGCGCCTCGTCGAGGAAGCCCAGCAGAGTAAATCCAAGACACAGGTGCTGGCCGACCGCGCGGCCGGCTGGCTGTTCTATGTCGCCCTCGGGGCGGCGGTCGTGACAGCAATCGCGTGGACGCTCGCGGTCTCGTTCGATGCGACCGTCATCGAGCGCGTCGTCACGGTGCTCGTCATCGCCTGCCCGCACGCGCTCGGACTCGCCATCCCGCTGGTCGTCGCGATCAACACGTCGCTCGCCGCGCGGAACGGGATGCTCGTTCGCGACCGGATCGCGATGGAGGACGCGCGGAATCTGGACGCCATCATCTTCGACAAGACGGGGACGCTCACCGAGGGCGAGCACGGCGTCGTCGACATGGCGACCGTCGACGGCGTGAGCGAGGCCGACGCGCTCGCGCTGGCGGCGGCCGTCGAGAGCGACTCCGAACACATGATCGCGCGAGCGATCCGCGAGGCCGCCAACGAGCGAGACCTACCCGTTCCTGACGCGTCCGGCTTCGAGGCGATCAAGGGCCGAGGCGTCCGCGCGACCGTCGATGTCTCCGGCGTCGACGGAGGCTCGGCGGACGCGTCCGACAGTGGAACCGAGGTGTACGTCGGTGGGCCGAACCTGTTGACCCAGCTCGATAGGGAGGTTCCCGATCATCTCCAGCGCTTCGCTGATGAAGCTGGTCAGAACGCCCAGACCGTGGTGTATCTCGTCCGCGAGGGCGAGCGGAGCGAGTCCTCGGACGGTGCGAGCGGCGAAGCCGCGAGCCGCGACGGAGAGTTGATCGCCGCCTTCGCGATGGCCGACGTGATTCGCGAGGAGAGTTTCCGCGTCGTCGACGCCCTCCACGACCTGGGCATCGAAGTAGCGATGCTGACTGGCGACTCTCAGGACGTCGCCGACGCCGTTGCCGTCGAACTGGGCATCGACACCGTGTTCGCGGAGGTCCTCCCCGAAGACAAGGACGAGAAAGTGCAGGAACTCCAGGACCAGGGCAAGCTCGTGGGGATGGTCGGCGACGGCGTGAACGACGCGCCGGCGCTGACGCGGGCCGACGTCGGCATCGCTATCGGAAGCGGTACCGACGTCGCCGTGCAGTCGGCCGACGTCATCCTCGTCCAGAACAACCCGTTGGACGTGGTTCGGCTCGTGAAGCTGAGCAAGGCGAGCTACCGGAAGATGCAGGAGAATATCGTCTGGGCAGCCGGATACAACGTCTTCGCACTCCCGCTTGCAGCGGGCGTCCTTGCGCCGATCGGGATTCTGCTGTCGCCCGCTGTCGGTGCGCTCCTGATGTCGCTGAGTACGGTTATCGTCGCGATCAACGCGCAGTTGCTACGTCGTACTGATCTCGCGATCCCCGACTTGCCACGAGAAGTTTCTCTATCTGCTGATTCCCAGAGTGCAGAGTGAGATGTAGCGACCCCACTTAGATGAGGAGCTGAATATCGGCGTCAGCCATATCCTGGATGGCCGTGGCAGCACCCACACCTGTCGTCACACCGTCGTAGAAGTCGTTCTCGTCGTAGCCCATCAGGTTGATCGTCATCTGACAGGCCTGGAATTCGACGCCCATATCGAGGGACGTATCGATGAGTTCCTCGATCGTGGCCGTGTCGCTGTCATCGATCTTGTTCTCCATCAGCTTCGTCGTCACGCGGTCCATTCCGGGGAGAGGCGCCGACGGCATTCGGGACTGGCATGTTGGGGTTGCCCACCGAACTCAGCTTCAGGTTCTGCGAGCGTTCTTCGTGGAGGATGTCGAGCCCCCAGAACGTATGGAAGACGGTCACCTCGTAACCGAACGCGGCGGCCGTGCTCGCGAGGATGAGTGGCGGGTACGCCATGTCGAGCGTCCCCTTCGTGGCGATGATGCTCATCTTCTTGGTGTCGTCCTCGGCGAGCGCATCCTCGAGTGCGTCAACGCGCGCGGCCAGCGCTGCACGCGAGGGTGCCTCGGATGACGCGTCAGGCGTGTCGGTACTCATGATCACTCGGTCTTGCGCACGTAGTGTCTGTACACGTCGTCGCCCTCCTGCTGGTCGACGATCTCGACGCCATCGGTTGTATCGGCCCAGCCGCCGAGGTCACTCATACTTCCGGGATCGGTCGCGAGAACCTCGAGGATCGCGCCTTCAGCGAGCTGGTCGATGTTCTGCTTCGTCTTGACGACCGGCATTGGACAGTGTTCGCCCTTTACGTCGAGAGTCTCAGTGGCATCGTACTGTATCATGGTCTTGGCTTCATTACCCAATACTGCCCGGTCTTAGAAAAGCGTGCCGGTAGTAGTTCTACCTAAGTACAATACCCTTTTAGACATCCCTCCAAAACTCCTTTTTGGGGCCTAATTAGCAGAATATCGCGATATAGTGTTGTGTATAATATGAACTACTATACAAAGGCTTATTTGGCAGCAGTAGATAGACGAGAGTGACGATGACCAAAGGGGAAGATGCCGATCCGGACGAAACGGTCGAATCGACGACGCCAACCGAACTGAAGCAGCGAATCGACAGCGGCGAGGACGTGTTCATCCTCGACGTACGCTCGGAGGGGGACTTCGAAGAGTGGCACATCGAAGCCGAGAACGTCACAATCGTGAACTACCCGTACTTCGAGTTACTCGATGGCATTCCTGAGGACCTTCATTCGGAGCTGCCTGACGACCAGCGCAGTACGGTCCTCTGTGCGAAGGGCGGGTCGAGTGAGCTCGTCGCTGAGTACCTCGATGAAGACGGATACGATGTCGATCACCTCGCACGCGGTATGAACGGCTGGGCACGTATCTACGAGTACCAGGAGCTCGACGTTGACGTTCACGAATCGGGAAGCGGTTCGTTAGCCAACCGGAACGCAAAGCATTCTGGTGACGTCGACGCAACGATCGCCCAGTACCGGCGGCCGTCCAGCGGGTGCCTCGCGTATCTCATCGTTTCTGACGGCGAGGCCGCGGTCATTGATCCGCTTCGCGCGTTTACTGACGAGTACGTCCAGGACACGCGAACTCTGGGCGCCGACCTCACGTACGCCCTCGACACACACGTCCACGCCGACCACATCTCTGGCATTCGTGGTCTCGCCACCAGGACCGAGGCGACGGCAGTCCTTCCGAAGGCAGCTACCCAGCGTGGCGTCGAGTACGAGCGATCTTGCGAGACGGTCACTGATGGGGACACCCTCGCCGTTGGTGATGTCGAAATCGAGGTCATTTCCACGCCCGGGCATACGACCGGTATGACCGCGTACAAAGTGGGCAACGTCCTGTTCACGGGCGACGGTCTCCTCACCGAGAGCGTTGCACGACCCGATCTCGAGGATCCCGAGGCGGCGAAGGATGCAGCCCGGACGCTCTATGAGAGCCTCCAGGAGCAGGTCCTGACGCTCCCGGAGGATACGATCGTCGCGCCGGCGCATGTCAGTGACTCGGCGACGCCGAACGCCGATGGCACCTACACCGCGGAACTCGGCGACCTGATCGACCGGATGGACGCGCTCGCCATGGACGAAGACGAGTTCGTCGACTTCATCGTCGCCGACACGCCGCCGCAGCCGGCAAACTACGAGGGCATTATCGCGGCCAACCTCGGCCAGCAGGCTCCTGACGACGAAGCGGCGTTCGAACTCGAGCTCGGGCCGAACAACTGCGCCGCCAGCGAAGAGGCACTGACTAACTAACGATGGCGTCACTCGTCCCGCTGCTCGCAGTGAGCGACCACTTCCCGCGCGGGATACTGCCGTATCTCCTCGGCGGGTTGCTCGTCGGGCTCGGCGCGGCGGTCATCTATCTCGCAACCGGGATCATCGCGGGCGCGAGCACGTTCCTCGAGTCGACACTCTCGTATGTCTCTACCGTCGACCGATTCAACCGGTTCAAGTACGTCCAATCGCGCGGCTGGCGAGTCGTGTTTACGCTCGGCATCGTCAGTGGTGCGGCCATCTGGGGGCTCGCCCTCGCACCCGATCCGACCATCTGGACGACTGACGTTCAGTGGTGGCGCCTGCTCGGCGGCGGCGTCCTCGTCGGCATCGGCACACGTCTCGGGAAAGGCTGTACGTCGGGCCACGGCGTCTGTGGGGTCGGCTCGCTGTCGAACACCTCGTTGGTTAATGTCGTGACGTTCCTGGCGTTCGCGATCGGAACCGCCCAACTCGTGCAGGCACTGGGGGTGGCTCCATGAGTGACACCGCCCGCAGTCCGCTGGTCCTCCCCGTCATTTACATCGGGGGGCTGATCTTCGGACTGGGACTGGCCATCAGTGGGATGGCCCGCCCGGAGGTCGTCTTGGACTTCCTCCAGCTCGAGGACTTCGGCCTCCTGTTCGTGATGGGAGGCGCCGCCATCGTCACGGGGATCACCTTCACCGTCGCGACGCGCTATCTGGACCGCGCGCCGCTCACCGCTAGTGAGTACACGCGGCGGGTGAAAGAGTTCGACCACAACGTCGTCATTGGGGGGGCCATCTTCGGCGTCGGCTGGGGTCTCTCCGGGATCTGCCCCGGCGCGGCCTACGCAAGCTTCGGCGTCGGCAACTACCCCATCCTCTGGGCGATTGCGGGCATGTTCCTCGGTGCGTACGTCCAGGGATACGCTCGCTCGTTCCGGGGCGGCGATACAGGAGGCAGCTAATCCCTGTCCCACACGCTTACAGGATCGAGGCTGGCCAGTAATATTGTATAATGATGGAAATTCAAAGCAAGATAGCAGAGAGTCGGTCCCATGTTCGGACTTGAGAGCTTGAGTAGTTCAACGCAGGCGGTAGCCACCGTGGGACTCGTCCTTGCGGAGGCCATCGTCCTGTACGTTGGGTACGGTGCGCTCAGTAACACAGTCGGACCGGCCGTGGTCGACGCGATCGGGGGTGCCTGAAGATGGCCATCTTCGGCATGAGCCTCGTGATGCTCGCGGTGTTCGTCGGCTTCGGGCTGCTCATCGGGACCCTCTTCGGGTTCTTCGGCATGGGTGGATCGTTCCTCGTGACGCCCGCGCTGCTGGTGATGGGGTATCCGTCAACGGTCGCCGTTGGGAGCGGACTCGCGTTCGTCTTCGGGACGAGCGTTATTGGTGCGCTCCGCCACCGGGATCACGGACAGGTTGACTACAAACTCGCGGTGATCATGACGATAGCGATGACCCTCGGAATCGAGGGCGGGAAGAGCGTCGTGTTCTTCCTCGAAGCCACCGGGTTGGCCGACCTCATCATCAACGTCGCCTACGTCGGGCTTCTCGCCGCTGTCGGCCTGCTCACGCTGCGCGACGCATGGACGGATGATGAGGACACCGAAGCCAGTGGCGACCTCGCAGACCGGGTTCAGTCAATCCACATCCCACCGATGGTGACGTTACGTGGCGGTATTCGCGTCTCGGGGACGCTCATCTTCGCTGTTGGGCTCGTCATCGGCATCCTCTCGGGGTTCCTCGGCGTCGGCGGTGGATTCCTCCTGATGCCCGCGATGATGTACGGGCTCGGCGTCCCTGCCGCTATCGCCGTCGGGACGGATATCCTCCAAATCACGATTTCGGGCGCGTTCGGCGCGTTCACGTACGCACAATCCGGGTCGGTCGCAGTCCCGGTCGTCGTCTTCCTGCTCGTTGGAAGCGCCCTCGGGGCACGCATCGGTGCGTGGGCGACGAATCTCGTCGATGAAGACGAGATTAAGGGGTACTTCGCGGCGATGTTGCTGGCCGGGAGCGTGGCGGTCGCGTCGAACAAGCTTGGCACGGTCTACGGGATCGACCAGCTCAACACGGTGAGTACCGTGCTCATCTTCGGGGCCGCGCTACTCGTCAGTAGCGCTGTCGTCCTCGCTGCAGTCTGCCGACTCCGGAACGACGAGACCGGAACTTTGTGTCGACTCACCACATCATAGACCGGGATAGTATTGTGCTAACTATACAAATACTTTTGAGGCCATATCTCCTACGTTCCGCTGGTAATGGCTGACTCAATGAGCGAGATGCTCCGAAAAGATATGCAGTGCGAGGGGTTGCTGGAGTGTTTCCACGACCTCAAAGAGATCGATAAGGACATCTTCCAGTTGCTTCAAGCTCAACAGGAGCCACTCACCGTCGACGAAATCGCAGAACAGGTCGACCGTGAGCGATCAACCGCCTATCGTGGCGTCCAGCGTCTTCTCCAAGCTGGCTTCATCCAGAAGGAACAAGTGAACTACGAGCAGGGCGGCTACTACCACGTCTACCATCCGCGTGATGCTGAGGAGATCACGACCGAGATGCAGCGGACGCTCAATGACTGGTACGCCAAAATGGGGCAGCTCATCGGTGAGTTCGAAGAGAAGTACAGTCGGAAGTCAACCCACGACTAAAGCCGTGGGCTTTCACCATGGACTTCCACTCTAACCGAATCGGCAGGCGATGAGAGGCCGCGATCCGCTTCAGAACTCGTAGCAGGCGACATCCTCAGCACCGCAGCTCGGACACTCATCGGAGTCTTCTGAAAGCGTCTCCCCACAGTTTCGGCACTCCCACAGAGTCGACGAATCGTCCCCGACGGCTCTGCGGAGTGTACTCAGGAGTCCCATCCTATCCCGGCTGATGGGCGCGCAGTTGTTAACACCATCCCCTGATAGCCGCCCTGTGTTAAACAACCCTCCGAAGGACGTGTTTTGGACCCCCGAGGAGTGTGGCGCGTTCCGAACGGCCACAGTCGCCGTGAGGGGTTCTATCTCCCTCATCGCGTTCGCGCTCTCCGGCTTTCTGGTGTACGCCTCGCCGTGGTCTCGGTCCGCCCGGCCAGTACCGAGACCCCGTCTGTGGGATGCGGACCGACGACAGCGAGCCGCCGGCGACAGACGACGAGACGCACTACTTCTGCTCACAGACCTGCAAGGAGACCTTCGAGGAGCGTCCAGACGAAGACGCCACCGGGCAGCCGATGGTGTGATGGCGGGCCACGATCACTAACGGCCGTTTCATCGGTGAACCCTCACTGTACGGGGATCAGCCAGTCGTATGGCGTTGCATCTTCTACGCATGTCTGTCACCAGCCGAACGCTGGGGCGGCCGCAGCGTTCGGCGTCGACGAGATCCTCCGGCAGATGTCCCCAGTGTGACTGTGTCAATCGCGTACTTGGGGCTCGATTAGACGCCCCCTGTCGTGGTTACTTCATTCCGAGCGTTCGAGTTTGTCTCGCCGAGCTTCGAACTCTTCGTCGGTGAGGTCTCCACGAGCGTACGCCGTGCGTAACTCCTCCATCGCGGGATTCTGAGACGATTTCGACCGTGTCACCTGGCGGAAGACGAGATATCCCCCTCCCAGCAGAACGAGGAGGAAGACCAGCTGGACGAGCATCCCGACGAGTGGCCACCACCAGCTGGTCGTTCCGTAGCCCATTCCGCCGAACCCCATCCCCATTGTGAGCATCGGCAGGACGACGATCGCCCCCAGGACGAGGAGGACGATCGTCGTAGTGTCGAGTTGATTCGAGGACGACATCGATATCAGGCCTCCGAGGTGGGTTCGAATGCGTCAGCGACGCTGGCGAGGACGCGTTCGAATCGGTCGTGGACTTCGTTCGCGACCTCGTCGAGTGCCTCGTTGTTGGCGATGCCGACGAGCTGTTGCGGGTCGACCGCGCTCACCATGACCTCGCCGTCGTCGGTTTCGTAGACGATGACGTTGCAGGGGAGGAGTGCGCCGAGTTCGACTTCCTCGCTCAGACCCTCGTGTGCGAGCGTCGGATTGCACGCACCGAGGATGCGGTACTGTCGAAACTCCTCGCCGAGTTTCTCCTTGAGCGTCGCCTGCACGTCGATGTCGCAGAGGACGCCGAACCCTTCGTCTTTGAGAGCGTCGATCGTTGTCTCGACGACCCGGTCGAAATCACCGGACACAGACAGTTGTATTGTGTATACCATACAATATGGTACTCTATTGGTGAACTTAACTGTAGGGTTCCGAAGCGCTCACCGTGAGCCCGAACTCGAAGGGATCGGTACGTTCCCGCTGTTCGCACCGCCGTTCGGATTCCCCGTCCGGGAGTTCGCCGCGGGCGTATCGCTCCTGGATGACGGCGAGTGCGCTGTCCTCAGTGCACCGTTCGATCGTGACCGCGTCGCCAGCCAGTAGACGACGTAGACGGGGCGGGCGATGACGAACAGTAAAGTAGATCGGCAGACTTCCTCGGCCTATGACGATCCGTTCGGATGGTGGGGGACCGCAGTTGGCCTCACTCTCCCGCGAGTTCTCGCCGCCGGAAGTAACCATGGATCTAACCATGTGTGGACTTCCCGTCGGACGAGCCGAGGAACTCGCGCGCCTGTACCAGAAACACGGAACCTGGAGTCGGGTCGAGGAGGTCTGGTTCGAGGAACGCCGTGCGAACCGCAGCACGCGGGAGAGCTTCCGTGAGCTCTCCCGCGTCCTCACGTCGCGATTCAAAAACGCGCCCGCCAGCCTCCCCAACCCGCGTGACGTTCCCAGCGTGTTGGATGCCTGCGCGACGCCGCGGGACAAAGCCCAGGTTCTCTATCCCTATCTCGTCGCCGATGACGCGCTCGGTCGCTACGTCGTCCACGAGTACGCGCAGCGACTGTTGGCGGACCATCCTGACGCGCTCGATTTCTCCACCGAGACACTCACGGCCGTCCTGAAGCAGTTCAAGTCCGCTGACGGGACCCCGTTCGACTACGCCGACTCGACCACTGAGCGATGGGGCGAAGGATTCCGATCAGTCATGCGCGAGGTCGGTGTTCTGGAGAACCAGCGAACGGTCGTGGGCACCCCCCCATCGCTGGGCGACGCCCCGCTTCTCGTCGCAATGGGGCACTCGTACGAAGCAGGCGAGGACGCGTCGGTCGAGTCGCCAGTCGGGCTCCAGTACCTGTTCCAGCCGAGTGCTCGATGGGCGGCGCTCTACGACAGAGTAGCGGAGACGGACGCGTGGGAGTTCGTCGAACTCCACGGAAGCCTCCAACTGCGGCCGGTGGACGAGCCGTACGCGTGGATCACCCGAGAGGGGGCTGATTGATGGTCGACGCAACGTGGTTCGACGACCTGCCCGAAGACTTCGAAGAATCAGTGCGGATCGATCGTCAAGACCGGTCTGCGGGCGAACACAAGCACAGGGAGCACGCCATCGAGTCATACCACGTTACGGCCGACTCCCAGCGCTTCCTCGAAGACTTCGTCAACCGACTCCTCGGCGACACGGCGGACATGCGCACGGGGGCGAACTACTGGCTCTATGGCTACTACGGCAGCGGGAAGAGCCACCTGCTGACCGTTCTGGATGGGTTGATGGATACCCAGTGGCTCCAGCGTCGCGACGACATCTGGCGTGACCTCGTTCCGGACACGTCGGCGGAACGCGACCTCGATGCGTTGCGCAGCGACTGGGAACGTGTTCATGCCGCGTATCACGTCATCCCGGTGTCGGTGAACTTGCTGAAATATCAGGGCCAGAAGCAACGCAGTTTCAGTGAAATCGTCCTTCGGCACGCCCACCAGAACTCGACACTCACGGGCGTTGCTGACGGGGTCTCCACCGGGCTGTCGTCCCAGCTCGATGTCGCATACTTCGAGGACTGGTACCGGACGACCGAGGCATGGTCGGAACGACGGGATCGGGCGGCAGCCGTCGTCGACGGGGTGACCCCGGAGGATCCACGATACGAGTGGAAACCGGACGAGCTCTGGACCGACATCCAGCAGTACAGCGCGCTGTCCGATGTCGTGCTTCCAGAGCTGTTCGAACAAGTGACGGGCACGCGTGACGGCTACACCGACCTCCAGCCGTCGGATATCGACCCCGAGGCGGTCGTCAGTCGACTGGAATCGCTTCGGCAGGCACGCGAAGCGGAATTCGAGGACCCAGTCAAGCTCGTTCTCCTGCTCGACGAAGTGAGCCTCTTCATCGGAACCGACTTCGAGCGTCTCACCGAGCTGCAGACGCTCGCCGAAAACGTCGACGACATCGGTGAGGGCGACATCCAGCTCGTCGCGACGGCGCAGGCGAAAATCGAGGACGGCCAACCGAAGTTCGCGGCCCACGGAGCTGATTTCAGTATCGTCAAAGACCGGTTCCCCCACCGGTATCAGCTCCCGAGCAAGCACGTCGGCGACATCGCCAAACGGCGGCTCTTCCAGAAGTCAGAACCGGGCGAAGACGCGGTCCGGCGCATCCTCGATGACGCCGACGTGAAGCCGACCGAATCGCTCGTCTACAACGAGATCAAGCAGAACACGAAACCACCACTCGATGCGGTCGACGACGAGGAACTCGTCGAGTTCTACCCGTTCCTCCCGTCTCACGCGCCCCTGTTCCTCGAGATCCTGTTCAACCTCCGTCGAGAGGCGAACGATCCGGCGAAGTCCATCTTCTCGGGGACTGCGCGGGCCATTCTGGCGCTCATGCACGGGCTACTGGTGGACTGGATCGACGACGGCGAGGACGACCGGATCATCTCGCTGGTCGACCTCTTCGAGTTGATCGAGCCCGAACTCCGCGAAATCCTCCCGCAGGATATGCGTGTCGTCGAGGGCGTCGAGGAGACGACCGGCATCGCGGACGAGGTAGCCGACGGCGGGAGTGAGCTACAGACGTTCGACCTCGACGTCGCGAAGGCGGTCCTCCTGCTCCAGCACGTGCACGAAATCGTCCCGCTGAACGAGGGGAACATCGCGGTCGCCGTGATGAGCGACCTGAACGGCCAGTCCTGGATCAGCACGACGAACCGCGTCGAGGAGTCACTGGATCGGCTGCAGAAGTTCATCCGGCCGACGCAGGGCGAGAGCGGGGCTCGCTACCGGTTCGCAACACAGGAGGAGCGCCTCATCTACGACGAGGCCGAGGAGAACGAAGCGGCCCCGGACTGGGACGCCGTCGTCGAAACGCTCGACGAACACCTCTGGGAGCGCATCACCCAGGACCTGCCGCTCCCAGAATCCGTACCGTACGGTGAGTCCGGTGACGAGTACCCGGTCTCGTATCACTTCGAACTCGACGGGACGACGTTCGAGACCAATGTCGACTCCGAGGAGGGGCTGGATATCGACGTCGCCGTCCGGGGGGTTCGCCCGGGCACAGCGCACGAACGAGCCGATGCAGACACACTGTACTGGGACATCGACACCGATGGGCTCCAGGACCTGCGTAACCGACTGGTCGAATGGTGGGCGCTTCGTGACGCGATCGCGACGAGCGACATCCCTCCAGCAGTCGA
Organism: Haloplanus sp. XH21; assembly: GCF_023276355.1. Taxonomy (NCBI): domain Archaea; kingdom Methanobacteriati; phylum Methanobacteriota; class Halobacteria; order Halobacteriales; family Haloferacaceae; genus Haloplanus; species Haloplanus halobius. The sequence continues at coordinate 1,805,520 of NZ_JALLPL010000001.1, forward strand.
GCGCGACCTCGAACGGCGGGCGACTGCCGTCCGCAGCAAGCTGACCAGCGCGATGGCGAGCGGCTCGCACACCGTCAAAGACCGGACGGACATCGGCGGCCTCTCGAAGGCGGTTCAGGTCGCAGTGGGCGTCACGTATCCCGACGACTTCCACCCGATGATGCTCCAGATCGACGAGCGTCGACTGCGCGAGCTGCGTGAACTCGACGGCGATGCACCGCTGCCCGCATGGGCGCGGACGATCCAGGTCCCTTCGTCGAATCAGAACGGCGGGCACGGCAAGCAGACCATCCAGCGAAACGTCATGTCCCTCACCGGTCGACAGCTGAACGACCGCGACGAGGGTCTCAACATGAATACGATCCTCGCTGGCATCGTCGAACAGAAGCCGTTCTACGACGAGGCGCGGCCGGCGCTCCGGGCGATCATCTGGGGGTTCTGTCGGGAGGGGCGACTGCTGCCCATCGACGAAGACGGAAACACGCTGGAAGACGGCGCCGTCCTCGATTTCGACACACCCTCGACGCCGAGGCTAACACTCCTCCCACGCACGAACTTGAGCAAGCTTCTGGAGGCGGGTGGGTTCAAGGAGACGACCGAAACCGTCGCGGACGGTCTCATCCACCTCCAGGAAGCGAACCGACGTGTTCGCTCGACGCTCACTGGACTTCGCGAGGACGTGACTCTGGCCGTCGACACGGACGTTCAAACCGACGAAGTCGCCGGGTTACTCGAGGCGTTTGCTGCCGAACTGACCGAACGGATCGGCGCGACCGACGACCGCCTGTCGACCGTCAAATCACAAGGTGACGGTATCGACGGCGTCATCGGCGAGACGAACGACACACAGGAGTGGGTCGAAGAGGTGACCGACGTCTGGAATCGTCGTCTGCCGACGCTGCAACAGCTCGACGCGGTGTTCACGATCGGAAGTCGTCAGTTCGACTGGCTCGACGAGGACGCCCGCTCTCTCGTCGACGCCCGTTCGACTGTGGTCTCGTCGTTCGACGGCGCGTGGTGGACGGCGGACGGGTGGAGTACGCTCTCCGGAGAGTTGGTCCCCGATCTCGCCCCCGACCTCGAGCGGTCGTGGAACACGTTCGTCGACGAACGTGGCCTGCGTGAACTGGTCGATCGTATCGAGGAGCATCCCTGGGTGCGCCCGGCGACCGCCCTCCCGGCAGGCGTCCACATCGCCTTCGAGGGCGAGTACATCACGCCGCTGCGTCAGCTCCAGCAGTGGTACGAAACGATCGAGAACGCCATCACGACGCTGTCGGGTGGTGCAGATGCGGACGAGATCGCCGAGGTAACGGACGGCGTGGCGCAAGTAGAGCCGCTCGACGGCGCGGTCGAGGTCGGTCCGGCTGCGTTGACTGCTCGGCTCGACGAACTGTCGTCGATCGTCGGCGACCGAGCGCCCGACGACATCGACCAGATCGGCATCGTTCCCGACGACCGGCAGAAACTGAACCGTCGCGTGGCGCGTCTCGTCGAACAGCGAGCCCTCGAAATCGAGGAGACGGCCGACGGGGTGATCATTCGATGAGCCAGGGAAGTCCGTCGCCGTTCCGCGACTTCAAGACGAAGCTGTGTACGTTCGCGAAGGGCCAGCACGGAATCCGCAATCCGTTCGTCATCGCTGCCGTCGCCCCGGCGATCGAACATCGGGTCACGGACCGCCTCGAGACCTGGTCGACTGGCCGAGGGAAATCCCCGGTGGTTCCAGACGACATCACCGTGCAGCCGATCTGGCTCGACGAACTCCTCCCACAAACCGACGTGTACAAGCTCCTCGTCGATCTGGGCGAGCCCCTGGCTGAGATCGGCGGCGAGAAATCCTCGGGTGAGCGGATCGCGGAGACGATGCAGGATCGGCTCGCCGAAGAGCTCGTTCAGGGGATGATCGAACACGAGCTCGGCGACGCTCAGCTGGAGACGCAGAGTCACGTGGTGCTGCTGCTCAACCTGGGTAGTCTGTACCCGTTCACGCGCGCGTTGGAACTGCTCGATGAACTCGACCGACGAAACGTCAAGTCCACGGTCGGCATCCCGTTCCCCGGGGATGTCGTCGGGGGGAAGCTGAGCTTCTTCGGTGGCGAATCGCCACACTACTACCCCGCCCACCAGATCGACGGCCAGATCCAGGGGGTACATCTCCAGTGACGATCGCCGACCTCTTCCACAGCGATCCGACGCGACAGCTCGAAGAGGTACAGAAGGTCAACGCTCGCGAACGGGCCGAGACCGACGTGAGAGAGTTCTACGAGACCGACAGCGCCGAGCGGGTTCTCGGGCAACTCGGCGAGGCGATCCAGACACGTCTCGGTGAGGCTGCGCGCTTCCTCTACATCCACGCGACGTTCGGATCAGGGAAGACCCACCTCCTGAAGCTGGTTGGCTTCCTCGCTGACGACGAATCCGAGTTCGCCTCTCTGGGTGATCGACTGGCCGAGCAGTGGCCAGGGTTCGACGAGCTCCAGCGGTCCATCGGTGACTCGCACGCCGACCGCCTCAAACCGATCTTCCTCAACCTGCTCGACCGCGACGCGTCGAAGGAGCCACCGCTGCCGTTCCTCATCTTCGAAGCGATCGGCCGCGAACTCGGATATCCGACCGGGCCGAACTGGCTGCTCGAGTGGACCTGGACGCTCGATATGGAGTATCAGGGTGTCTGGGAGGCGCTCCAGACGGTCGAACACGACGGGAAGACGTTCGACGACGTGCTCGACGAGCGGGCCACACTCCGCAGCTGGCTCTACGACGCGTTGCCGGCGATGCCGGAGACGGCCGGGACGGCGCTCGACAGCCGTTCGGGCGTGAAAGCTGCCATCGAAACCGCGGAAGACGACATCGAGCCCGACGCGTTCGACCCCGGTGATCTCGTCTCGCGTGTTGAGACCGCAACGGAAGCCCTGAACGACGGGAGCAAGCGAACCGAGTTGCTGCTGGGTCTGGACGAGGTGGCGCTCTTCGTCGGCGACAGTCGCCACCGCTACCGTGAGTTCGAGGCGACGATGGAGGCGCTCCAGCGGGGTCCGAACCCCGTCGTCGTCACCACCGGGCAGTACTCGCTTCCGGAGACGCGCGCGAGCCTCATCGGAGAGCCTCCCGAAGACCACTGGACACACCAGCAGGTCCCGCTCGAAGGCGCAGACGCGGAGATCATCGTGCGAAAACGGTGGCTCCAGAAGTCCGATCCCGATGGCCGGGAGCGCGTCGCGTCGCTGGTGGCGTCGATGCCCGACCTCTCGCTCCGGACGTACGGGGCGGTGACGAGCGCCGACCCGGACCCGGTCGAGTCCTACCCGTTCCGCGAGTACGACCTGTCGCTCCTGCGGGCGGTGATGCAGGAACTCATCACGCAGGGACGCTCGGCCGACCGCGACGACATCCAGGGCCGAGCACTGCTCGTCCTGGTCCGGTCGCTGTTCACCAAGTTTGGCTGGGCGTCGAAGGAAGCGGGATCGCTCGTCACGTGGGATATCCTGTTCGACCTGCTGGTCGAGGAGACGACGTACCTTCCGCTCTGGGTCCAGGAGATGGTCGACAACACGCTGGTGCCGACGTTCGACGGTGACGACGCCGCCTGGGAAGTGCGCCTCGCGAAAGGGCTCTACCTCCTGAACCAGGCGCCGGCTGTCCCCGCGACGCCCGAGAACCTCGGTCGGTTGATGGTCGACGACGTGACGGCGTCCGCCGACGGCGTCGTCGAGCGAACCGAGTCGGGGTTGGAGACGCTCGTCGACAAGCAGAAGATCCTCACCGAGACGAACGACCAGGGAGACGAAGTGTATACGCTCGTCTCGGAGGAACAGGAGAGCATCCTCAGCCGGGCGCAAGACAAGGCCGCCAAGGTTTCGCCACACCAGCTGTCGGCGTGGCTGGAGACGCGACTACGCGAGAACGACGACTTCTTTCGCAGCGACGGGAGCCGCCACGAGGCCGACATCGGCGACGAGCGCCTCGTCCCGCTTCGGTACGACTACTCCGTCCTCGAACCGGTCGACCGAGCCCCGTCCCCCGAGTACGACGCGCTCCGGGTTCGCGTACTGGCCGACGATCACGACACCGTCTCCGACCAGGTCGAGACGTGGCAGGACGTGAACGACGACCGCGACGGTGGCGAACACGTCCTGCTCACCATCGAGGTTCCGGAGACGATGCTCGAGCGGATTCGGAACATCATCGGGATGGGACAGGTGCTGGACGAGGAGACCGAGTCCCACGAGGACCTCGAGCGCGAGCACCGCGCCGACAAACGCTGCCTCGAATCGTCGGTGACCGCGATTCTGGCGGACGCGTCGGTGTATACGGTCCACGAACGCCGCGGCGCACGCGCTACCGTGTTGGGCGATGTCGTCGCGGATCAGGTCGAGGCGGTGTTCGGCTCGTCGCGGAAGACGCTCTCGCGGCCGCTCGTCGAGGTGGACGACGCGAAGGGGATGGCAAAATTCTTCCGCGGTAGCGGCGCGTGGCCGCTCTCGGACGCCGACGCCGCGATGCTCGGGGTCGATACCGGCAGTGCCGAGATCGCCGACACCGGGTGGTGTCGCGAGTTCATCGACACGTACGAGTCACAGAAAGCGGTCGATGTCGAGACGCTCCGCCAACAAACACGGACTGCCAACGGCGACTATCGGGGAACGCCACAGGAGTCGATCGCCGCGCTTCTCATCACACTCGCCACCTCGAACGAGTCCGTCGCGCTCAAGCAGGACGCCGAGTACGTGTCCGACCCGGCCGCTATCGGTCGGCAAGTGCGAACCAAAGGGGGACTGACGTCGCTGCAGGTTCGCTTCGGTGTCGAGATCATCGACCCGAAGGCGGTGAGAGAGATCGTCGCAACGGTGCTCGGCGAGGAACCGGCGGGCGACGGGCCGGACGAATGGCTGACTGCGCTCGGCGCGTGGGTCGGCGAGCACAGCGCGACGGTCAAACGCACGCTGAAAGGCGCCACCCGAGCGTTCGACGTGACGCTCGACGCCTTCGAGGCAACGATCGAACCGGCCCTCGGCGGTGGGGAGCTTTCCACGTCCGATCTGGGCAGTGGGACCGACCTCGACACGGTGCTCGCGGAGGCCACGACCTTCGCGGACGCTCGCGACCTCTTCGGCGTCGAGGAAGACGGGACGACGCTCTGGGAACGCTTCGACGACGAACTGGACACGATGGCGTCGCGTTACCCGAACGCGTCGATCACCGACAGCATGCGGGTAACGGCGGAGAGCAGTACCGTCCCCAGTGTCGCGACGGTCGAGTCACAGCTTCGGGACGCTGCGGGGCATCGCGTCGATGCAACGGGGACACAGTACCGGCGGATTACGGGGGAGGCTACCACGGACGCCGATCCCGAGAGCATCTGCGACGACCTGCGCGCGTGGCTGCGGTCGAACGAGGACGACGTTCGGGGCATCGTCGACGCCGCCATCGGCGAGTTCGACGGCGTCGTGCTCGACGATCTGGCGGGGATGTTCCAGGCGGTCTGGAACGGCGAAGACCTCTCGGAACGTGATGTCGTCGACTCGGCCGTCGTCCAGCAGACCGAGACGTACGCGCAGGTCCGTGACCTGTTCGAGGACACCGGCGGTGCGAGCCTCTGGTCGCAGCTACAGGAGGCGGGCCGAGAATTGCGCGAGGCGCATCCGGACTCGCCGACGACCGAGACCGTCGAGACGGCGCTCGCCGCCTCGCGACCACCCACGGAACGGCGGGTGCGCCAGCTCATCGAGCGGGCCACGGAGCCGAAGCCGCCCGGACCGGACGGCGGTGCCTGGGCCGAGCTGCAGGCGGCCGCCGAGGAACTGCGTCAGGAGCTTCCGAACGCCGAGGTGACCGATGAGGTTACGGCCGCTGTCGATGCGGACGAGAAACCGAGTGAAGAACGCGTGAACGAGTTGCTCTCGGAATCCGAGGCGGTCCTGGAGCGGATTCGGAACGTGACGGAACGGCTCGACGGGCTAGAGGATGGCAGTATCGTGTTGATCGACGACTGAGCAGCTCCACGAACATCCGTCGTTCAGAACCCGGCCCCACGATGTAACATAACAGGAAACTTATTTATAAATAAATTGCGTATCACGTTACATCGTGCTCCGGCGCATCGAACTCGAGGTCCTCGCCACGGTCGACCGCGGCGACACGATCTCCGAGCTCGCGACGAAGCTCGACCACAGCGAGAGCTACCTCTCCCGCGCCGTCGGAGACCTCGGCGAGAAGGGTCTCGTCTACACGGAGCGCGACGGCCGCCGCAAGCGGGTCGTTCCGTCTGCTAGCCGGGCCGTCGAACTCTACCAGGACCTCGCCCGTCAGCACTCTCACATCGACTTCTCGGAGCTGTTGGCCGGCAAGACCCTCGAAGTGCTGTACTATCTCGACCAGCCGCGGACCGTTTCCGAGATCGCTGACCGGAGCGACAACTACCGCAACACGGTCAACCGCGTCCTCAAGGGACTTCGCGACCGCGGTCTCGTCGGCACGGACGACGGTCGCTATGCCTTCAACGCCGACTTCGGCCGCCTCCACGAGTTCGCTCGTGAACTCGCCCACCGTCTTCATCGCCAACGGCTCGAATCCGTCGCACCGAACGGGACGATTCTCTGGGAAGACCACGATGAATGCCTCGCCCAGACCGAGACGGAGGTCGACGCGGAGGGGTTCCACGAAACCGGCCTCGCTCGGTTCGCGGCATTCGACCTCCAGTTTCTGCTGACCCGCCGCCACTACTACCTCTACTCCGAGGACGTAGCGGAAATCTCGCCGGCGGAACTCTGCTGTCACACGCTGCTGATCGACGACGACTCCCGTCACCGCTCGTACTGTCTCCTCCTGCTCAGCCACGTCGACATCGACGAGGGGGACCTCCGAGAACGAGCGGCGAAATACGGGCTGGAAGACGAAATCGACGCCTTGCTCCGCTACCTCGAGACCCACGGCGAGGTCGCCGACCAGGTGCTGTAACCATGCCCGCAACCAAAACTCTCCCCGAGTGCGTCGCAGACGCCATCCAGAACGCCATCGACGACGCGGCCGACGACGACCCAGTGATCCTCTGGTGGGACGACGGCGGCTACCTCCGCGAGATTGTCGAGCGCGTGAGCCAGGCGCGGGGGTGTGCGTTCCACGCCGCCGAGGGGACGCCGCTGGAGCTCCGCGCCGACGCGCCCCGTGACCGAACCGTCTGGTACGTCCCCCAGGCGAAGCGCGACGACGTGGACTGGTTCAGAGACATCGAGAGCACCGGCGGCGTCGTCGAAGCCCACATCGGCAAACTCGCAGCGCGCTGTTTCGAGAACGACCGCCTGCAGTCGGCCTCGGTCCGGACGGCCTACGAGAAAGCGGATGCACACGACCGCGAACAGGTCGCAAGGACGCTCTTCCGGGCACTCAACGGCGAGGGTGGTCTGCCGACGCTCCAGGAGCTCCAGACGAAGATCGTCCTCGACGGGCACGACGACCCGGTGCAGTTCGTCCTCGAACACGGCACCGAGAGCCTCCCCGACGGCGATGACCTGCTGCAGCTCCGCGACCTGCTGGTCGAGGGCGGCGTCACGGCCGTCGAGGGCGTCACCGACGAGCGCGTGCTCGTGACGCGCACGCGCCGCTGGGCGGTCGCCGAATGGCTCGTCGAGGACGGACTGGATGAGGCGCTGCTCGACGCCGAGTATCGGCCCGAATCCGGTTCCAGTCTGGCCATCTCTCGACCCGAACTCCAGTCGCTACTGAGCACGGTCGGCCCCGAACGGGCCGAAGAGCTGGCGCACGTCTATCTCGATCCGGACGCCCGGTTCTGGCACGACGTGTTGCGCACCCACGACGACCCGTGGGCCCTCGCCGACTGTCCCGTCGACGCCTCGCTCGAACACGAACTCTGGGACGCGTGGACGCAGGCGTTCCACGCGGGCGAGTACGAGACGTGCGCGTCGCGGGCGTCCACGCGCCACCAGCGCCTCGACACGACCTACGGCGACGTGCCGTGGACGCGCGTCTGGGCGCAGGCCGTCGAGGTCGCCACCCTCGCGCACGAACTCGAGACGTGGGCGGAGCGCCGCGACACGACCGATGTCGTCGACCTCTACGGCGACGTCGACGACGGCACGTGGCAGATCGATAATGCCGTGTACAACCTCATCGTCTCGGGCGAACCCGAGGGCGACCTGCCCGCGGAGCATCCCGCGACGGCGACGCTCGACGAGCTTCGCACGTCGCTGACGGAGTCGCGGTATCTCGACTATCTCAGCGACCTCGCAGACCTCGTCGTCGACCAGATCGAAGCCGGCTCGCCCTTCGTCGGCGAGAACTACGCCCACCAGTTCTTCGACCAGGAGCAAGACCACCTCCAGAGCGGCCAGAGCGTCGCGCTGTTCATCGTCGACGCCTTGCGCTTCGATCTGGCGCACGAGCTAGCCGAATCCGTCCGTCGTGACCTCCCGAGCCTCGAAGTCGACGAGGCCGCCTGGGTCGGGACGCTCCCCTCGGACACCGCGTTCGGGAAGGCGGCGCTCACGCCCGGTAGCAAGTTCAGTTTCAACGTCGAACTCGACGATGGAGAACTCGTTCCGGAACGCAACGGCCACGCGATCACCAACCACCAGCGCAAGAAGTTGCTGAAGGACGAAGGCTGGAGTTACATCACGCAGAGCGAGGACGACGCGTCGGGCTGGTCGAGCACCCGCGTCGCGTACTACTGGAACGACCTCGACAAGGCCGGAGAGGGGGAACTGACCGACTTCGAGGCGCTGTTCAGCGACCGCCTCGAGACGATTTCGGCCATCATCTGCGAGCGGATCGATCAGGGCGAGTGGGACCGCGCGTACATCCTCGCCGATCACGGCTTCGTCTCCCTGCCACAGAGCGTCGACATCGACGACATCCACCCGCCGGACGCGGCCGAGAAAGTAACCCGCCGGTGGGTCGCCGGCGAGGATCTCGACGAGAACGCACCTGGCGTCCTCCTCGACGAGAACGCCCATCTCGGCTACCTCGACGACGAGACGAAGATCAGTGTCCTTGCGGATCCGATCCAGCGCTTCCGCAACCAGGGGCTCCCGGACGCCCGCTTCTACCACGGTGGGGTCCTCCCACAGGAGTTCGTGTTGAACTTCGTTACGATCACGCAGGAGTAGCGAAGAGAGGCGAATACACGGCTGGTCGTCCTTCCTCAGAGTAATGGCGCTCGGGCGATATCGGGGGACCATGTCCCGCAATGATGGCCACCGTGCCGGGGAACTGTCGGAGTTCGCCGTCGCCGCCGACCTCGTTGACAAAGGGTGTCGGGTCTCTCACACTCACGGAGAGTACAAGTACGACCTCGTCGCGGATTGGGACGGCTGTCTCCTCAGAGTGCAGGTGAAGAAGGCGAACCAAGACACCGAGAAACCGTGGAAGTACCGGATATTCACGGATCGCTACGAGGCCGGTGATGTCGATCTGTTCGCCGGTCATCTCGTCGACGAAGACGAAGTTTTCTACGCGACGTTCGAAGACGGCGGATCGAACGAGTTTCGGATCAATTCCAAAACCAGCGCTGAAATCGAGGAGTATAACTCTCACGCGAAACTTGTCGAGGACTATACGTTCGGTCGAGCGATTTCTCGGTTGTGCGATGACCAATAGTTAAGCGTGGAGAATCAGCCCAACTGAGTAATGGACCATCTGGAACCTCCGCCGAGGTGATCAAGATCTGCGCGGTCGGTGACCTCGACGGCCTCCGGGCGTACGTCGAAGACACGGGCTACGACGCAGTCGCGTAATCGCCCGACGTCTGCATCGGGACCGCGTCGTCGGCCCGGACCCGACCTACACCAGTTGAATGACGTTGCCGTTCGCGGTGACGTGGAGGTCGCGGCCGAGGTCATAGCCCAGACCGCTCGCCAGGTCGACGTAGCCGGAGAAGCCGGCCATATCTTGGTGGGCGGGGATGACGTGCTGGGGCTGGAGGGCGTCGAGCATCTCGTAGTGCCCCTCCTGTCGCAGGTGGCCCGAGACGTGGACGTCGTCGTAGATACGGGCGCCCTGCATCCGGAGGAGTCGCTCGGACTGGTAGCGCTGGCCCTCGTTCGTCGGCTCCGGAATCACGCGGGCCGAGAAGATGACCTTGTCGCCGTCGTCCAGTTCGTACGGCGTCTCGCCGCGGCCCATCCGCGTGAGCATCGCGCGCGGCTCGCCCTGATGCCCGGTCACGACGGGCAGGAAGTTCTCCTTGCCCTCGTTCATGATGCGCTCGAACGCGCGGTCGACGGACTGGCGGTGGCCGTACATCCCTAGGTCGTCCGGGAGGTCGACGGCGCCGATGCGGTCGGCCGTCCCGGAGTATTTCTCCATCGAGCGCCCGAGCAGGATGGGTTCGCGCCCGATGTCCTCGGCGAACTCGACGAGACTGCTCACGCGGGCGATGTGGGAACTGAACGTCGTGGCGACGATGCCGCCGTCGTAGTCCTCGATGCTCTGCATGACGTCGCGGAGTTCGCTCCGCGCGACGGCTTCGCTGGGCGTGCGCCCTTTCCGGTTCGCGTTGGTACAGTCCTCGATGTAACAGAGGACGCCCTCGCCTTCGCGGCCGATCTCGCGGAACCGCTTCATGTCGATGGGGTCGCCGACGACCGGCGTGTGGTCCATCCGCTTGTCGAGGCCGTAGACGACGGCCCCTTCCGGCGTGTGGAGGACGGGATTGATCGCGTCGATGATCGAGTGGGTGACGTTCACGAACTCGAGTTCGCAGCGCTCGCCGATGGGCATGGTTTCGCCCGCCTCCATCTCGACGAGATCGTTTTCGACGACGAACTTCCCTTCGTCTTGAATCTCTTCCTTGACGAGTTCGAGCGTGAAGGGAGAGGCGACGATGGGGGCGTCGTAGCGGTGGGCGAGTTTCGAGATGGCACCGATGTGGTCGAGGTGACCGTGGGTGGGGACGATCGCCTGCACGTCCCCTTCGAGGTCGCTCATCACCCGGTCGTCCGGGATGGCGCCCATGTCGATCAGGTCGAGGCTATGCATCTGCTCCGTCTGGAGGTTGTCGTGGACTAGAACCTGCGAGAGGTTCAGGCCCATGTCGAAGACGACGATGTCGTCACCGGCACGGACGGCAGTCATCTGGCGGCCGACTTCTTCGTAGCCGCCGATTGTTGCGATTTCGATTTCCATGGTTGGGATCCGATCAGAGCAATCCCAGAACTCGTCAGAGTGCGCCTGGTGAAGGAGAGACTAGCGTGAACGGACGCCGACGGTCGATTTCGATGGCCATCGGCCGCGGTCCACGCCAGTCCCGGGGACAGCGCGTATTTCGGTTGTATGGCTATCGGTCGCGGCGACGTATATACCCCGTGGAACAGGCGCCGGTAGGAATAGTCGCCATAAGAGAGGGCGAAGTAGACTGGTGGGATCGTCGTCGACCGGTCACCACACTATTAGTTCGACCGGCTGCTGCGTGGCGTATGGTCGATACGCGACGGCGGCAGATCTTACGGATTGGTGGTGTGGGGATGGCAGGTTTCGCTGGCTGTGCATCCACGTCGTCAACTGACGACACGCCGGCGGGACAATCGGGGGGCGCGAATGGCGCCACTGACGCGGGCTCAGCCACGCTGGAGTTCGGCACCGATGGAGAAATACTCTCGTCGCCGACGGTCGTCGACGGGACGGTGTACGTCGGGTCGGCCGACAACCGGCTATACGCGGTCGACGCGACAACGGGTGACGAGCAGTGGCGGTTCGGGACGGACGGTACGGTCTACTCTTCGCCACAGGTCGTCGACGGGACGGTGTACGTCGGGTCGGGGTTGGGACAGGACCCGGGGGACACTCGGCTGTACGCGGTCGACGCGGCGACGGGTACCGAACAGTGGCAGTTCGAAACCGGGAATCGGGTGAAGGCGTCGCCGACTGTCGCGGGCGAGACCGTCTACGTCACGTCCCGGGACGGAAACCTCTACGCGATCAACGCGGCGTCGGGGGAGCAGCAGTGGGCCTTCGATATCGGCTACACCGCCGAATCATCGCCGGCCGTCGTCGACGGCACGGTGTACGCGGGGTCGTTCGACAACAACCTGTACGCTGTCGACGCCGAATCGGGGACCGAGCGGTGGCGGTTCGAAACCGGCGACCTCGTTCGGTCGTCGCCGACGGTAGCGTCGGGAACGGTGTACGTCGGGTCGTCCGACGACACCCTGTACGCGCTGGACGCCGCGACGGGGGACCTGGCGTGGGAGTTCGCGACGGAGGACTCGGAGTTCGGCGTTCAGTCGTCGCCGACGGTTCACAACGGGATGGTGTTTGTGGGCGCCTACGACACGACCCTGTACGCCGTCGACGCGGAAGCGGGAACGGCGGAATGGGGCGTCGCCACGGACGACGTCGTCGTCTCCTCACCGACGGTCGTCGGTGGGACCGTCTACGTCGGCTCCCAGGACGGCAACCTCTACGCGGTGGACCGCGAGACGGGCGACGAACGCTGGAGCCTGTCGACCGGGGGCAGCGTGTTCTCGTCGCCGACGGTAGCGTCGGGAACGGTGTACGTCGGGTCGGACGACACGACTCTCTATGGAGTGGCGCTCGACGGTAACGGGTCGAGCGAGGGGTCGCGCATCCGTCACCGGACGCTGGGACACCACGGAAGCGAGTGACTGACCGCCGGTCGTGTCACGCTCAGATAATTTAGGCCCACCTAAAGTTCGAAAGTGGTTTAACTATTTAGGCTGGCCTAAACATCATGTCGCAGGAACCGAACCGTAGCGGCCTGACACGGCGAGCGTATCTGACATGCGGCGGCGCAGTCGTTGCCGGGGGACTGCTCGCTGGCTGTGCGGGCGGCGCGGGGTCGTCGCCCGACTCGGACGCGGGCGAGTCGCACAGCGTCTCTATCGAGCCAATGGGAGAGGTCACGTTCGACGCCGTCCCGGAGCGGTGGGTGGCGAACAACGGCAGTTGGGCGGACATGGGCGTGGCGCTCGGCCTCGAACCGCCGAAGGCCGTTTGGCTCACGAGCCGCTATCATACCCAGTACTACGACGCCGTGCCCGGCGTCTCGGTCGATGCGAGCGACATGGTCCCGCTCTATCAGGACGGCGTGAGCAAGGAGCTGTTCTACGAACTCGACGCCGATGTCCACGTGATGGATCCCAACTTCCTCATGAACCGGTTCGACGGGTGGGAGCGATCGGACGTCGACGAAATCGAGGAGAACGTCGCCCCGCTGTTCGGGAACTGCATCTACGCCCAGCATTACCCCTGGCACGAGGACTACCGCTACTACACCCTCTACGAGGCGTTCGAGAAGCTCGCGCGGGTGTTCGACCGCGTCGACCGATACGAGGCGTTCGAAGGCGTCCACGCCGACTTCCAGCAGTCCCTCTCCCCGGTCGTCCCCGGTGAGGACGAGCGCCCGTCAGTCGCCGTCACCTGGGGCGTCGGCGACGCGCCCGAATCGTTCTACCCCTACATCATCGGCAAGGGGACCGGATTCAAACACCTGCGCGACCTCGGCGTTCGCGACGCCCTCGCGAACACGGCAGTCAAGGACTTCCACGGCAGCCGCGCGGCCATCGACCTCGAGACGCTGCTGGAGGTCGATCCCGAGGTGCTGCTGCTCCGCGGCTACGAGGCCAAATCCGCCGACGAGTTCCAGGAGACGGTCGCGTCGTTCCTCCGGGACCACGACACCGCGAGCGAACTCACCGCGGTGCAGAACGGCGACATCTACCGCGCCGGTGGCCTGTATCAGGGACCGATCACGAACATGGTGCTCACCGAGCGCACGGCTCGGCAGCTCTACGGGGTCGAGGACGACCTGTTCGACCGTGACCGCGTCGCGGCCATCGTCGACGGAGCGCTGTAACGATGGTCGGAACGAACAGCCACCGACGGTGTGTGGTCGCACGTGGTCGTGAACCTGCGGCCGGCGCGATGAGGAAGGTGAGTTCTCGTGGCCAGTGAATCGGTGACCGACACCGGTGCAGCCAGACACCGCGACGGCTGGCTCGGCTGGATCAACGGCTCGCTCGTGGCGCTCTGTCTGGGCAGTCTCGCCGTCGTCGTTGCAGGCGGACTCGTCCAGGTGAGTTTCGGCGCGTTCTCCATGACCGTCGTCGAAGCCTGGCAGGCCGTGTTCAACCCCGCGGTGCTCTTCGACGGGCAGGCGTGGCGATCCTTCCTCCTCGGGGGCGACCTCCCCGAGATGAACCACCGCAGCCTCATCGTCTGGAACATCCGCCTGCCCCGCGTGTTCGTCGGCGTGTTGGTCGGGATGAACCTCGCCGTCTCGGGTGCGATCTTTCAGGCGGTCACCCGCAACGAACTCGCCAGTCCGTTCATCCTCGGCGTCTCCTCGGGAGCCGGCCTGCTGATCTTGCTCACGCTGGTCGTGTTCTCCGGGCTGTCGGCGTTCCTGCCACTGATCGCCGCCGTCGGCGGCTCGGTGGCATTTCTGATCGTCTACGCCATCGCGTGGAAAAACGGGACGTCGCCCGTCAGACTCGTTCTCGCGGGGGTCATCGTCGGCACCGTCTTCGGAAGCCTGCAGACGGCGCTGTTTTTCTTCGCGAACGACATCGGCGTCGTCCAGTCCGCCATCGCGTGGACGACTGGCTCGCTGACGGGGACGGACTGGGAGCAGGTCCGGATGGCCCTGCCGTGGACCGTGGTCGCCATGGTCCTCGCGCTCGCCAGTTCGCGGCAGTTGAACGTCCTCCTGCTGGGCGAGCGGACGGCGCGGTCGCTGGGCATGAGCGTCGAGCGGGTCCGGTTCGCGCTCTCGGGCGTGGCCGTGCTGGCCGCCGCCGCGAGCATCGCCGTCGCGGGTATCGTCGGCTTCGTCGGCCTCATCGTCCCGCACATGGTTCGGAACGTCGTCGGCAGCGACTACCGCCAACTCGTCGTCGGCTGCGTGTTCGCAGGCCCGGCGCTGATGGTCGTCGCCGACGTGGGCGCGCGACTCGGCCTGCAGATCCTCACCGGGTCGAGCGCCCAGATTCCCGTCGGCATCGTCACGGGACTCGTCGGCGGGCCGTATTTCCTCTATCTCATGCGCAAACAGGACAAACTGGGTGAACTCTGATGCACGACGATCATTCGAACACCGAGAACCGCCCCGACCCATCGACCGCCGGTGGGTCCGCATCGCTCGCGGGCGAGGAACTGGTCCTCGCGTATCCGGGGGGCGACGATCCGGTCGTCGACGGCGAATCGATCACGGTCGAACCCGGCGCCGTGACCGCGCTCGTCGGACCCAACGGCTCGGGCAAGAGCACCCTGTTGAAGGGGCTCGCCGACCAGCTCGCGCCCCAGCGTGGCTCGGTGTTGCTCGACGGGCGCGACGTCGAGGCCCACGGGTCGAAAGAACTCGCTCGAAAGCTCGGACTGCTCTCCCAGGAGAGCACTTCGCCCGACGGAATCACCGTCGAGGACCTCGTGTACCACGGCCGCTACCCCCACCGGGGGGTCTTCGAACGCGTCACCGACGAGGATCAGCGGGCGGTCGACCGGGCGATCGATCTCGCAGGCTGTGACCATCTCCGAGACCGCGCCGTCGGCAGCCTCAGCGGCGGGCAGCGGCAGTTGGCGTGGATCGCGATGGCGCTCGCCCAGGAGACGGACGTTCTCCTGCTCGACGAGCCGACGACCTTCCTCGACCTCCATCACCAGTTGGAAGTGATGGAGATCATCGAGACGCTACGCGACGAGAGCGACATCACCGTCGTCGTCGTGCTTCACGACATCGAACAGGCGGCGCGACTCGCTGATCGTATGGTCGCGCTCAAGGACGGCGAGATCCGGTCGCGCGGGTCGCCGAAAACCGTCGTCACCGAGGGGCTGCTCGCGGACGTGTTCGATGTCGACGCCGACATCGAGTGGACGGAACGGGGACCACGGGTCACGCCGCTCCGCGCCCGACACGACGGCGCTGACTCGGGTCACCGCGCTCCGACGCCCCATGCTGACGGCGGGAGCGTCGAACAGTAACCAACGGGACACCTTGCGGTCGGACGGGTCCGGACCGTCCGCCGCGGTCGGGGAGCACCCGTTCGGTAGATCGGCCCACTCTTGTTTTTAGGCCAGCCTAAAGACCGGCAGTTATTTATAGAATTTAGGCTAGCCTAAAACCGATGCTACCATCGATCGGTACGACGCGACGTTGGACAGTGTGGACAGCCGTTCTCCTGTGTTTCCTACTCGTTGGCAGTGCAGCGACCGTCGTCGCGACGGCGCCCGCGCACGTCTCCGTCTCGGGAATGAGCGTCTCGGACGACGAACCGACGGTCGGGGAGACGATCACCGTCACACCGACGATCCGACACTCGGGGTCGGGAAGCGGTAGTTTCCAGGTGACGGAGGTGACGCTCGTCGACGCGAGCGGGACGCGCTACGCCGAGGCGAGCGACCTCGGCACGCTCGGCGCGGGCGACACCATCGACGTGCCGCTCAGCGCGACGCTTCAGTCCGCGGGGGAGCGAAAGCTCCTCGTCGAGGTTCGCGGGGTGCAGTACGACTCCGACGGCAAGTGGAACCGCGTGATCTACACGCGTCACCCCCTCTACGTGAGCGTCTCCGAGCCGACGACATCGACGACGAAGCCGCAGTTGAACGTCGACACGGCGGGTCTGACCGCCCGCACCGAGTCGACCGTTCGGGTGACGGCGTCGAATGGCGGCGACAGCGAACTGACGGACCTCTCGCTCCGCCTCTCGGGGAGCGATGGACTAGAGAACCGGACGAAACTTCAGCCCGCGCTCGCCGCGCAGAACTCGACGACGTTCGAGTTCGACGTGCGTCCGTCCCAGGCGGGGACCCAGCAGCTCAACGCGACGCTGCAGTACGACGGCGGGAGAACCGTCTCCACCACGAAAGACATCGAGGTCGCACCACTTCGAAACGACGCGGCCGTCTACGCGACCCTCTCCGAGCAAAACGAGTCGACGGTCCTCCAGTACCGGGTGAGCAACCACGGGAACACGCCGCTGGAGAACGTCGTCGTCTCCGGTGCAGCGACGGGGACGCCGCTGCCGACGACGGTGATGTCGACGGTCGAACCCGGCGCGTCGGAGACGGCGACCGTCGAGTTGAACGAACGGCCGTCGGGGGCAGCGACAGTGTCCGCGACCTACCAGATCGGCGCGACGACCGGACAGGCCGACCAGGCGATCCAGTTCGCCGCGGCCACATCGGACGAAAACGCGCCGGCGACGCCGAGCGACTCCCAAGGAATGACCGCCGCGCAGAACCGGGAGAACTGGTTCGGACCGCTCCCCTTCCTCACGGGCGGAGTCGTCGCGACCGGCTCCATCCTCGGCTACCGAAGCTGGCAGGGCAGGTAACACCGGCCGCGCGGCTGGCTCGGTGAGAGTTTAGGCGCCCCGAAAATCCGAAAACGCTTTATTGTTTTAGGTAGGCCTAAATATCATGGTGGGCGACGACGCGACGCGCACACTGACGACGCGGAGAGACGCGATCACGTGCGGTGCGGTCGCCCTGGGAGGTGCACTCACGGGGTGTCTCGGTGGGGGAGGGTCGGCCACCGAACCGGCCGAGACGACGGGGTCGTACAGCGTGACCATGTCCCCGGCCGGATCAGTGGGGTTCGAGAGCGTGCCCGAACGCGTCTTCACCGTCTTTCCGCAGTATCTGGACATGGCCGTCGCGCTGGGACGCGGCGACGCCGTCAACACGGTCTACGTCCCCGAGATGTCGGGGACGACGATGAGCCACTACTACCACCGCCTTGACGGCGTCGATCTGGCGTGGGACGGACTCGTCGACCCCCTGAGCGACGGCCTATCCAAGGAGCACCTGTACGCGCTCGACAGCGATGTTCACCTCGCGGATCCCGCGTGGGCGTCGACACAGACAAACTGGAGTCGCGAGGACATCGCGGAGATCGCCGACCAGGTCGCGCCGTGGGTTGGAAACTTCTACAGCGGGACGCAGGCGACGCCTCCGGACGGCTACGACGACTACGACTACTACTCCCTGTGGGACCTGTTCGGGAAGGTTGCACAGGTCTTCCAGGAGCAGGAGCGCTACGAGGCGCTCGCTCGGGTTCACGACGATCTCGTCTCGACCATCCAGGCCGACCTGCCGCCGGCAGAGGAGCGCCCGACGGTGGTGCGGTCGACGCTCGCGGCCGACGGATCGAGCTTCTACAGTTACCACCTCAACAAGCCGGGGTACTGGTTGGCCGACACGCGACCGCTGGGGGCGCACGACCCGTTCGACGACGCCGACTGGGGCGGTCTATGGGGGACCGTCGATTACGAGACGATGCTCGAGGCGGATCCCGACGTCTTCCTCCACCTGTGGGGGCTGACGCCGAACTACCAGATGGACGAGGTCCGGCAGTCGCTGGAGAGCCACGAGGTCGGCAGCCAGCTCGCTGCCGTCGAGAACGACCGCGTCTATCCCGCCGGGATGCGTTACCAGGGGCCGATCATGAACCTGTTCCAGATCGAAATGGGGGCGAAACAGCTCTACCCCGACCGGTTCGGGGCGTGGCCGGGCTACGAGGACGGCGATCACTACCCGGAACTTCCCGAAGACGAGCAGTTGTTCGATCGCCAGCGGGTTGCGGACATCGTCACCGGGAGGGCGGAGGGCGAATGACGGGCGCCCCGTCCGGAATCGCCTCGAACGAGCGCCCCGCCGCACCGCCACGCACCGGCTGAGATGGCCGTCGAGACACACGTCGACCAGGCCCGGTCGCGCGTCAACGCGGAACGGGCGGCGGTCGTGGCCAAGCGCGACGCGTTCGAGACGTTCCGCGACCGGGTGGCGGGGATCGCACCCGAGCCGACGCCGTCGCTCTCGTCGGGCATCTCGACGACGGCCGGCGCCGTCCACGGGGAGTCCAGTACCGACGACCGCTGTCGAACGGTTCGGACGGCCTTCGCCGAGACCGTCCGCCCGCACAGCGTCGACGACGCGGCCGACGCCGAACCTCTGCTCGCGACCATCCGGGCCGAGTTCACGGATTCGATCGCCGTCGCGCTCGCCCCGACGACTGCGCCGCCGTTCTCGGCGGAACTCAAGCGGGCCATCGTCGCCGAAACCACTGCCCGGCAGGCCGAAATCGAGACGCTGGATCGGGCGCTCGAGCGGGAGCGCGCGCAGCTCGATGACGCCGGAACGGTCCTCTGGACGGTCACCGACTGGATCGCCGACGCGAACGAGACGCCGCTGTCGGCGCTGGGGTTCGACACGCTCCGGAAGCGACACGAGACACTCGCGGCACACCGCGATCGGTGTGCGGACCTCACCGAGCAGCGGCAGGCGTTCCTCCGAGAGACGACGACCGGGGACGCCGGCGCCGAGATCCACCACCGCGACCTCGTTCCGTATCTCTACGGGGAGTCTCCGGTCGACTATCCGGTCCTGACGACGGCCACGCGTCTGGACGATGTCTGTGCCGCGTGTCAGCGAACCGTCCGCGACCATCTGGTACGGAGGGCCTGACCGGACGATGAGCGGGGCGTCCGAGTATCTCCTCGTCCTCTACATCGCCGAGCAAGGGGCGGGGGCACCCGTCCCACCGGGTGATGTCGCCGAGGCGGTCGGTCGCTCCCCGTCCGCGACGACGGAGATGCTCCAGCGACTCGCCGAGCAGGGCCTCGTCACGCACGAACCGTACGAGGGGGCGACCCTGACTGCCGACGGACGGGCGAGAGCCGAGGAGATCCACGGGACGTACACCACCCTCTCGCGGTTCTTCGGGGAGGTGCTCGATCTGGACGACCCCGAGGATGCCGCGATGTCGGTGGCCGGGAACATCAGCCCCGCTGTGGCAAACCGGCTCGCCGCGACCCTCCTCGATGGGGATCCCATGCAGAGTCGGCTGTCGAACGGGGAACAGTCGTGATCGCCGCCCCGCTGCGGACGGATCGAAAAAGAGGCGTTCGAGGCCGACGACGACACGATCGATGACGGAGTCAGAGACCACCGACCGAACGACGATTCGCACCGGCCGCGAGTTCGAACAGGAGTACCGTCTCGACGCGAGCGAAGCCGGCGATTTTCTGATCGACCTCGGCGAGCAACTCCGTGACGGCGACGAACTGACCCTCGTCGAGGAGGAGTGGGAACTCCCCTTCGCCTTCGGTGAGCCGGTCGACCTCGACATCGACTTCGACGGCGTCGGCGAGCCGACCCTGGAAATCGAAGTCGAACTTCCCGGTCGAACCGACGAAAAAGCGCCCGATATCGCGTAGATTAGTTCGACGCGGAGTCGAGGACGAGCGTGTCGTCCTCGAGGTAGTGGTGGAAGACGTGGGCATGGTCCTCGATGCCTTCGAGCTGCTCGCGCAGCATCTGGGCGGTCGCGTGGTCGCCGAGACCCTCCGCGAGCTCGATGTGTTCGCGGTAGCTCTCGATGATGTCGCCGTACATCTCGAGGTCGTTCGCCAGCGAGGTTCGGATGT
Source organism: Haloplanus sp. XH21 (assembly GCF_023276355.1). Classification (NCBI taxonomy): domain Archaea; kingdom Methanobacteriati; phylum Methanobacteriota; class Halobacteria; order Halobacteriales; family Haloferacaceae; genus Haloplanus; species Haloplanus halobius. The sequence goes on from NZ_JALLPL010000001.1 coordinate 1,825,919, forward strand.
CGTAGACATCCTCGTTTTCGGGGTCGACGGTAGCCACCTCGGAGAGGGTAGCCATGTTCGCGTGGGGAACGCCGCCGAGCGCCTGGAGCCGCTCGGCGAGTTCGTCGGCCGCGGCCTCGACTGCCTCGTACGCCTCCTGCAGGAAGACGTGGATGTCGCGGAACTCCGCGCCCTCGACGTTCCAGTGGTGCTTGTGGAGCTGATGGTACAGCACGTACGCGTCCGCGAGGTCCGTGTTCAGCGCCTCGATGATCCGCGCCGTCTTCTCCTCTTCGAGTCGGACCGGGTTCTCGCCAACCGTGCCTGCTTCCTGACGAACCGTCTTGTGAGTGTTCATTGCGTTTCATACGACGCTCGCCATCCCCTTATAACTTTTCAATAATCGTACAATTTTTCGCACGGCCTAAAATCGGAGATAATAGCACATTTTCCCGTTCTATGCGGTTATTCCTGCTAATCGGTGTTTCCGCAGTCTCAGATCATATCAGTATTAATATATAATACAGATCCGTAAGTGACGGGCCGATCATCGTGTCGAATCCCCATTTCTGCGGGGAGAGCGAGTGTTCGTCGACAGGACGGTGGATCACCGGGACCGACCGCGGGATATTTAGTATTACACGGTCATTTCACGGCCATGCGACAATCGGTCCTCGCCGGCTTCGGTGTGTTTCTGCTCTGTATAGCGGCGCTCGGCGCTCCGCTAGCAGGGGCGAACGGAGAGTACGATGTCACCACGGATCGAGGGATCGACGTCCCCGACCGGACGGTCGAACAGGGTGGCGACACCTTCACGATCACCACGATCTCACGGGGCGACCCCGGTGATTCGGTTTCGGTGACTGCGAACGCCCCCGAGGGGACCGATATCACGCTCTATCTCTACAACAGCGATCAGGCTATCGTCGACGCCCGCGAGGGGACCGGGACCACGACGTTCGAGTTCGCCCTCGAGAACGACAGCGGGGCCGGATACGAGTCCGGAACCTACGCCTTCATGCTCCAGCAGGACGGCTCGCGCGAAGCGGTCCACCCGCTCGTGGTCCGGGGCTACTCGACGGCCGTGAACGTTCCGGGATCGGCCACGGCGGGTGAGGACGTGTCTATCTCCGCCACCATCGAGAAACTCCGCGGGCAGGACCGAGAACGCGTCGAGATAGCAGTCGCGAACGAGGGGACGACGGTCCGTGAGACGGCGACCGAAGACGGCTCGGGGACGTACAGCGCCACGGTCGACACGAGCGAGCTCTCGCCCGGAACGTACGACGTGTACGCGACCGTTCGCGGCTCGGAACAGGCGCTCGGTCAGAACGAGATCCTCGGACTGGGCGACCCGCAGACGCTCACCATCGAAGAGGCGGAGACATCGAACGGCGGTGGTGGCGGAGGCGGAGGCGGCGGTGGCGGAGGCGGCAGTAGCGGCGAAAGCGACACCGCGGAGCCGGACGACACGTCGGACGAGACGACGCCCGCCGAGGACCAAGCACGGAACGTCGCGGAGTCGGTGACCAAGGGGATCGTCGACGAGGACGCCGAGTCACAGGGCGTGAGCGTCGAGATCGACACCGAGACGCTGACCGAAATCACGTTCTCCGACGGGGCGGTGCAGGCGACCGGGGATCTCACAGTCGAACGCCACGCCTCGCCGTCATCGACGTTCACCCAGCAGTTCGGCGACTCGGACGTCGTGACATCAGTGAACATCGAGGTGCCGCCAGCGGCGGCGGACAGCCCCGCAACGCTGCGGTTCACGCTGAGTGAGGAATCCCTCGGTGATCGGAACCCCGAGAACATCGGCGTCGTGCGGGCCGTCGACGGCGGGCTACAGCTGATCCCGACAGAGGTCGAATCGACCGACACGGGCGTCGTCGTCACGGCCGAGACACCCGGGTTCTCGGAGTTTGCCGTCGTAACCGTCGAGCCGGATTCACAGGATACGAGCGGGACGGCGACGGCCGACGCGACATCGACGCCAGACGCGACGGCGACCGACGGCGGGGCGCTCACGCCGAACACGCAGACGGGGACCGCCGACGGGACGGCGACGAGCGGTGACGGCTCGACACGTATCGTTCAGGTCGTCGTCGCGACGCTCCTGCTCGTGATCGTCGGCGCGCGGCGATACCGGGTCTGATTCCAGCATGCGGCTCTCCGTCCTCGGACGCACGCTGTCCATCGGCGCGCCTCAGGCCGTTCTCGCGGGGTTGTCGCTCGCGTTCGTCGTCGCCCTCGTGACGGCCGGCGTGACGGCCACAGCGCCGTTCGCCGCGTACAACGCCGACTGGACGGGAACGGCCGACCTGCGAGCGTTGGCCGACGAGGGCGACCGGAGCGTGTTCGTCGTGTCGAACGCGATGCTCCCGGCCGAAACGCGGCCCAACGAGACGGTGCTGCTGTTGCTCGGCGTCGGTGAACTGACGCCCGAGACACGAGGTGACGTGGAACAGTTCGTCGAACGGGGCGGGACGCTCGTCGTCACCGCGGACGCCGATACGAACAGCACCCCCCTGCTGGAGACGGTCGGAGCGACCGCCCGAATCCAGGACGGCCCGCTCCGCGATCCCCGAGAGTACTACCGGTCGCCCGCGCTCCCGATAGCCGAGCCGACCGAAAACGCCGAACTGCCGAACGGCTCCGGTATCATCCTCAATCACGCGGGCGTCGTCGACCCCGGTGGGGCGACGGTCCTCGCGCGGACCTCCGAGTTCGCGTACATCGACACGAACCGAAACGGGGAGTTCGACAGCACCGAATCACTCGGCTCGCGCCCCGTCCTGACGACCGAACGGGTGGCCGACGGGCGCGTGGTCGTCCTCAGCGATTCGAGCGTGTTCGTCAACGCGATGCTGGACCGACCGGGGAACGAAGCGCTCGCCACAGCGCTTCTCGCGGACCACGAACGCGTCGTGCTCTCCAGTGACGGAGCGGCGCCCGTCCCGCCGGTCGCCAACGCCCTCCTCGTCCTGCGTCGGAGTCCGGGGCTTCAGATGGTGACGCTCGTCGGCCTCCTCGGGACAGTCGTGGCATCGCGGCGGTATCTCGAACGCGGCGAGGCGTTCGGCGAACGCGATCCGACCGGTGACATCGGGCAACCGGGTGAATCAGGCGACGATTCGACGCCGTCGGAGCGGGTCGAGGGGTTCGTCGCCGTGCTCCGACAGGACCATCCGGAGTGGGACCGCGGACGGCTCGAACGCGTCGTGCGCGCAGCGATCGATCGAGAGGATTCCAACGATGAGTGACACTGACCCCGTCGAGACGCCGCGTACCGTGTACACAGACATTCGAGACGCCGTCGAATCGGTGCTGATCGGGAACGATCCGATCATCCGCGGGTTGACGATCTCCCTCCTGACAGGCGGGCACGTCCTGATCGAAGGGGTTCCCGGCGTGGGAAAGACTACCGGAGCACGGCTGTTCGCCCGAGCGACGGGCCTCGATTACGGCCGGATCCAGATGACGCCCGACGTCCTCCCGGCGGACATCACCGGCACGGAGGTCTACCGGGAACACACGGGCGAGTTCGACCTGCAGCGCGGGCCGATATTCGCGAACGTGGTCGTCGCCGACGAGATCAATCGCGCGACGCCGAAGACCCAGAGCGCGCTGCTCGAAGCCATGCAGGAACGGACCGTCACGATCGGCGGAGACACGCTCTCGCTCCCCGATCCGTTCCTCGTCATCGCCACCCAGAACCCCATCGAGTACGAGGGAACGTTCTCGCTCCCGGAGGCCCAGCGCGACCGGTTCCAGTTCAAACTGATCGCCGGGATCCCCGACCGGGACGACGAGACTGAACTACTCGACCGCTTCGACGAGCATCCTGATCTCGGCGCGGACGACATCGATCAGGCCGTCACCCGGGAGCAACTCGCTAGCGCGAGCAGAGCCGTCGAGGAGGTCTACGTCGCGCCGGAGATCAAGGAGTACATCCTTGATCTCGTGGACGGCACGCGAACCACCGACCAGTTGGCACACGGCGCCTCGCCGCGCGCCGCGCTGGATCTGCTCCAAGCGGCCAAAGGCAACGCCGCGCTCGAGGGGCGCGACTACGCGATTCCGGACGATGTCAAGTCCCTCGCGCTGATGACGCTCGGGCACCGGCTCGTGCTCAGCACCGACGCCGAACTTAGCGAACGGTCGGCGCGCGACATCATCCAGTCCGTGATCGACGACACCAGCGTGCCCTCAGTCGATACCGGTTTCGAACCCAGCGCGGTGGCCGACGACTAGGCGTCGGACTCTGCGCGCCGTGACTCGTCCCATTCGAGGGCGAGACGGTACGTCCCCCCCTCCGACGTAGCGCGTTCGGCGATTTCGACGGGGGCGTCGAGGCCCTTCGCCACGCCCGCGCTCACGAACGAGGTGAGCGGGTCGTCGACCGTCCCCGGTTCGAACGCTGGCTCTTCGATCACGACCGCTAGACGCGTCGTCTCACTCGCGTCGGCCGTCGCTGTCGAGGGGTCGATACCGTCGTTCGTGACCGATGTACGTTCGGTTCGCACCGCGTCCGCGAGTTCGAACTGTTCGGTGAGGCCGTCGGCCAACTGCTCGGCGAGGCGGTCGATATCCGACGGGAGCGGCCGGTCGAGCGTTCGTTCGAACTCCCGAAGCAGGGTGCCGCCGGTCGGAACGGCGAACAGCCCCCGCGACCGACGGTTCTCCGGAGCGGCGATACCGGGCGACGGCGACGGCGGGAGTTCGTACGCTGCGGCTTGCGGAACGAACAGGAGGACATCCGCCGCCTGCGCGTCGTGACCGTCGGTGAGCGGGACGTACACGTGTGCCTCCTGTAGTCCGAGGTCGGCGATCAGGGCGTGCAGCGTCGCGCCGTGTGCCGCGGCGACGCGTTCGCTGACACGCGCAGCCACGAACCGCTCCGGCGTCAGATAGTACGTGAGTAGACCGGCGAACAGCCCCGTCGCGCCGAGGGCAAACAGGACGCCCCTGGTGTTCGGGAACAGTACCGCTGCGCTGACCCCCAGGGCGCCGAGGAGATATAGGCCGACGGCGGTGCGTCGGTACCGGGTCCGCTGGGTCGCCGCGTACGCCCGGCGCAAGCGTCGGTTCTCCGCCCGCAACTGCTCCAGTTGAGCGAGCAGTTCCTCGGCGGATCGATCCTCGTCTCCCCGCGCCGTCTCGTCGACGCGACTCACGACTCGCCCTCCTCGCCCGCCGTCCGCACGGTAACGGTTCGAGACAGGACACCGCTGAGAAAGAGGACGAGCCCGCTGGAGACGGCGGTGGTGGCGTAGATCGATAGCGCTTCGAGGTGGGCGATAGCGAGCACGCTGGCGAAGACGGCGACGACGAGGAGGCTCCCGATTCCGAGCGCTCGCGTCGGCCGGCGGGCGGTCACGACGGGTTCGAAAGCGAGTCCGGCGACGCCGGCACCGAGGAGACCGACGCCGACGACGGGCGACGGGAACGTCGTCTGGGTCCCGGCGAACACCGTCGACACCGTCGCTGGCTCCGTGAATCCGGTGATGCCGATCGTTCCGACGGCGATGGCCGCAGGCGTCGATCCGAGCAGCCACAGTAGCGACGCCACGACGCCGACGATGATCGCGGGCCGTCCACCCAACGCGGAGCCGCCGGCGACGACGAGGGCGACGCCGACACCCCCGAGGAGCGTCCGCTCTCGAAGCCCGTTCCGTAACCGGTCGCGCACTGCGCCGTCACGTCGCTGTGTTCGTGTGCTCATCGTTATGGAGTTGATCCGCGCTGGTCGGTGCTAGCCGGCGCACCCGTCAGAACGGTTGCGAGTCGGTCGCGTGGGCCGACCTCGAAGGCGGTGACGCGCTGGTACTGGTCGAGCCGTTGACGCAGCTGTTCGAACGAACGGTACCGTTCGTAAGCCGCCCCGAGGTCGTCCGGATCGACGGCATCGAACAGCACGGAGGGCGTGAGAAAGACGAGGACGTGGTTGCCACCCTGTCGCGCCGTCCGGACCGCTTCGAGCAACTCGGCGGGCCGGCGGTCGCTCGTGACGATGACGAACCACGTGGTGCCGGCCACGCGCCGCCCGCCGACTCGTACCCCCTGAAACAGCGGATCATCGGAGATGCGATGCAGGTACTCCGTGGTGTCGGCGAAAAACGGACGGAGACGCGTCGCGAACGCCGAATCATCGGCCGACAGGGACCGCGCGACGCGCCGCCGCTCCCGGACCGTGGTCGGCGCGCGCGGTCCGTCAGCTCTCACCGCGGAGTCACTCTCGGTCCGTCGCGGGGTGTCTTGGCTCCCAGATTCGTCAGGCGGCGTCGCGTTGGCGTGCTCCGCCGCCGTCGGCTCGAGCGTTTCGAGCGCGCGCTGGGCCCGCTGGTACTGATTCGGGGTGCTCTTGGGGCGGACGAAGTCGGTGAGGCCGTCGTCGCCGACGGCCAGCCATCCGAGCGGGTCGGTCAACTGCTGTGCAGTCGCGACGACGGCGATACCGACGCTCCGGGCGTGATCGAGCATCGTGCGCCCGGCGGCGCCGAGACCCATCTCGTCTCTATGGTCGACGACCAACAGCGTCTGGCGGTCGGCAGTGGCCTCGTACTCGCGGATATACGGCTCCGCCAACCGGGCCGTGGCCTTCCAGTCGATGCGAGAAAGCGAATCCCCAGGGACGTACTCGCGCAGTTCGAGGGGTTCGATGCCGCCGCCGCTGTGTTCCGTCTCGTGTTCGCCGTAGCCACGTCCGAGCGACTCCCGCCCGCTGCCGACGTGGATGTTTCGCGGGCCATATGGACGCACGTCGATGGTCGGGCGGCAGTCGTCGTCCGTCCGTTCCCAGGTGTGGACGAACAGGCCCTGCGAGTCACGCAGGCGGAGTTCGACGCCACGCGGCGCCGTCCGCCCGGCGACGTCCATCGTCGCGTCGTACGCGGCCTCGGCGTGGTGCGCGCCGGCGTCGAGGCGGGCGGTCCGGCCCGACGGAGACTGGGCGGTGGCGGCGAGCGGCGGCAGCGAGGTGAGACGAAGGGGACACGGCGCGGCGTCGGCGCAGTCGGCTGCCAGTCGGATCGTAACCGTATCACCGGCCGTGATCACGGACTCGCTCACCGTCTGACCGAGCGTGAGGTCATCGGTAACGAGGGCCGTGTAGTGGGCGAACCGGAGTTGGTGCAACAGGAGCCACGTCCAGACGCCGACGGCGCCGACGAGCAGGAGCGGCCGGGCGAAGACGAGCGCTCCAGCGGCGACTAGCGCGCCGATACCGACACCCTCCCAGTACCGCGCGGTTCCACGCATCCTCGACTGGTTAGTGCCAGAGACCGTGCGTATATTAATCCCTGCGAGTCTAGCAGTGCGTAATGCGCCGCCGGACTGAACGGTATCTTCTCGTCGCGGCCACCGTCAGTGCGGCGGTCTTACTCGTGGCGGCGGCCTCCGTCGCCGGCATCTCGCCCCTCCAGTCCACTTCCGATGCGACGCCGTCCGGAGCGGCGAACGTCACCGCGGTCCCGGACGACGGCAACCGTTCCGATCCGGTCGTCCGCCACCGCGATCCAGACACCATCGAGCGGTCCACCGTCGCGCTCGATCGGACGGGACTCGAACTCGCACGGTCGCTCGGCGTTCGACTCAACGTCAGCGCGAGCGAACTCCGTGAGGAGGACTTCACGACGGCGGAGAGCCAACTCGGCTCGGACTATCAGACCGACGTGATCCGGCTGACGGAGATCGCGGAGGCCACCGAGAACACCAGCGACGACGAAATCGCCGCGGCCTACCGCGAGGCCGGCACCGAGCAGCGCGAGACGATACGGAACGCCGAGGAGTTCCAGGAGCTGTACACCGAGTACCAGCAGGCCCGCGCCAGTCAGAACGAAACGCGCGCCCGGGAAGCAGCACGGCGACTCTCCGCGGAGTTCGAAGAAATCAACGCGAGCGCCGACGAGCTTCGCGAGGCCTACGGCAACCTCGAACGAGTCAACGAATCGCAGGCCGAGTTGGCACAGCGACAGATCAACCAGAGTCTCGACAGAGCAAGCCGCATCACGCAGACGGCACGCACCTCCTCGTACACCGAAACGACGCTGACGGTGACCGCGGTGCGGCCGCACGGCTCGCCGACCCGTCCCTTCATTCTGTGCGGGGAGTTGCGGAGTGCCGACGGCGAGCAGCTAGCGAATCGGACCGTCGTGATAGGCTCGGAAGCGCACAACACGACCGTCCAGACGGATCGCAACGGGCAGTTCACGCTACGGCATCGACCGACCGTCCTCAAACAGGGACCACAGACGGTACAGGTCCGTTACGTGCCGAACGCGACGGCAGGTTATCTCGGTGAGACGGCCACGACCAACGTCTCGGTCGTCCAGCGGGCGTCGACGGTTCGGCTGCGGACCACGCCCGAAACCGTGGCGAACGGGACGATGGAGCGGGCCTTGGGGCGCGTACTGGTCGATGCGCGGGGTGTCGAGGGCGTACCGGTTGCACTCCGAATCGGTGAGACTCAGGTTGCGACCGGACGGACGAACGCGAGCGGTGGGTTCAACCTCACCGCCAGCCCGCCGCTCTCGGTGCCGGCGGGGGAGACCGACGCGACCGTCGTCGTGACCACGACGGACCAGGCCGTCGCGCGGAGTCAGCGGACGGAGCGCATCACCGTCGGCGACATCCCAACGACGCTCACGCTGTCCGCCGAGCGCACCGACTCGCGGACGATGCGCCTCACGGGAACGCTCCGCCGAGAGTCGGGTGAGCCGCTGGCCGGACGGACGGTGACCGTTTCCACCGGAGATCGGACGCTCGGCTGGTTCCGAACGGACGACAACGGTCGGTTCGCTGGAAACCTCACGCTCGTGGCAGACCAGCCCGGAATCGACAGCGCGGACGTCGCGGTCACGGCGGCGTTCGACGGGGCGTCGACACATCTCTCGACGGCGCGGACGACGGCGGCGGTCACGTTGCCGTCGTTCGCACCACCGGGCGTGTTCGGTTACGGCGTGCCGGCCCGAGCGTGGGGGTTACTCGCCGGTGCGGTGGCCCTTCTCGGCGGGGCCGTCGTTCTCACTCGCCGCCGGACCGCGAGCGACACCGCGCCGGCGGCCGATCCGGCACGCGCCGAGGTGGATTCGTCGGCGCCGCGCTCGGCTCAGTCGGCGCCGCCGGACCCCCTGTCGATGCTCGAGTCGGCACGGGCGGCCGTCGCCGACGCGCCGCGGGACGCTACCCGTCTCGGGTACATCGCCGTGCGAAACGAGCTAGCCGGCGACATGGGGCTCGACGACCACGCGTCGATGACGTACTGGGAGTTCCACGCAGCGTGCCGCGAGCAGGCCGACGACCGCTCAGCGGAGCGGTTCGCGAGATTTCAGGAGCTGACGGAGCTGTACGAACAGGCGGCGTACACCGACCGCCCGCTTTCAGACGAGCGAATCGACGAACTGCTCGAGTATTTCGCAGCGGCGTTCGACGCCTGACGACAGCTATCTTTAATTGTCGCCAGCGCCGTGTCACGACTATTCGATGAGTCCACGGAGCGACCCTGAGACGCCGGCTATCACGTGCCAGGGGGTTTCTCGCGAATACGTCCGCGGGGAAACGGGGTGGTTCGGGCGCGGGCGCGCACAGACGGTCACCGCGCTCAACAACGTCTCCCTGCGGGTCGACTACGGCGAGTTCGTCGGGGTCGCCGGGCCGTCCGGCAGCGGAAAGTCGACGCTCCTCCACCTCCTGTCGGCGCTCGACACGCCCACGTCCGGCCGCGTCACGCTCGCCGGCGTCGATCCGGCCGAGCGTTCGCGAAGCGCTCGGGCCCGTCTCCGACTCGATCACGTTGGGATCGTGTTCCAGCGCTTCCATCTCCTGCCCGCCCTCTCCGCGCGAGCGAACGTCGCAGTGCCCCTGATAGAACAGGGCGTTCCACGGAAAGAGCGCCGCGAACGCGCAGAGCGGCTGCTCGCGGACCTCGACCTGCAGGATCGGGCGCACCACAAACCCGGTGCGCTGAGCGGCGGCGAACAGCAACGGGTCGCGATCGCGCGCGCTCTCGCGACCGATCCGGATGTCCTCGTCGCGGACGAGCCGACGGGCGAACTGGACACCACGACCGGCGCGAGCGTCCTCGATGCGTTCGAACGGGTCGCGTCCGATCGGGCCGTCGTCCTCGCTTCGCATGACACACAGGCGCTCGACCGAACCGACCGCGTGATCCGACTCCGGGACGGAAAGCGGATCGAGGATACGACGTAGATGTCGGGACGCCTCCGCGCCGGCTGTCGCCGGGTGTGGCAGCTCTCGGGATTCGCCGTACGGCGGGTAGTCGGCCAACTCGGCGGTCCCGGTTCCCGCCGTCTCGCGCTCACGCTCCTCGGAGTCGCTATCGCCATCATGTTGATGACGACGGTGACGGGCGTCGCTCTGGGACTGTCCTCACAGACGGCCGTCCAGGCCGACGGCGTGGATTACTGGATCGTTCCGGAGGGCGGCGACCTGAGTACGATCGCCGTCTCGACCGACGGTCCGCGGCTGGGCTCGACACACCAGCTCACCCAGCAACTCCAAGGGGACCGTCGGGTCGACTACGCGACGCCGGTACTGTTACAGATCGTCTCCGTGCGTAACCTGGACACCGACAGGGAGACGTACGTGCTGCTTGTCGGCGTCGTCGTCCCCACTGACTCGCGCCCGCGGATCGCCAACCTGCCTACACAGCCACTCACCGCGGGGGATCCCTACTACGCCGACGGCGAGTACGACGGGGAGTGGACCGGCGAACTCGTCGCCAGCCAGGCGACGGCGACGGCGCTCGACGGCGACGCCGGCGACCGTCTCGCCCTGTCGCAGGCGTCTGCCGATCAGCGGTTCCGGGTGAGCGCCGTCGCGGACGCGGATCTGACGACGGGTATCGGCGCGACGCCAGTCGCGATCGTCCACCTCAGCGAACTCCAGGCGGTGACCGGCGCCCAGGAGGGCGACATCGCCGATCAGATCCTCGTCAGCACCGACGACCGGAGCGTCCGTTCGGATCTCGAAACGCTGTACCCGCGGACGAGCGTCGTGGCCCGATCGGGGATCACCGCCGGCGACGCCTCGACGACCAGCCTCCCCATCGCGATGGGCATCGCGGCGTTCGTCGTCGCGTTCGCGGTGGGCGTGCTGTTCACCGCGACGATGATGGGACTCGAAGTGTCCCGAGACCGCGAGACGCTGGCCGTGCTGTCGGCGATCGGCTACTCTGACCGGTCGCTGATGCTCCTCGTCGCGGTCGAAACCGTCACGCTCTGTCTGCTCGGTGGCGCCGTCGGCGTCGGCCTCGGCGTTGGAGGGATCTACGCGACGAACGCGCTGCTTTCCACCGTCGCCGGTCTCCCCGCCGTGGCGCTGTTTCGGCCGCTCCTCCTCGGGTACGGACTTTTGACCGCGGCGCTGATCGGCGTAGTATCGGTGCCGTATCCGATCTGGCTGCTCCGCCGGGTGTCGCCGACGGGAGGGTTGCGTGCGTGATCGTGCTCACGCGCCTCCGAGCAGTCGTGGGCATCGCCGCGGCCCAGCTCACCCACGCGCGGATGCGAACGACTCTCTCGGTGATCGGCGTCGCGATCGCCGTGCTGGCGGCCACGCTGCTGGCAGCCACCGGCCTCGGCGTCGTCCAGACGGGTCAGGAGAAGTTCGATTCGGCCGATCGGGACCTCTGGATCACCGGCGGTCCGGTCGAGTTCGCGCCAGGAACGGTCGGCGGCGTCCAGAATTCGATCCGCGATTCACACCGCGTCGCCGACGAACTCCGGGGCCGAGAGGACGTCGCGACGGTCGGGACGCTCCTCTTTCAAACCGTCTACGCCAGTCCGAACGGGAGCGAATACCGCACGATCGCCGCGCTCGGCGTCCCGCGAAGCAGCGGCCTGAGCGTCACTAGCGGGCGTGGCTTCCCGGGCGACCCACACTACGCGGACGGCAACTACACGGGGCCGATGACTCACGAAGTGTTGATTGACCGCCGGACCGCCTCGCTGTTCGATATCGGCGTCGGTGACTCGCTGCACGTCGGGGGGACGATCACCGCCGCCGACCGACACCGCTTCGTCGTCGTCGGCATCTCCCCGACCGGATCGCAGTTCCTGGGCGTGCCGACGGTCTCGATGCCGCTCAGCGAGTTACAGGAGATCACGGGCAAGACGAGCAGCGATCCGGCGACGCTCATCACGATCACGACGACGGAGTCGGCGTCAGTGACGGCCGTCCAGCACGATCTCGAGCGAACCTATCCGCAGTACACCGTCCGGACGAATCGGGAACAGCTCCGGGCGACGGTCGAACGGCAGGCCGTCGTGCTGGCGGGCGGGACGAGCCTCGTCGCGCTCGCGATCCTCGCCGGAATCGCGCTCACGCTCAACGCGCTCCTGTCGATGTTGATCCAGCAGGCCCGCGTCTACGCGGCCCTGAAATCGCTCGGCACGTCGACGACGACGCTCACGCTGACCGCACTCGTCCAGACGCTGTGCATCGGACTCCTCGGCGGTGGGCTGGGACTGGCCTGTGCCCTCCCGCTGGCCACGGGTTTGAACCACATCATCGGCACGCTCGTCGGCTTCGAGAACGTCGTTCGGCTGACGCCACAGATCCTCCTGGTCGGTGGAGGGATCGCACTGGCGATGAGCTTGCTGAGCGGCGCGCTGGCTGGCGTCTATCTCTGGCGCATGCAGCCACTCGAACTGCTGCGGTCGTGATGTCGGGCGGAAAAAGACGGGCGTCTACGGTTAGTCGCGCCGCCGGAGGAGGAGGCCGGTCGTCACCAGCGCAACGAGCGCGACGATGGGACCGAATCCGGGGAGTAGTCCCTCGGTCGTTTCGGCCGGCGTCGCCGTTCCGGTCGCGGTCTGCGTTCCGGGACCGGTCGGGGTTGCCGTATCAGTCGGCGTCGCGGTTCCGCCGCTCGGCGTCGTCGTACCGACCGGCGTTCCGGTCATCTGTGCCTGCTGGGTCGAGATGGCGAACAGCGAGAAGCTGTCGACCGAGACCTCGATGACGACATCCTCGTCTGTCGTCGACTGAACGGTGGTCGTGACCGAATCCCACGCACCAGCAGCCGGATCGTACTTGTACACCTGGATATCGGCGGGGTCAACGTCGCGGTCGACCGTCACCTCGAACGATCCGGGCGAGCCACGAACCGACTCGGGCACAGTGATATCGAGACCAGTAACGGAGGTTCCGGGCACCTGAGCGACATCGGCCGGGAACGTCTGCAGTTCGCTCACCGTTGCCTCGTCCGTCGTGGTGCCCTCGACAGTGATCGAGATGCGCTGGACGGCCTGGGCGTTACTGATAGCGGGATTGAAGTTCGTGGAGATAGCCGCGAAGCCGGCACCGCCGCCTCCGCCGCCTCCGCCACCACCGCCCCCGCCACCACCGCCGGTATCGCCGTCACCGCCGTCGCCGTCAGTCGTCCGTTCACCGAGGGCGAACAGGGAGAATCCTGGCGTTTCGAACTCGACGGTGATGGTGGAGTCAGTCTCGTCTTCGAGAGACGTGGAGAGCCTTTCCCAGCTCTCGGTCTCCTCGTTGTACCGAAGCATCTGGACGTTGCCCGGCGCGATACCGTTCAGCGCGCTCTTTTGGACCGTCGTGGTGACGGTCGCGTTCTCACCGGGATCAGGCTGTTCACTGGTGATGTCGAAATACCAGGACGATTGCCGACCCGGCGGATCGGGCACGCGACCGGGTTTGCGATCCAGCTCCTTGATCGACGCGCGACCGCTCTTCTGATTGTTGGGTCCGTAGTTGATCGTGATCTCCGTCACGACGCCGTTAGACGGCGGCGTGATAGTCACCTGATTGCCGGAGAAATCGACGGTCTCGCTCGCGACCGGTTCCTGAACCGATATCGTTCCAGTGGCCGTACTGACGGCCGACTCGTTGCTCTCGAGCGTCCCGATGTAGACGTAGCGGTAGGTTCCCTCGGACCAGTTGCCGAGCGTTTCGACCGTCACCTCCTGCTGTGGCGGGTCACTCGCCTGCCCTTCGACGGACGCGTAGAGCGTCGTGTCGCCCGTCGAGTCGGTGTTGGGCGGGTTCGCGCCGATGTCCTCAGCGGCGAAATCGATGACGTTCGCCAGGTCCACGGAGCGGGCGACGCGCCCGTCAGTGAGGTCGATACCGTTCACGCTGATCCCATCCTCGACATCGGCTACCCCCACCGTGTCGTCGATCGAATGTTCCAGCGTACTGTCCTCGCTGAGGTTCAGATCACGGTTGATCTCGCCGTCTTGGACCGTCATCACGAACTCCGTCTGACCGATATCGGTGAACGTGTCCTCGTTGTACACGGCGACGACGTGTGTCACGTCGTTCTGATCGAAGTGCTCGCTCGTGTCGACATCGAACGTGATGTCCTCACCCGGTGCCACGGTGGCCGGCCGATCGACGCTCGCCGGGCCCCGCTGGGCCGTGAGCTGGTCCATGCCGACGACCGTCACCTGGCTGTCGGTCGAGATGTCGCCGTTCGAGTCGACCGAGAACCCCTGTCCACCGCCGGTGGCGGCGACGAAGAGGACGTAGTGACCGGGCGTGTCCGGCGTGAACGTGAACGTCGTCGCGCCGTCGCTGCCGAGGCCACGCGAGGCGACGACTTCCTCGAAGGTGGCGTTCTCGTTCGCGTTGTCCATCGACACCAGATCCATCGCGCTCGAGAAGTCGTTCGGAACGTCTCCGCTCCCGCTTCCCGTGACACGCGCGGCGATGAGTTCGACCTCAGCGCCGTCCAGCGCGTTCGAGTTGGTGAGACCCTGGTCGAACTCGACGGTCACCTGTTCGCCGGCGTTCACGACGCCGACGGGATCCTTGTTGAGACTCGTCTCCTCGGTACCGAGCGCACCCCTGAACTCGGCGTTCGGCACTTCGGTCGCTGCGCCCTCGAAGTCGGTACGGAGCGTCAGCGCCGAGCGTTCCCATACATCGACACTACTACTGGCTTCGAACGTCTGGTCATCGGGAATACTACTCGGTGGATTCCCGCTAACCGGAACCGCGGCGACGCTGACCACCATCAACGCCGCCAGGATGATCGCTAACCCCCTTGTCTGAATAGACATGTGTACTTGACTTACTCCCAGGATTATAGTGGTTATCACTGGTTGACACAGAATCCTCATGATCGAACATGTACGAGTGCCCATCTCGTGGCCTGCCCTCCCGCCCCCGTTCCGATGCTACTAATGAGGCCGTCGTCGTAGGGATCCGTGTATGGCGACGCCTCGACGCCTGCGGTTCGTCTACGCGCAGACGGGGCTGATGGTCGCCAGCGTCCTCGTTCTCGTCCTGTTGGGCGCCTTCTCGCTCGAACTGTTTTTCGTACTCTCGCTCATCAGCGCCCTCGTCGTGACGGAGTTGACCGCGCCGTTCTCGACGACGCCCGCGTGGCGACGCCGTCTCAGGTGGGTTCTCCTGCTCGGCTTGCTCGGGTTCGGTTACATCGTCGCCCGCCGCATCGCCACGATTCTCGCGAATTCCTGACACTGCCGACGACACGACGAGCGGCGCCTGATGGACCGGTGGGGTTTAACCGATCCAGTCGAATCTGCAGACAAGCAATGGATCGGACGCGAGCGTGGCGGATTCTCGTACCGGGGAGCGTACGACGGCTCCCCCAGGATCTCCAACTAGTCGCTGGATACCTCGTCATCGCGACGGCCGTCGTCGCACTCCCAGTCGTCCGGACGACGCTGCTCCGCCCCGCACTCGCGTTACCGCTCGTGTTGTTCGTGCCGGGATATCTGTTCGTCGCGGCCCTCTTTCCGGAGGTCGGAACGGCACCCGACGATACCGGCGACGACGCGGCAGAACGCGGGATCGACGGGATCGAACGCGTGGCGCTCGCCTTCGGGACGAGCATCGCCATCGTGCCGCTGCTCGGGTTGATACTCAATTTCACGCCCTTCGGCATCCGGCTGGGACCGGTCATGGCGGCGCTGCTCCTGTTCTGTCTGGTAGCGCTTGCGGTCGCCGCGCGGCGACGCCAGTCCGTGCCGGCCGCCCAGCGCTTCACGGTCGACGTACGGGGAGCGATAGCGGCCGGTTGGACCGACCTGACGACCGCCGAGTCGCGCAGGGACGGCGCGCTCAACGTCCTGCTCGTCTGCAGCGTCCTGCTGGCGGCCGGGAGCGTCGGCTACGCGGTCGCCGTCCCGAAACAGGGGGAAGCGTTCAGCGAACTCTACCTGCTCACCGAGAGCGAGGGCGGCGAACTCGTGGCCGACGACTACCCGACAGACCTCACGCGAGGCCAACCGGCGTCGCTGGTCGTCGGCATCGGTAACCACGAACACGAGGCGACGGAGTACACCGTCGTGGTAGCTCTTCAGCGGGCGCTCGTCGTGAACGAAACCGGCTCGAACGAGACGACGGTGCAGGTCCAGGAGCAACGGGAGCTCCGCCGGTTCGACGCCCGGGTGGCCGACAACGAGACCTGGCACCGGCAGCATACGATCGAACCGCCGATGACGGGCGAGCGGCTCCGCCTCGTCTATCTGCTCTACCGTGGTCCACCGCCAGCGGCGCCGTCGACGGAGAACGCCTACCGCGAAGTGCATCTGTGGGTAAACGTCTCCAGTCCGGACGCCCAGCGACTCGGCCCGGTTCACGGTACAGCGAGCGACACAGCAGTCTTCCACGGTCGATAACCCCAGATGCTCCCGCTGGGTCACGCCGCCGTCGCGTATCTCTCGTATGTCAGCGTCGCCGCGGCGACCAGACGACACCCGTCCCGGCTCTCCCTCGTCCCCCTGCTGGTCGCCAGTCAGCTACCGGACCTCGTCGATAAGCCGCTGGTGTTCCTCCGGGTACTCCCCAGCGGGCGGTCGCTCGGGCATTCGGTGTTCGTGCTGTGTCTGTGGCTGCTCCTGCTCGTACTGGTGCGACGGCGCGTCGCCACGGATCCCGCATCGACATCGTTCCTTCATCGGCTCGTCGCGTACAGTCCCGTCGCGTTCGCGGTCGGCTACGCGTCACACCTGCTCGCCGACTCTTACGTCGCGCTTCTCGACGGTCGCTGGCACGCCGCGTCGTACTTGCTGTACCCGCTGCTTCCGGCGCCGGTGTATCCGGCGGACGACATCTCGCCGCTAGTGCGATTGGCGCGGATCTATGCGACCCCCTGGCACCACGACCAGTTCTGGCTGGTCGTACTCGCGGGCGGAACGGTCGCGCTCCACTGGCTGTGGCTGTATCGTGAGTGATCGACGGCCCGGAGCCTACTCGTTGACGAGCAGCAGTTTCCCGACGAAGTCGCCGCGCTCGGCGTGCCGGTGGGCGTCCGCCACCTCGTCGAACGCGTACCGTGCGTCGATACGCGGGACGATCACGCCCTTGTCGACGAGCGTCGCGATCGTCTCAAGTTCCGCGCCGATCCGTTCCTGGCCGGCACCGGCCAGCACCGGGTGAATGACGAGGACGACGCCGAGTTCTAACGAGGCAGCGTGCATCGGTGCGAGGTCCACGTCCCCGGCGTCGCTCGACTCGGTCGTGACGACTGCACCGTAGGGCCGGACCGCCTCGAACGACGTGTTGAGGTGGTCGTCGCCGATGGGGTCGAAGACGACATCGAAGCCGTGCCCGTCCGTGTGGTCGGCGACGTACGATTCGACAGCGGTCTGCGTGTAGTCGACCGTGTGATCGGCGCCGAGGTCCGCGGCGAGCGCACGCTTTGCCTCGCTCGAACCAGTCGCCGTTACGGTCGCCCCGAACCAGTCGGCCAGTTGGACGCCGATATGGCCGACGCCGCCCGTGGCGCCGTAGACCAGCACGTCGTCGCCGATGTCGACGGTGGTCTTGTCGGCGAGCATCTCCCACGCGGTCAGCGCGACGACGGGGAGCGCGGCGCTCTCCTCGAGCGAAAGCGAGTCGGGGGCGTGAGCGAACGTGCCCGCGTGGCCGACGACGTAGTCCGCGAGCGACCCCTGTCGGCCCACGCCGCCGGGCATTCCGTACACCTCGTCGCCCGCCTCGAACGCCTCGACATCCTCGCCGGTCGCGTCGACGACGCCGGCGACATCGCAGTGGAGCGTCGCCGGGAAATCGGGCGCGAAGTCGGGGATGTGCCCCTGGCGAACTTTGTAATCGACCGGGTTGACGCTGGAGGCAACGACCTCGACCCGAATTTCGTTCGGGGCGGGATCGGGGACCGCCGTCGTGGTCCGCTCGAACACGTCCGGACCGCCAAATTCCTCGATCGTGTAGGCATCCATCTCGGAAGGCATCTCGGATCGGAGTTGGGGACTCGGACGGATGTACTCGGTGTTTCCGGGTCATGTCCATCACGCTGTCTCGGCACGTCTGGGTGTGAGAATGGTCCGCTCCGACGAGAAGGATTCACCACGAGCCGTCGATAGCGCACCGGTAGGCGTCTTCGGCCTGGTCGGCGACGGCGTCCCAGTCGTATCTCTCGGCGCGCTCACAGGGGCTTTCAACGGGTCGCGCACCGTCGAGAACGCGTTCGAGCGCGTCGCCGAGACGGTCCGCGGTAGGGGTGACCAGAAAGCCGGCGTCGCCGATGACCTCGTTCGCGGCGGAGTCGGGATGGGAGGCCGCGATGACGGTACAGTCGGCGGCCATGGCCTCCGCGAACGTGAGGCCGAATCCCTCGCGTGTCGATGGCGAGACGAAAACATCGGTCGCGCGCATATGCCCGAGGACGGCCTCGTAGTCGTCGAGAAATCCCAGGAAGTCGACGCGGTCGGCGTGGGTCAGGGCGTCGCGCTGGATTTCGAGGCGGGCTTTCTCCGGGCCGTCGCCGATGATGCCGAGAGTGGCATCGTGGTCCGTGGCGACCGCGTCGAAGGCCTCCAGCAGGAGGTCGACGTTCTTGTGTTCGACGAGTCGGCCGGCGAACAGGACATCGTACCCCCGTTCAGGACGCGGGGCGGTCCGGATCTGCTCGGTGTCGATCCCGTTCGGGACGATTTCGATATCGGCGCGGTCGGGACCGATAGTTGCGAGGCGGTCGGCGGTGACACCGGAGATGGCGATGGGATGCTGGGGCGTGCGGGCGGTGAGTCGTTCGGTGCATTTGCCGAAGGGAGCGAGCGCACCGAGATACTCCCCCCAGTAGTCGCCCCAGACCTCGTGCCAGGTGGTGACCAACGGAGTGTCGGTACGGTGGCTGGCGAGTTTCGCAGCGAAGACCGGAAAGTACGGGAAGACGCTGGCGACGACGACATCGTGGTCGTCGCGCCGGAGATATCGACGGAGCGTCGGCAGCGCGCGAACCGCGAAATCGAGCGCCTCCGTGATGGACCGACGCTCTCCAGCGTAGAGTTCCGTCTCGGGGGCGACCGCTCGGAGCGTCATCCCCTCGTGACGCATCTCTTTCGGGCCGTCCCAGAAATGGCGTCCGTAGACCGTAACGTCGTGGCCGTCGGCCGCGAGACGACGACCGATCTCGTGGATGCGCTTCTCGGCACCGCCGGTGACGAACGGATAGACGACGTTGCTCACGAACGCGACCCGCATCACTGTAGCCGAGACGTGGCCCCGCCAATACGGTTTCGGTGGCGCGAGGGGGTGAGTGATGCGAGTCCGTCGGCTTCGATGCCTGATCGGAGCGGCGGCCGTCCTCACGGGCTGTTGCGGCCGCCCCCCGGAACCGTCCCGAACATCTCGACGCGGAGACAACGGTCGAGCGCGATGGGGATCCACGCCTCCTTGGCGGTATCCACCCAGCGACCACCGGCCCGACTGGTTCCGGTTCCGTCTGTGGCCACCCGCGTCGTATGACGGCCGGATCAACCATCGCGTGCGCGTCGAACCACCCGGTCAGTGGGAGGGTTTACCCCCGACGAGACGATATTCGAGGATCCGTCCGCCGGACTACGGTCGAACTCCGAAACATCGCCACCCAGGGCCCGATCATCGTTCCCGTCGTGTTCGCTGCCGGGGTAGACTCACTCCCTGACCGCCTGCACTGTTCGTTTACGATCCAGGCCTCCCGTTCCGGGACCCTCGGCCGCACCGTTCGCGTCGCGGTGCAAGACTCGCTTCCGCTCACAGAGGGGTAGATATCGACGCCATCAGTGAACCACGCCCTCACTGAACGTCGGTGGCTTCTCAACACAAAAACGACACTATCGCTCGGACGTCGCTATCTGACACTCTGTTATAAGTTATTGAACGCTTTCGAAAAACTTCATAGTATTACAGTGCTGAGCGAGCGTGATGCCGGATGTCGTGTGTCAATCGTGTGGAAATCGGCAAACGATCCCGATATTCGAGATCGAGCCCGAATGTGAGCACTGTGGTGGGACCGAGTTCTCCCCTGCGGACACCTCCGAATTCGACGAGGAGTGAATCTCCGTGACTGGAAAATTGGGATAGGGTTGCGAACGCCCGGGCGTCAGTGACAGGCACCGAGCGCGGTGCGCCCGCACGAACGCTCGGAATACGTGTTACGCGCAGAACATTTCGAGGCGTTTAACCGCGCAGTTCTCGAAACCGGGGCATGACCCCAGTTGGGACCGTCTGGGACGAACTCTTCGGACAGGTCGGAGACCCCCTCCGGGCAGTGACGCAGTTTCGGAACGCTAAGTTCGAAACGCGGATGCGCGACGACGTCCGCGCGCAGTACACGCGGGCAGAGGATCGGACGCTCGTCGACCGGATCATCATCGACCGACTCCTCTCGAAACCGCTCGAAGAGGAGTTCAAATGCGGGGCGCTCACCGGCTCGGTTCACATTTTCGAGGACGCCCAAGTGCTGGTGCAAGCCCATCCGAAACGGCCGAAGACGGGGTATCTGGTCTCGATCGATCGGACCGAAAACGTGCGACTGGGCGATCTGGAGTGCTGTTTCGAGTATCTGCGGACCGAAGCGTTCGGGGGCGAGTAGCGGGGTGGGGGTTGCTGGGTTCTCACTGTTGTGACAGGAGTGAGCACTGTCGATACGGTGAGCGAGGTCCCCTCGGGATGTGACGACGGCGAAATTCCGGCGGAGACGATCAACGAAACCGAAACCGCGGTTGCCCGACTCATCGGTGTGAGCATATCGTGAGTAGAACGGGATTGTGGCAGCTGAATTTCTCGTCGGTCACACCAGCTCTTCAATCGTATCGAGGACCGGCGGGTGTGGTAGTAACTCGGTTCTGTCGAAGGCCTCAGTAGGTGATTGAGCCACTCATCGCTCAGTATAGGGGAACTATCGACCGCGAGCGAACGGAGTGAGCGAGCGGGCCAAGGAGGCCCCGAAGGGGCCGACGCAGGCTTTTGATCGAGCTTTTGCCAGCGAGGAGCCGAAGGCTCCGAGCGCAGCAAAAGGTCGGTGGGGCACTCCTACTGAGCGGGTGTTTCAATCCGAATCGTGTCTGAAAAAGAGAACTTCAACAGAGACAGATACAGTGGGTTCCGAACAATGACGAACCGCCCCCATAGGGGATTTTCTGAGGTAATAACACGGGAAGAGTAACGGCAACTGGATGGGTTCGAGTTGCCCGACGCCATCCCCGATTTCCGGTTCCTTTTCTGAAACCGCACGACTGCGGAGCACCGTGTCCGCCACGGAATCAAATGTTCCCGGCAAAGCAGGGTGGTGAGACCTACTCAAATGTCTCCAGCAGAGGCTACCTTGAGAGAAATATTCGAGTCAGAGCACCGCTAACGAGCGTTTACGGTCATTAACGAGGCGAAGCCGAAGTTAAGCCGGTGGAGGGGATTGTGAACCACGGTCGTTCCGCTTCGCTTCACTCCCTGGCTCAAATCCCCCCGTGGCCTTCGCTGCTCACGTCGTTCGAGCAGAAGAGCCGGTGGAGGGATTTGAACCCTCGGCCTATTCCTTACGAAGGAATCGCTCTGCCAGCTGAGCTACACCGGCGCGCACTCATCCGTACTGCAATGATTCAAATAAGGGTTCCGAAACGCCCCGCCGTCACCGGGACAGACGCACGTCCAGACAGACGTTGAGTTCGTGGGGCGCATAGGATCGAACGACGTGTCGCGCCTCGATTTCGACATCGTAGTCGGTCGCCGCCGCCCGAATCGCCTGCTCGCCGGGGCCGAAGGGGTCGTCCTCGTGCTGGATGTCGTAGTAGTGGAGCACGCAGTCGTCGCCGGCGAGGGTGACGGCGCTGTCGAGGAACGCGTCGGCGCTGTGGGGGAGGTTCATCACGATCCGATCGGCCGAATCGGCGTAGTCGGCTGCGACCTCGCGCACGTCGCCCTGGATCGCCGTCACGCGGTCGGCGACGCCGTTGCGGCGGGCGTTGGCGCGGAGGTAGTCGATGGCGGCGGGGTTGAGGTCGACACCGACGACGGTCGCCTCGCGGTCGGCCATCGGAATGACGAAGGGGCCGACGCCGGCGAACATATCGACCGCGTGCTCGCCCGCCGCGACCTGTTCGGTGACGCGGTGGCGTTCGGTTGCGAGTCGGGGTGAGAAGTACACCCGCGAGAGGTCGAGCAGATACTCGTAGCCGTACTCGCGGTGGACGGTTTCGGTGATGGGGCGGTCCCGGTCGTCACCGGTCGTCGCGAGGACGGTCCAGTCGCGGATCCGGAGCTCGCCTTTCACCTTCGAGGCGCGGTTGAGCACCGCGCGCACGGGCAGGTCGGAGTCGATGATGGCGTCGGCGATGGTGGCCGCGCGGTCGGGGTCGTCCTCGTCGACGATGGCCACGTCACCGAGGCGTTCGTAGGAGGGATCGAAGCCGAGGATGTCGGCGGGCGTGCGCTGGCCG
Organism: Haloplanus sp. XH21; assembly: GCF_023276355.1. Taxonomy (NCBI): domain Archaea; kingdom Methanobacteriati; phylum Methanobacteriota; class Halobacteria; order Halobacteriales; family Haloferacaceae; genus Haloplanus; species Haloplanus halobius. The sequence goes on from NZ_JALLPL010000001.1 coordinate 1,848,574, forward strand.
TCGTGAGCCGGAACGTCGCGATAGACGACCTCGTACTCGGCGGCGACCGCGTCGGGATCGGTCACGGGGAGATAGAGCGTGCCCTCGTCGACGACGATTTCGTGCTCCTCGTCGATGAGGGCGGCGGCGGCGAGAGCCTGGCGGGTCTCCTCGCCGGCCTCCCGCGGGACGCGAACGCACGGCCGTTCCATACGGACGCGACGCCACCCGCGGGAGTAAGCGTGACGCTTCGACGCCGGGCGACTACGGCCGAGGGTCGTCGACCGTCGGGGGTCGTGGGTCGGCATCGTCGGGAGCGTCCTCCGCCCGGGCCACGGCGCGGCGGACCGCGTCGACGACATCGGCGGAACCGACGACCGTCCCGCGCGTCCGGAGGGCGGCGTGGACGCGCTCGCCAGCCGCACCGGCCGTGTTTCGCTCCGCGAGCGGACGGCCGTCGACGACGACGGTCGGCGTCGCCGCGTCGGCGACGGCGGTGAGAGTCGGGAGGTTCCCGGTCGCCAGCGGCACGTCAGCGACGACGACGGCGTCGGCGCGGCGGATCCGCTCGGCGACGGCGTCTGCTGTCTCGGCATCGACCGGCGCGTAGGGCGGGACGGTCACCAGGTCACCGTCGAGCGCGCGGGCCGTCTCGGCGTCGGGATCAGCAGTGCCGACGGCGCCGACCGAGAGGTCGAACCCGGCGGCGGCGAGGCGGTGGAGCAGGGGCGTGGCGCTGCCGCCGCCACCGACGACGTGGACGCGCCCCGAGGCGTCGCCATCGCCGGTGAACGCGGTCACGGACGCCGATCCGGTGACGGGGTGGCGAGCGACCGTCGCGTTCGTATCGAAGGCCGCTTCGACCGCCGTGTCGGTGAGGACCGCGTCGGGTGCCCCGGCCGCTTGCACGCGCCCGTCGTAGAGGAGGCGGAGTTCGTCGCAGTAGCGCGCCGCGAGATCTAGGTCGTGGATGGCGGCGACGACGGTGCGACCCTCGTCGACTAGCTCCCGCACGAGTTCGAGCGTTCGCACCTGGTGGTTCACGTCGAGATCCGACGTCGGTTCGTCGAGCAGGAGGACGGGCGTGTCCTGGGCGAGGGCGCGAGCGAGGAACACGCGCTGGCGCTCGCCGCCGCTCACCTCGGTCACGGGGCGGTCGGCGAGGTGGGCGACCGACGCTCGCTCCATCGCGTCGTCGACGGCGCGGCGGTCGGCCGCCGTTCGACCCTCGAACCGGTCGACGTGTGGGGTTCGGCCCATTGCGACGATCCGCCGAACGTCGAACGCGAACGTCGACGCGGTCGACTGGGGGACGGTCGCCACGAGCCGACTCGTCGCCCGCGAATCGAGACGGTCGAGTCGCCGCCCGGACACCTGAACGGTTCCCGAATCGGGGGTGAGCACGCCGTTGACGACGCGGAGCAGCGTCGTCTTGCCCGCGCCGTTGGGCCCGACGAGGCCGACGAGTCGCCCCTCGTCGACGGTCGTCGACACGGATTCGAGGACATCGACGCCGCCGAACGCTACGGAGACAGCATCGATGTCGATCGCGGGATCAGTCACGGCGTCTGCACCTCCCGGTTGCGGAGGAGATAGAGGAAAAACGGAGCGCCGACCGCGGCGGTGACGATGCCGACCGGGAGTTCCGCGGCGCCGGCCCGGGCCACGGTGTCGGTGGCGACGAGAAAGGAGGCGCCCGCGAGCGCGCTGGTGGGGAGCAGGATGCGGTGGTCCGGCCCCACGAGCAAGCGCATGATGTGCGGGACGACCAGGCCGACGAAGCCGATGACGCCCGCGACGGCGACGGCAGCCGCGGTCAGGAGGCTCGCGACCGCCAGCAGGATGCATTTGGTGCGTTCGACCTCGATCCCCAGCGAGTGGGCGTCCTCCTCCCCGAGCAGCAACACGTTCAGATCGGGTGCGTACACGAGCATCGCGAGGAAGCCGGGGATGACGATGGCGGCGGCGGCGCCCGCTTCGAACCACGTGCTGTGGTGAAGATGTCCCATCAGCCAGTAGATCGCTTCCCGGATGTCGCGCCCGGCATGCACCAGAAGGAAGGAGACGGCGGCGCCGAGAAACGTCTGGACCGCGACGCCAGCTAAGAGAAGCGTCTCGACGGGCGTCCGCCCGCCCTCGCTCGCGAGCAGATAGACGCCGAACGCGGCGATCAGTGCCCCGAGAAAGGCGGCGACGGGGAGCGCCAGCGGGATCGGCACGGGCGCGACGATGGCCGCGACTGCGCCGGTCGCCGCGCCCGCCGAAACGCCGACAATCGACGGATCCGCCATCGGATTCCGAAAGAATCCCTGCATCACGGTCCCCGCCGAGGCGAGCGCGAAGCCGACGACGGCGCCGAGCGCGATGCGGGGCAGGCGAACCGAGAGGACGATCGTCCGGTGGCTCTCCGGCGCGACGGCAGCGCCGCCGAGCAGCGCCGAGAGGGCGATTTCCGCGACGCTGCGGACGCCGATAGCGACTGGGCCGACAGTGGCGCTGGCCAGCGTCACGGCGACGAGCGCGACGGCCAGGCCACTGACCCACGCGCCCGTCCGGGCGCCCACATGCATAGGTTCGAAGGCCTGCTTGCAGTAGGTAAATACTTGTTGCATACCGTCCGAAAATCCGGTAATGCGACTTGTCTCAGTACTCCTTGCGCTCGTGCTCGTCCTCGTCGGCAGCGTGGCCCCGGTCGCGGGAAGCACGCCGGCAGCGACCGGAACGACGCCGGCGACGACCGACGCGACGCGATCTGCCGACTGCTCGTTTCCCGTGACCCGCACCGACGCCACGGGCACGGCAGTCACGCTCTCCACACCGCCCGAGCGCATCGCCACCCTGAACCCGAGCGCGGCCCAGACGCTGTGGGAAATCGGCGCGCAGAACCGCGTCGTCGGCGTCTCCGAGTTCGCGCGCTATCTCGACGGCGCCGAGGATCGAACCGTCGTCAACACCGCGTCGGGCGGAATTCGGACCGAACGCCTGATCGCGCTCGACACCGACCTCGTGATCGCACCGGGGACGATATCGCCCGACACCGTCTCGACGCTCCGCGACCAGGGACTGACCGTCTTCGCCCTCGAAAGCCCCGCGACCATCGGCGGCGTCGCCGAGCAAACCACGCTCCTCGGCCGCCTCACCGGATCCTGTGCCGGGGCCGCCGAGACGAACGCCTGGATGCACGCGAACGTCGAGGCCGTCCGCGAGGCCGTCGCCGGCGAACCCCGTCCGACCGCGCTGTACGTCTTCTCCGACGGCTGGACCGTCGGCACCGAGACGTTCATCAGCGACGTGATGACCACCGCCGGGACGCGAAACGTCGTCGGCGACGCCGTCTCCGGGTACGCGCGGGTCAGCCCCGAGGTGGTCCGCGAGCGCGACCCCGACTGGATCGTGTACAACGATCGGGACGGGATCCCCGACACCGCGGCCTATCGAGAGACGACGGCAGTCCAGGAGAACCAGACCGTCGAAGTCGGCGTAAACTACCTCAATCAGCCGGCGCCACGGAGCATCGTCCGCGCGCTGCGCACCGTCGCGATGGCGGTCCATCCGGACGCCGTCGGCGAATCGAGTTACGTCCCGCGGTCGTCCGCCGAGCCACCGGTGGCCACGACCACCGGCGACACGCCGACCGCGACGGCGGGTGACGCCCCCGGCCTGGGCGTCGGCGTCGCCGTCGTCGGCCTGCTGTCGTTCGTCGTGGTCGCCCTCGACCGTCGGCGACGGTGACCACGCCGACGGCGCGCCGCCATCCAAAACCGTATTACGGCCGGCGCGCCGGGTAGGCGTATGGTAGAGAACGTCATCTGGCCGGCCTACCTGGACGCGACGAAGAGTCGCGCCGAGGGCCGGCGCGTCTCCGAAGACGAAGCCGTTCCGGATCCGACGGTCGACGAGATCGCGGAGGCCGTCCAGCAGGTCGGCTACGACGCGGTGATCGAACGCGACGTCACCTATCCGCGGGAGTACGAGCCCCGCGGTCGCGTGCTCGTCAAGGGGGCAGACGACGCCTCGAAGAGCGACCTCATCCAGGCCGTCGCGGCCTACGTGGACATCCTCCGGGACTAATGCGTCGCCTCGGAACCGTCACCAAGACTGCGCAGGGCCTGGCGATCGTCCGCACGGACGACGGCACCCCCGAAATCGGCACGATGGCCGTCGACGAGTCGCTCTCCTCCGTCGGGCGCGTCGTCGACGTGTTCGGCCCCGTCGAGCGCCCCTATCTCGCCGTCTCGCCGGACGACCACGTCCGCCTCCCGGACCTCCTGGGGACGAAACTCTACGCACGATGAGTCGGCACCGAGCGCCAACCCAACGACAGTCATGGCGACCGGAGGGGCCGGACAGTCGCGGCGATCGGAGGCCGGTATGAACGCGCGCGAGATGCGGGGAATCGCCGTCGCCGCCACGCTGTTCCTGCTCGTTCAGGTCGGCGCGGTGGCGATGGTCGGCCCGTTCGACGCAGCGGGGTATCAGGCCGTCGAGGACCCCTCCGATCCCACCAACAGCCTCGTCTACTTCGCCGCCATCCTCGTCGCGACGGTGTTGATGCTCGCCGCGTTCAAATACGCCTTCGAGCGCGCAGTGCGCGCGGTGGTCGTCCTCTCCAGCGCGCTCGTCTCGTGGTACGTCTTCAGTGTCGTCGCCCCGTCGCTCGTCGTCGGCACCGTCAACCTCGTCGCGGTCGGTCTTTCCGTCGGCGTCGCCGTCGCGCTCCTGGTGTACCCCGAGTGGTACGTCATCGACGCCGCGGGCGTCGTGATGGGCATCGGCGCCGGCGCGCTGTTCGGCATCAGTTTCGGGCTGTTGCCCGCGATCGTGCTCCTGTCGGTGCTCGCGGTCTACGACGCCATCAGCGTCTACGGCACCGAGCACATGCTCAGTCTCGCGGAGGGCGTGATGGATCTCCACGTCCCCGTCATCCTCGTGATCCCGCTCTCCCTGTCGTACTCCCTGCTCGAGGACGACTTCTCGGGCGCGAGCGACGTGCACGAGGATGCGGAGGACGCCGACGCCGGGGACGAGTCCGACGACACGGAGCGCGACGCCTTCTTCATCGGCCTCGGCGACGCCGTGATGCCCACCGTGATGGTCGCGAGCGGCGCCTTCTTCTCGCCCGCGCCGTCGCTCGGGATCGCCGTCCTCCCCGCGCTCAACGCCCCCGCCCTGTTCGCGATGATCGGCACGTTCCTCGGGCTCGGCGCCCTGCTCTGGGCCGTGATGAAGGGACGCGCACACGCCGGCCTCCCTCTGTTGAACGGCGGCGCCATCGGCGGCTACCTGTTCGGGGCAGCACTTGCGAACATCCCGCTCACGCAGGCGCTCGGCATCGCCGCGTATCTCTAGTCGGCGCCCTCGCGCACCTTCACCGCCATCCCCGTCTCGAAGTCGTGCATGGCGTCGGCGGCGAGTTCCGCACGGCCCACGCCGAGGATCGCACCCTCGTGGTGGACGACGGCCACCTCGTCGTCCGGGCGCACGTCGTCATCGACATCGCGGACGAACTTCGCGAAGACGTTCTTGCCGTCGCGGACGAACGGGTCGCTCTCCGACCCGACGACGACGCGGGCACGCACCCCATCCAGTGCCGCGACCAGTCGACGGCCGCCTTCGAGGCCGAGCGTGAACCGGCCGTCCGTGCCGTAGGAGACGACGCGCCCGGCGGCGGCGCGGACCTGGCGCGGACGACCGCCCGTCGACCGCGTCACGGTGAGATCGTCGGCTGGCGGAAAGAGCGCGGCCCCCGCGCCAGCACCGAACTGGTAGTCGGCGACAGTCCGGAGCCGCGGGAGGTCCTCCTGAGTCATGGGTCGATTCGACCGCCCACACGCAAAAGTCTTCTCGGCTGCGGCCGTCATGCTCGATTTGGGGAGGAGCTAAACGTCGTCCACGTCAAACACACCGGTATGTACGATCGAATCCTGGTACCGACTGACGGCAGCGAGGGGACGAGCGAGGCCATCGACCACGCGATCCGTATGGCCACGGACCAAGGGGCCACGCTCCACGCCATCTACGTGGTCGAAAACGTGGCGGGCGGCGAGGCGACGGCCGCGACGGTGCTCGACGCCCTCGAAGCGGCGGGACAGGAGGCCATCGACGACCTCATCGAGCGGGCCGAATCGGCGGGCGTCGAGACGGTCGAGGGCGTCGTCGCCCGCGGCACCCCCCACCAGGCCATCCTCGACTACGCCGACGAGCACGACATCGGCCTCGTCGTCATGGGCACCCACGGCCGGACGGGGGTCGACCGCTATCTCCTCGGCAGCGTCGCGGAACGAGTCGTCCGCCTCTCCGACGTGCCCACGCTCGTCGTGCCGCTCCCGGACGAGACGGGCGACTGATACCCTAGACTCACTGAAGCGTGCGCGCGAACCAGTCGGCCGCTTCCTCGGCGACTTCTTCGAGTTCGCCCTCGTCCTCGAAGAGGTGACCTGCCCCCGGGACGACGTGGAGATCCTTCTCGCAGTCGAGTTGCTCGTAGGCCTCGCGGTTGAGTTCGAGAACGTCGGTGTCGTCGCCGCCGACGATGAACAGCGTCGACGCGCGCACGTCACTGAGGACCTCGGAGGCCATGTCCGCGAGACACGACGGCGTCGATATCGTCGCCGTAGCGCGCGGCCGCCCGAAGCGTCGCCGCGGCGCCCGTACTCGCGCCGAAATAGCCCACGTCGACGTCTTCCGTCGACTCCCGGCCCCGGATCCACTCCGTCGCGGCGACCAACCGATCCGTGAGTAGCGGGATGTCGAACCGGTTCTCGTGGTCGCGGTCCGCCGCTTCCGTGGGCGAAGACGACCACGCCCGACGCGTCGTCGGGCACGTCGAGGAGGCCGGGGAGTTCGGCACCCTCGGCAGGGATGGTGACGGTGTCTTGGCGTTCGGCCATCCCCCGCATATGCCGGGGACGAACTTCACTGCCGAGGGTGATCGGTCACTCCTCGGTCCGCAAGTCGCGCACGCGGTCGATGTTCCAGGCGTACCCCTTCTCGTCGACCGGCGTCTCCAGCACCATCGGTTTCTCGCACAGAGCGTCGTGGGTGACGAAGCGACGGAACCCCTCGTCGCCGATCTCGCCCTCGCCGATGTGTTCGTGTTCGTCCTTCTCGGAGCCGAGCGGGTGTTTCGAGTCGTTGAGGTGGAGATAGTGGATGTGCTCGATACCGACGGTGTCCCGAATCTCGTCGATCAGGTCGGCCATCGATGCATCGTCGGTGAAGTCGTAGCCCGCCGCGAAGAGGTGACAGGTGTCGAGACAGACGCCGATGTCGTCGTACGAGTGGTCCGAAACGGCGACCATCTCGTCGAGATGGGCGAGACGGCGGCCGACGGTGGTGCCCTTGCCCGCGGTGTTCTCCAACAGGACCGTCACTCCGTCCGGAACCTCGAGATCCGAGAGCCGATTCCCGACGTTCTCGATCCCCGTCTCCTCGCCGGCGCCGGTGTGGGCGCCGGGGTGGAAGACGTAGTAGGGGATGTCGAGCGCCGCTGCCGCGTCGAGTTCGGCCTGGAGGCAGTCGAGGGATTTGGCCGCCAGGTCGTCTTTCGGCGTCGCGAGGTTGATGAGGTAGGTGCCGTGGACGATCCAGGGGCGAACGTCGCGGTCGGCCGCAGCCTCGCGAAACGCCTCGGCTTCTGCGTCATCGACGTCGCTGACCGCCCACCCCCGCGGCGAGCCGACGAATATCTGCCCGCAGTTGCCGCCGAGTTCGCCTTCGTGTTCCACCGCGTCCGGGTAGCCGTCCGCAATCGAGACGTGTGCGCCAACTCTGAGCATACACCGCCTTGTGACGGGGGGTGGGTCAAGGTTTCTCTCTCCGTCGCGGTCCCGGGACGGTCACGACGTGATCACTCAGACCGCGAGCGTGTCGACGACGACCGCCAACAACAGCGCGCCGAGATAGGCGTTCGAGGCGTGGAACGCGCGGAAGGCCGCGGATTCGGTGCGGTCGAAATGGAGGCGGACGACCGCCCACAGGAAGACGGCGCCGAGGGCGACGCTGACGAACACGTAGAGCCACCCGAGCGACTCCCAGGCCGCCAGAGCGCCGGCGCCGACGAACGTCGCGCCCAGCCACCAGAGGATGTGTTTCCGGGTCTCCGTCTCGCCGCGGACGACGGGCATCATCGGGAAGCCGCCGCGGGCGTAGTCGTCCTTGTACGCCAGCGCGAGGTTGTAGAAGTGCGCGGGCGTCCAGAGGAAGATGACGGTTGCGAGCAGGAGGCCACCGAGACCGATGGTGCCCGTGACCGCGGCCCAGCCGATCAGTGCCGGGAGCGCGCCCGCGGCCCCGCCGATGACGGTGTTCTGCACCGTGTTCGGCTTCAGAACGAGCGTGTAGATGACGCTGTAGAAGACGATAGCGACGAGGCCGAGGACGGCCACCAGCGGGTTGACGGCGGCGAAAGCGGCGAGCGACCCCAGAGTCAACAGGGCGCCGAACGCCAGCGCGTTGCGCACCGACACAATGTCGGTCGCGAGCGGGCGGTCGCTGGTGCGGGACATCCGACGGTCGATGTCACGCTCGAAGACGTGATTGAAGGTGCCGCTCGCGCCGATGGAGAGCACGCCACCGAGCAGCGTCAACACGACTGTCCGGGGTGCGAGCGCCGGGCCGGCGGCCAGCGCCATACCAGCGGAGGCGACGAGACAGAGCAGCCACATCAGGCGTGGCTTCGTGAGTCGGAAATACGCCGCGGCGACGGTGCGGGCGCGGGCGAGCGGCGCCTCGGGGAGCGTGGGCCGCTCCGTCCTTCCCACGGACGCCTCGGGCGGCGAGAGGTCGGCGACAGGCCCCTCGTCGGTGTCGCCCGTCGCGAGTTCAAGCGTCCACGCGAGCGCGGCGACGAGGCCGCCGAAGATGACCATCCCGACGAGGAGATGGAGAGCGGACAGGGCTTCGGTCGCCCCGGTCGTCGCGACGAGCGCACCGAGGGCGGCCTGGACGGGATAGCAGAGGAGGGAGACGCCGAGGGCGGCGCGGACGCGACGGGAGCAGTCGGTTCGCCAGGCGGCGATACCGGCTGCGAGGACGAGGAGGCCAACGCCGACGGCGGCGACGCGGTGGCCGACGACCAGTGCGCCGGCGGCCGTCGTCGGGAGGGACGATCCGGAGCCACAGGCGGGCCACGCGGCACACGTCCGGGTGGCGTCGGTGACGGCGATGGTGGTCCCGACGAGCACGAGCAGATAGACGCCCATCGCACTCGCGGCGAGGAGGCCCGGGAATCGGTCGGCTACGTCTCGACCCACGGTTCGATCACTGGCGGCGTTTGGCAATCCCCCTACTTAGGCCCGCCGCTTTTTCGCCCGCGCTGAGGGAAACGACGGGGCCCCGTGGTGCGCCCTATCAGTAGCTATTTATGGGGATGATTCCAACGCCCCATAGAGCATGAAACGGTCGCGCCTCCTGCTGGCGTCGCTGCTCTCGGTGGTGGCTCTCTCCCTCGCCGCCGATCCAGTAGCGGCCCAGCCGTCAACCACTGCAGAGCTCATCTATGGGCTGAACGACACATTGCTACTGATCGCCGTTCCGATCACCCTCCTCGTCGAAGGCATCCTCATCTACACGGTGCTCCGATTCAAGGACGCCGACGAAGCCAAGCCGACCCGGGAGAACCGCAAACTGGAGATCACGTGGACCGTCGCCACGGCGATCATCCTGCTGTTCGTCGGCGTGGCTTCCTATGGCGTCCTCGCGAACGAAGACGTCACCTTCGAGAGCGACGAACAGACCATCGCGCCCGAGGACGACGACGTGGTCGTCAAGATGACCGCCTTCCAGTGGGGCTGGCAAGCCAGTTACCCCGAGGAAGGGGTGCAGGCGTCGGGCACCGCGCCGACGGTGGTGATCCCGAAAGGACAGGACGTCTACTTCAACATCACGTCCAGGGACGTGTTACACGCGTTCCACGTCCCCAAACTCGGACTGAAACAGGACGCGATGCCCGGGCAGGCGAACGTGATCAAGACCGTTGCGCTCGAAGAGGGCACCTATCAGGGCTACTGTGCGGAGTTCTGTGGCGTCGCCCACTCGCAGATGTACTTCGAGATCCAGGTCGTCTCCCAGGAGGAGTACCAGTCGTATCTCGACGAACAACGGAGTGGATCGAGCGATCTCGAGCCCGACGTTAGCGACGAGGAGATCCGCGCACACGACGTGACGGCCACACAGGCGCCGATCCAGGCCTGAACGTCGCTGTCACGCGGCCGAGCCGTTTTTCTCAGCACCGACGGTCGACGATCCGATCGACGATCCGTCCCGTCGAGCAGAGTTCGTCGTCATCGCTGGATTCCCGCGCCGAGGCGCGCCTGAGTTCGCAGTCCACGCCACGCGACCGGAGCGCCGCCTGCAGTCGCTCCTCGTCGTGATGTTGATCGTAGCCGAGAACGATGACGTCGGGATCGATGCGCTCGATGGGAACGAAGATGTCCTCGGGGTGGCCCAGGTGGGCCTCGTCGACGACGCCGAGGGCGGCGACCATCTCCCGGCGCTGCTCGTCGGGCAGGATGGGTTCGGGTTTGTGCGTGACGTTCTGACTCCGGGCGACGATGACGTGGAGGTCGTCACCCATCGCCGCGGCGTCGGAGAGGTAGTGGACGTGACCGGGGTGGAGGATGTCGAAGGTCCCCTGTGCAACGACGGTCGTCATGGGTGGCTATCGGTCGCCTCCTGGGTCGCAGTGGGCGAGCGACGCGCCGCCCGAACCGCGCGAACCGGGAGCGGGATCGGACAGCCGTTTGGCGGTCCAGACGGGGGATGTCGACCGGAAGAGCCGCATGCTATGCGGTCGGGTGCGTCGCCTTCTAAGGGTTCCGGATGGCGGGAACGGGCGAACGGTGGCCACGCACACGACGACGGTCGGCGTATTCTGCAAGGCTTAACTTCGGGCGCCGATCACACAGTAGTATGACAACAGGGACTGCCGGGGATTCCGGCACCGACGCCGCCGACGAGGCTCGTCCCGTGGTGTACGATCTCGCCCCCGACTGCACAGCCGACGACGTCGAACTCGGCGACTACTACCACGCCGTCGTCAACGGCGTCGTCCCCTACGGCGTCTTCGTCGACATCTCGGACAACGTCTCCGGACTCGTCCACGAATCGAACCTCTCCGACGAGTACGAACTCGGCGATAGCCTGCTCGTCCGCCTCGACGAGATCAAGGAGAACGGCGACCTGGCGTTCGTCGAGGCCGACCTCGACGACTACCGGACGGTCGCTGTCGACCACCAGCCGACTGTGACGCCGATCCGCGACCTCTCAATCGGTGAAACGGCGACGATCGAAGGGATCGTCACCCAGATCAAACAGACGGGCGGGCCGACCGTGTTCCGCTGCTGTGACGCCACCGGCATCGTTGCCTGTACCGCGTTCGAGGAGGCCGGAGTGCGCGCCCATCCCGACGTCGAACTCGACGACGCGGTCCAGATCACGGGCACCGTCGAGGAACACGAGGGCAGCCCCCAGATCGAAGTCGAGTCGCTCGCTCGCCTGACCGGCGAGGCGGCCGAAACCGTGGCAGAACGCGTCGACGAGGGCCTGACCGAGCGCGCGAAGCCCCACGATGTCGAGCCGCTGGTCGAGTGGGACGCCTTCGAGAAACTCCGCCCGGATCTCGAGGCGGTCGCACAGCAACTCCGCCGGACCGTCCTCGAAGGCCGACCGATCCGCGTCCGCCACCACGCCGACGGCGACGGGATGTGCGCCTCCCTCCCCGTCCAGGTGGCGCTCGAACGCTTCATCGAAACGGTCCACGACGACGAGGACGCCCCCCGACACCTCATCAAGCGCCTCCCGAGCAAGGCGCCCTTCTACGAGATGGAAGACGTCACCCGTGACCTCAACTTCGCGCTCGAAGGCCGCGAGCGCCACGGACAGCAACTCCCCCTCCTGCTCATGCTCGACAACGGGAGCACGGAGGAGGACGTCCCCGCCTACGAGAACCTGGCTCACTACGACGTTCCCATTCTCGTGGTGGACCACCACCACCCCGACCCGGACGCGGTGAACCCCCTGCTCGACGGGCACGTCAACCCCTATCTCCACGGCGAGGACTACCGCATCACCACCGGGATGATGTGTGTCGAACTCGCGCGCATGATCGACCCCGACATGACCGACGAACTCCAGCACGTTCCCGCCGTGGCGGGGCTCTCGGACCGATCGAAAGCCGAGACGATGGAGGCGTTCATCGAGTTGGCGAACGACGCGGGCTACGACCGCGAGGATCTGTTCCGCATCGGCGAGGCGCTGGATTACGCCGCCCACTGGCTCCGCTACAGCGAGGGTGAAACCATCGTCAGCGACGCGCTCAACGTCGACTGCGACGACGAGCGCCGCCATCAGGAACTCGTGGACTTCCTCGCCGACCGCGCGGAACGGGACATCGACCGCCAGCTCGCCGCGCTCGACCCACACGTCGAACATGAACGCCTCGACAACGACGCCCACCTCTACCGGGTCGACCTCGACGACTTCGCCCACCGGTTCACCTATCCCGCGCCCGGGAAGACGACCGGCAACCTGCACGACCGCAAGGTTCAGGAAACGGGCGATCCGGTCATCACCATCGGCTATGGCCCCGATTTCGCCGTGCTCCGGTCCGACGGCGTCCGTCTCGACATCCCCGAGATGGTAGCCGAACTCGACGAGGAGGTCATTGGCGGCGGCGTCTCGGGTGGCGGCCACCTCGTCGTCGGGTCCATCAAGTTCGTGAAGGGGATGCGAAGCGAGGTCATCGAGAGCCTGGTCGAGAAAATGTCCGACGCCGAACTCGACGAGGCGCTGTCGAGCGCGACGGCGCTCGACACCTAACGCTCGAAGCGGATCGTTTTGCGGGCGACGACGAGGGCGAGCACCAGCGCCGCGAGGGCACCGGCCGCGACGATCCACGTCGTCCGGTCGATCCCCTGCTTCCAGTCCGCCTCGAACACCTCCCGGAAGTAGGTCGCTAGCCGCTCGCTGCGGACGGCGACGGCCACCTCCCGGTTCTGGGTGGCCGCGTTCGCGTTCCAGTTGAGGCTACCGACGACCACTACGTCGTCGGCGACGACTCCCTTGGCGTGGATTTTCTCGAAGCGGCCCCGTGGTTCGGCGACCCGCGCCGACAGCGGCAACCCTCGCCGCTCGGCGATGCGGTTCAGCCAGTCGACGAGGGCGGCGTTCTCCTCGACAGCGTACCAGGCGCCCGAGAGGAGGATCCGAACCTCGGCGCCGCGCTCGGCGGCACGGATCGTCGCGTCGAGCAACGGCCCGTCGCGCCGCCCGATAGAGGGCTGGATCACGTCGACGCGCTCCGTGGCGCCGTCGATGACGCCGACGAGTGCCGATTCGGCGTTCCCCGGTGCAGTGAACACCTGGATGTCGGTGGCGGTCGCCGTCATCGGCTCGGTGTTCGAGGGATAGGTCCCGTTCGCTGGCGGAACGGGGTCGAATCGCTTCCCCCGTCGGAACCGCGTCCAGGGGATCGCGTCCGTCCACCCGGTGTCGATCCGGAACAGGCCCGCGAGGTCGGCGGCGACGGCCGACGAGTCGACGACGACGCCCCAGCCCCGACTGCTCCTTCCGCCGACGCCCGCGGGCTTCCAGTTCTCGGTCATGACGAGCGCCCGGTCATCGACGACGGCGTATTTCGGATGGTGGAAATTAAAGCGGGCCCGTGGGCCGCCGATGACCGCTACCTCGACGCCGGCGTTGGCGATCCGGTCGAGTGTGGCCGCGCCCCGGGCCGACCGGCCGCCGACGGGGTCGCCGTCGACGAGGACGCGAACCGTAACGCCGCGTCGCTCGGCGGCGATGAGGGCGTCGGCGACGCGTTCGCTGGTGAACGTATAGCCAGCTAGGAGGATGCGCTCGCGCGCACTGCGGAGCGTCGCCACCGGCGTAGCCGGCGAATCGGGGAGGACGAACCCGGTGACGGTCGCCCGGCCGTGCGTGTGAACGTCACGAGGGGAGAACCCGACCGGACGCCACTCGGTTCCGGTATCGGCCCGGACGAGTCGCTGTCCCTCCGGAGCGTCGCGGTAGTCGAGCGTATCGACGACAGTGCCGTTGCGGCGGAGGCGGAGGCGCTCACCACTGTTCGAGAGCGAGAGGTGAGTCACGCCGACGACCGGCGCGTCGGTGATGTTCCGCGCCGCGGCGGGATCGTCGCTGACGGCGACGGTCGAGGCGGATCGGTTCGACGGCACGGCGACGACATCCTCGCCGTCGTCGAGCGTCCAGTTGCCCCCGGGAGACGCCCGTATTACGACGAACTCGCCCGCGTCGCCGTCGGCGACGGGGTTCGGGACGGCAGCGCGGATGGCGGCGTCGGCGCTCGACGTGGCGGCCGGGGCGTCGGCAGCGGCGACGCCGGCCGGCATCGCCGAAAGGGAGAGGACGAGGACGGCGACGACGGCAAGGTTGTGGACGACGGGCACGGGGGGTCTGGCCGCGGAATCCGAGATAAATGTTCGGTGGCTTTTTGTCGTCGACCGCCGCCCATCTGACATGGTCGCGGTAGGGAACGCGCTCCGACTGCTCGGCTCGGCGCTCGGCGCACTCGGCGGCGCACTGGTGTTCGTCGAATTCTTCCAGATGCCGAACTACGTGGAGTACAACGCGGAGTTTCAGGACTACCGGATCGACACCAACCAGACCGAGGTGCGCGAACACACGTGGATCGGCCGCGTCGGCGGGTTCTGCATCGCGCTCGGCTTCTCGCTGCTGTTCGTCGCGACGCTGGTTGAGTGATCGGCGAGAGAGTTATGCCACTGTCGCGTGTCCGTGACGTATGGGCTCGGAACGCTTTCTCTTCGTCTCTGCCGACGCGGCGCTGATCACCGACCTCGCGTGGCAGATCCACCGCGAGGGCTACGACGTGAAGTACTACATCGAAGCCGAGAGCGATCAGGAGATCGGCGACGGCTTCGTACCCAAGACCGACGATTGGCGCGCGGAAGTCGACTGGGCCGATGTCATCATTTTCGACGACATCTGGGTCGGCTCCGACATCGGGACTGGCGCGCTCGCTGAGGAACTCCGCGAGGACGGGAAAGCCGTCGTCGGCGGGACGCCGAACACCGACCAGCTCGAAGAAGACCGTGGCTACGCAATGGACGTTCTCGAAGACCACGGTGTGAATACCGTCGAACACCACGTCTTCCACGACTTCGGCGCAGGGATCCAACACGTCCAGGAGAACCCTGCTCCGTACGTGATCAAGCCCCTCGGCGAGGTGCAGAACGTCAAGCGCTTGCTCTACGTCGGCAACGAGGACGACGGCAGCGACATCGTCGACGTGCTTCGGGCGTACGAGAAGGCGTGGGGGCACCGCATGAAGGGGTTTCAGCTGCAGCGAAAGGTCGAGGGCGTCGAGGTCGCCGTCTGCGGGTTTTTCGACGGCAATGAGTTCATTGACCAAGTCAATTTTAATTTTGAGCATAAGAAATTATTTCCCGGAAATATCGGCCCCTCGACCGGCGAGATGGGAACGTCGATGTTCTGGGCGGGCCGGAACAAATTGTTCGAAGAAACCTTCGGCAAACTCGAAGACTGGCTCGCCAACGAGGGCTACGTCGGAAGCATCGATCTGAACTGCATCGTAAACGAGACCGGGATCTATCCGCTGGAGTTCACCCCGCGGTTCGGATACCCGACGATCGCGCTGCAGGAAGAGTCCATCGAGTCATCTACTGGCAAGTTCTTCTTCGATCTCGCTCACGGCAACGACCCCGTGTTAGACGTTCACAACGGCTACCAGATCGCCGTTCGAATCGTCCTGCCACCGTTCCCGTTCGACGACGAGAAGACGTACGACGAGAACTCGCGGAACGCGGCGGTGGTGTTCGAGACGGAGAGCCGCGAAGGCATTCACCTCGAAGACGCGAAGAAGATCGACGGCCAGTGGCGTGTGGCCGGCGACAACGGGATGCCGATCGTCGTGACCGGCAAGGGCGACACGATGCACGCCGCCCGTGAGCAGGCGTACGATCGGATCGACGACATCGTGATGCCCAACATGTACTACCGGGACGACATCGGCGAGCGGTGGATCGGCGGTGACGGCGACCGGCTGCAGGCGTGGGGGTATCTCGGGCCGCAGAGCTAGTCGTGTGCGAGCGCCTGCGCGGCGTCACCGCTCGGCGTCGACGCCCGTGATCTCGAATCGCGCGCCGCCGTCGGCGGATTCGGTGACGCTGATCTCCCATCCGTGGGCCTCGACGATCTGTTTGACGATGCTCAGCCCGAACCCCCGCCCGCTCTCACGAGTCGAGTAGCCGGCGTCGAACACGTGACTGCGTTCGTCTTCGGGGATGCCGGGGCCGTCGTCGGCCACGTAGAAGCCGCCGTCCAGGTCGCCGACCGTGACGGTCACGTCGTCGCCGCCGTGTTCGACCGCATTCCGAATGAGGTTCTCGAACAGCTGTTTCAGGCGGCTCTCGTCGGCGAACACGGTCCGGTCCACGTCGACGGTGAGCGTCGCGTCCGCGGTGTCGACGTTCCCCCAGCACGCCTCGATGACGGACGCGAGATCGACAGGGTGGCGGTCGATGGCGGCGTCGCCCTCCCGGGCCAGCGTGAGGAGGTTCTCGATCAGCGTCCGCATTCGGGTGTGTGCCTGTTCGACGGCGTCGAGATGCTCGTCGCCGCCCGTCTCGCGGGCCAGTTCGAGTCGTCCCTCGGCCACGTTCAGTGGGTTCCGGAGGTCGTGAGAGATGACGCTGGCGAACTGCTCGAGACGGTCGTTCTGCCGGCTGAGTTCCCGTTCTCGGTCGCGAAGCCGCGCGGTCTGATCGACCTGTTCCAACGCTGTCGCGATGTTACTGGCCAGGATCTCACCGAGCAGGACCTGTTGCTGGTCGAACGCGTCGACGGTCGTCGACCCGGCGAGCAAGACCCCGTACTCGCCGATGGGCAAGTAGAGTTCGCTCTGGACCGACGTGTCCGTCCGATATCGGTCCGGATCGGCGTGGACATCGCCGACTGCGAGCGATTCGCCCCCCTGATAGACGCGCCACGCGATGCTGTCGTCGCCGGTAAACGTCGGCGGCTCGCCGACGAGTTCGAAGACAGCGTCGGTGGCCGCGACGGGTGCCAGACCCACGTCATCGTCGTACAGGTGGATCGAGTTCGCCTCCAGGTCGAGGATGTCCTTGGCCACGTCGACGCCGATCTCGGCGACTTCGTCGGTGGTTTCGGCGGTCAGCAAGCGCTGTGTCGCCCGGTTGAGTGCCTCCAAGCGGCCCTCGTGAGTCACCCGGTCGGTCACGTCGCGATAGACCCAGAGATGGCCCGCGTCGTCGGGGAGTTCGATCGGTCGGTAGGTTCGCTCGAACGTCCGGCCGTCGGCGAGCGTCAGCGTCTCGCCGTCGACGGGGTCGCGGTCGGCGATCACCTCGTCGATCCGGTCGACGAACCGGTCCGAGTCGCCGAACTGCTTGCTCGCGACCTCGGCCAACCGTTCGCAGTCGGATCCGACGAGCTCCGCCGGCGAGCCGGCCAGGTCGAACAGCGCGGTGAGCCGCTGGTTGGCTGCTAGCACGTCACGTGACTCGTCTTCGGCAAGGACGCCCTCGGGGAGTGCGTCGAACAGCGTCGACAGCAGCGCGTTCGTCCGTTCGAGTTCGCGCTCGTGGCGTTTGCGCTCGCTGATGTCGCGAACGACACCCACGACGCCCTCGATTGACCCCGCGACGTCCAGCGGGGTTAGCTGATACTCCAGCACGGCGTGTCCGTGATCGGGGAAGTCCCGCTCGATCTCGCCGCGGAGTTGCTCGCGCTCTCCGTCGAGCAGTTCCCGATACGGGTCGCCGTCGGCCTCCTCCCGGATGTAGGCGATGAGGTTGCTGCGTTCGCCCTGGATGGCGTCACGGGTCGTGTCGTACCAGTCGGCAGTGAATTCGTTGACGATTTCGAACCGGCCCTCGGCGTCGTAGATACACGCCGCTTCCTGCATCGAGTTGACCATGCGTTCGTACTTCCGGAGCGTCCGGTTGCGTTCGGCCAGCGCCTGCCGCGACCGGTAGGATTCGACGGCGTTCGTGATCCGGTTGGCCAACACGGCGTACTGGTCGGTACCAGTCTCCTTCTGGAGGTAGTCGGTGACGCCCGCCGAAATCGCGTCGCTCGCGACCTGTTCCGAGCCTTTGCCGGTGAAGAGGATGAACGGAAGATCCGGGTGCGTCTCGCGCACGTCGCGGAGGAACTCGATGCCGTTCTGTCCGGACATGTCGTGATCCGAGACGATACAGTCGATGTCACGGTCGTCCAGAAGGGCCATCCCGTCGTCGGCGTCGGTCGCCGTTTCGACGACGATGCGCTCGTCCGCCCGCTCGAGAAACGTCGCCGCCAGGGTCACGAAATCCGGATCGTCGTCGACGTGAAGAACGAGGATCTCGCCGGTCATGGTCATAGCTAGTGAAGGGTGAGTAAAGAACTACACCACGACGCTCACGCCGAGAGCCGCGCCATCTCCGCGTCGGTGAGATCCAGCGCCGCGCTCGCGACGTTGGCTTCGAGATGGTCGACGCTCGACGTGCCGGGGATGGGGAGGACGACCGGCGAGCGTTCGAGCAGCCACGCGAGCGCGACCTGTTGGCGAGTGGCGTCGTGGGCGGCGGCGATATCGTCGAGTACCGACGCCTTCGTGCCCAGGTCGCCACCTCCGAGCGGGAAGTAGGGAATGAATCCGATGCCCTCGTCTTCACACACCGCGAGCACGTCGTCGTGGGTGCGGTCGGCGACGTTGTACTCGTTCTGGACCGTCGCGATGGGCACCACGTCGCGGGCGCGTTCGAGCTGGTCGACGGAGACGTTGCTCACGCCGATATGCTCGACGAGGCCGCGGTCCTGAAGGGCGGCTAGGGCGGCCATCGACTCCTCGATCGGTACGTCGGGGTCGGGAGCGTGGTACTGATAGAGGTCGATCGTCTCCACGCCGAGTCGGTCGCAGCTACAGAGCGCGGCGTTCGTGAGGTAGTCGGGGTCGCCGTGGCGGAGCCAGTCGCCGTCGGGCGACCGCAGGAGGCCGCCCTTGGTGGCTACGACGGCGTCGGCCGCCGCGGGCGTGATCGTCTCGCGGAGCAGGCGCTCGCTCGTTCCCGGGCCGTACGAGTCCGCGGTGTCGACGAAATCGACACCGAGTTCGAGTGCGCGCTCGAGGACACGGCGCGCTTCGGCGAGGTCGGCCGGTTCGCCGAGGACATCCGGCCCAGTGATGCGCATCGCGCCGAGGCCGAGCCGGTGGACGGTCAGGTCGCCGCCGATGTCGAAGGTGTCGCACGTCTCGTCGAGCGGTTGCATACGGGACCGGTCGAGAGCCAGACAGTTATAGCCAGTCCCGGTCACTCGCTCGGTGGCCGTTTCCCCGGCGGCGGCCGGCGGAATCGGACGACGACATCGGTCCCACGGGGGTCGTTGTCGCGCGCCTCGATGTCGCCGCCGTAGTGGTTCATGAGCGTCTTGACGAGCGCGATGCCGCGGCCCTCACCGGATTCGATGGGCGAGTCGAAGAGGCGGCGTTTCATCGGCTCACGGACTCCGGGGCCGTCGTCCGCGATGTGGACCGACACCCAGCGCGTGGTGGACTCGATCCACATCGACACCGTCGGCGACGCCGCGTCGTTGTGTTCGACCGCGTTCTGCAGGAGGTTCGCGAAGACGGCGGCGACGGCGTCGGTCGCCATGACGTACACGTCGGCCGAAACGTCGACATCGAACGTGGCGTCCTCGTGTCGCTCGCGGGCGGCCGCGACTTCGCGGAGGATGATGGGCGAGATGTCGGTCGGCGTCGGCGAGTGGTCGCCCGAGAAGACATCGGCCAGCGGTTTCACGTCACCGATGAGCGAGGCGATGGTGTCGGTGCGGCGCTGTATCGGCTCGAGATACTGTTCGTTGCCCTGGGTCCGCTCGGCGAGGAGCGAGGCGTACCCCTGGATGACCTGCGTCGCGTTCAACACGTTGTGCCGGAGGTGGCTGTTCAGAAAGACCAGCGCGTCGCGGCGGCGGTCGGCCTCGCGAGCGGAGCGGTTCGCACGGATGGAGTTGATGCCGGCCACGCCGCCGCCGACGCCGCCACCTGCGGCCATGACGAGGACGACGAGAGCGGCGTCGCCGACGGCGTGACCCTCGCCGACGCGGATGGCGACCGTCACCACCGACAGCAGGGCGAAGGCGACGAAGCCGCCGACACACCACCGAACCACGGCCCACGCGTCGTCGGGCCGGAGGTCACGTCCGGCCAGCCAGTAGCTCAGTCCGAACAGCCCGGCCGCGAGCGCGAGACAGAGACCGAGGCCGGCCACAGCAAAGACGCCGACGCCGGCGGCGAGCACCTGGGCGACGCCGGCGACGATGACGGCGGTTCCGAGGAGCGCGAGCAACGCGGGAGCGTGGGGCGCGAGTCGCCGTTCCCACGCCGATACGTCCATACTACCGCATGAATCACCTCCTACAAAACGGTTGCCCGAATCGGCCGAGGAGGATGAAAGTCGTGAGGGTTCTGCTGGGTTTACCCGTCTGGACGCCGAACGGCGAGCCATGACCGCGCCGACACAGCGGAACCGCCTCGACGAGGAGGCCAGTCCGTATCTCGAACAACACGCGGACAACCCGGTCAACTGGCAGCCGTGGGACGAAACAGCGCTCGAAACCGCCCGCGAACACGACGTGCCGATCTTTCTCTCGGTCGGCTACGCCGCCTGCCACTGGTGTCACGTGATGGAAGACGAGAGCTTTCAGGACGAGGAGGTGGCGGCGGTCCTCAACGAGCGGTTCGTCCCCATCAAGGTGGACCGCGAGGAGCGCCCGGATGTCGACAGCGTCTACCAGACCATCTGCCAACTGGTTTCGGGCGGTGGCGGCTGGCCCCTCTCGGTCTTCCTCACGCCCGAGGGCAAGCCGTTCTACGTGGGGACGTACTTCCCCCGCGAACCCCAGCGGGGTCGTCCCGGCTTCATGCAACTGCTGAAAGACATCTCGAACTCGTGGAACGAGGACCGCGAGGAGATAGAGAACCGCGCCGACCAGTGGACGGCGGCGATCCGTGACGAACTCGAATCGACGCCCGACCAGCCAGGAGGACCACCCGAATCCGACGTGCTGGGGTCGGCGACGGCGGCGGCGATCCGGAGCGCCGACCGCACCCACGGCGGGTTCGGCTCCGGCGGCCCGAAGTTCCCCCAGCCCCGACGGCTCGAACTGCTGCTCCGGGCGGCGACGCTCGACGGCGACGAGGCCGCGGGCGAAGTAGCGGGCGAGGCGCTCGACGCGATGGCGACCGGCGGCCTCTACGACCACGTGGGCGGCGGCTTCCACCGCTACGCCACCGACCGCGAGTGGACGGTGCCCCATTTCGAGAAGATGCTCTACGACAACGCGGAACTCCCCCGCGTCTACCTCGAAGCGGCGCAGGCGGCGGGCGACGACCGCTACGCCCGAATCGCTCAGGAGACCATCGCCTTCCTCGAGCGCGAACTCCAGCACCCCGACGGAGGCTTCTTCAGCACGCTCGACGCCCAGAGCAAGCCGCCCGTGTCGCGGCGTGACGGCGACGAGGGAGGGAGCGAGGACGCGGAGGGCGCCTTCTACGTTTGGACGCCCGAGGAGGTCGACGACGCGGTGGCCGGTGACTCCATCGACGGCGTGGATAGCGAGACGGCGGCCGACCTGTTCTGTGACCGATACGGCGTCGAATCCGGCGGCAACTTCGAGGGCGGCACGACCGTGCTCACGGTCAGCGAGAGTTACGAGGACCTCGCCGAGGCGTACGACCTCTCGGTCGAGACGGTGGCGCGCGTGCTCATGACGGCGCGGACGCGGGCGTTCGACGCGCGGTCGGAGCGCCCCCGCCCGGCTCGCGACGAGAAGGTGCTCGCGGGATGGAACGGCCTCGCGATTTCGGCCGTCGCCGCCGGCGCGCGCGTTCTCGACCCCGCGCTCGCGGAGACGGCGACCGACGCGCTCGGCTTCGTCCGTGAACATCTCTGGGACGAGGACGCGCAACGGCTCTCCCGGCGGTACAAGGGCGGAGATATCCAGGTCGACGGCTACCTTGACGACTACGCCTTCCTTGCGCAGGGCGCGTTCGACTGCTATCAGGTCACCGGCGAGGTGGAGCATCTCGCCTTCGCCGTCGACCTCGCCCGTGTCATCCGGGCGGAGTTCTGGGACGCGGAGGCGGGCACGCTCTACTACACGCCCGAGAGCGGCGAGGGACTGGTGACCCGTCCCCAGGAGTTGAACGACCAGTCGACGCCGTCGAGTCTCGGTGCCGCGGCCAGCCTGTTCGACGATCTGGATCTCTTCCTGCCGAACGAGGACTTCGGGTCGATCACCGAGACGCTCCTGTCGACCCACGCCGACCGCATCCGGAGCAGTCCGCTCGAACACGCGTCGCTCGTGCTCGCGGCGGACGCCCACACCCGTGGCCCGGTCGAACTGACGCTCGCTGCGGACGAAATACCCGAGTCGTGGTGGGAGACGCTCGCCGAGACGCCGCTTCCCGCGGGCGTCGTCGCGCCCCGGCCGGCCGCGGAGGCAGACCTCGATTCGTGGCTCGACGCTCTCGGTATCGACGAAGTGCCGCCCATCTGGGCGAACCGCGAGGCACAGAACGGTGAGCCGACGGCCTACGCGTGCCGGTCGTTCACCTGCTCGCCGCCCCAGACCGATCTGGACGCGGCGCTGTCGTGGCTGTCGGAGAACGATAGGAGCGCTTGAAACTCATCGCACACCCAATCCAGGACTCCGTACAAGTGGGTGTGTAGACAGTTTCAAGCGATACTATTAGTCGTCGGCGCTCGGCCGCGCGTCGTCGGCCGCGGCGAGTTGCTCGGCCAGATACTCCGCGATGGTCACCGGCTCCTCCTCGACGAACCGCACGATCTCCTCCCCGTCGCGCTCGACGACGACGGTCGGGATGTACTCGATGGCGTACTCGTCGACGCCCGCGCCCTGCTTGTCCTCGTCGACCGGGTAGTGTTCGATCTGCTCCTCGGAGACGCCCGCGGCGTCGAGGGCGGCGGCGAAGCCCGGGAGCTGCTCCTGACAGTCGCCACACCAGTCGCCGCCCCAGACGAGGTAGGTCAGGCCGTCCTGTCCCAGAACGGCCAGATCGGCCTCGGTTCCCTCCCAATCGTCGGCGGGGTCCATCGTCGCTAGCGTCATGTGCCGGCCTACCACGCCCACGGATTTAACTGGCGCGTTCCCATCCTACACCTATTCGTATCCGGGGCCCGCGGATGCGGACGAAGGATGGTCGAGGAACCCGTCGACAACCCGTATCTCCGCGACCCGGACACGTCGTTCGCGCCGGTGTCGGAGTTGACCGAGGCGGAGGCCCGCGAGCAAGTCGAGCGCCTGCGCGAGGTGATCGCGTATCACGACCACCGGTACTACGTTGAGAACGACCCGGCCGTCGCCGACCGGACCTACGACGCCCTGTTCGAGCGCCTCCAGCGACTCGAAGACGCTTTCGACCTGCACGCCGAGACGTCGCCGACCCAGCGCGTCGGCGGCGAACCCTTGGACGAACTGGAAACGATCGAGCACGTCGCCCCGCTGTTGAGCCTGCAGTCCTCGGGCGACGCCGAGACGATCCGCGAGTTCGACCGCCGGATCCGCGAGTCGGTCGGCAACGTGGACTACGCTGCCGAGCCGAAGTTCGACGGTCTCTCCGTGGAACTCGTCTACGAGGACGGGCACTTCGAGCGGGCGGTCACGCGCGGCGACGGCACCGAGGGCGAGGACGTCTCCGCGAACGTGCGGACCATCGGAAGCGTTCCCCTTCGGCTCCCCGATGCCCCGGACTTTCTCGCCGTTCGCGGCGAGGTGTACATGCCTCGCTCGGGCTTTCAGGCGCTGAACGAGCGCCGGGTCGAACGCGGCGACGACGCCTTCGCTAACCCTCGGAACGCTGCGGCGGGAACGCTCCGCCTCCTCGACCCCGAGACGGTCGCTGACCGCCCGCTCGACATCTTCGTCTACGACGTGCTCCTCACCTCGGCGACCCTGGACTCCCACACGGCAGCCGTCGACCTGCTGACCGACCTGGGCTTTCGCGTCGGCGAGACGGACATCGTCGCCGATGTCGAGGGCGTCATCGACTATCGGGACCGCCTCCTCGACGCGCGCGACGACCTGGAGTACGAAATCGACGGCATCGTCGCGAAAGTCGTCGACTACGGCGCCCGCGAGGAACTGGGGTCGACGGCGCGCCACCCCCGATGGGCCTTCGCCTACAAGTTCCCCGCCCGCACCGGCGAGACGACCGTCGAGCGCATCGTCGTCCAGGTGGGCCGGACGGGGAAACTCACGCCCGTCGCCCTCCTCGACCCCGTCGACGTGACGGGCGTCACCATCAGTCGGGCGACGCTGCACAACGTCGGCCAGGTCCACGATGTGGGCGTGCGCGAGGGCGCGACCGTTCGGATCGAACGCGCCGGCGACGTGATACCCGAGGTGGTCGAGGTGGTCGAAGCGGGCGACGGCCCGCGGTTCGAGATGCCCGACGCCTGTCCCGTCTGTGACGGGAGCGTCGTACAGGAGGGCGAACACCACTACTGCACGAACGCGTCGTGCCCGGCCCAGCTCCGCCGGCGCCTCCAGCATTTCTGCTCGCGGGACGCCATGGACATCGAGGGCCTGGGCGAGCAGGCGGCGGATCAGTTGGTCGAGGAAGGGCTGGTCGAGTCGCTCGCGGACCTCTACGATCTGGATCAGGAGACGCTGGCCGCGCTCGACGGGTGGGGCGAGCAGTCGGCCGCGAACCTCCTCGACGAACTCGAAGCGAGCAAGGACATCGACCTGGCGTCGTTCGTCTACGCGCTGGGTATCCGACACGTCGGAACCGAGCGGGCGCGGGCGCTCGCGGCCGCGTTCTCGCTCGATGACCTCCTGGAGGCGAGCGTCGAGGACCTGCGGGCGGTAGCGGACGTGGGACCGGAAGTCGCCGAATCGGTCGCTGCCTACGTCGACAACCCGGCGAACGTGGGGATGATCGAACGCCTGCGCGCGGCGGGCATCGAACCCGAACGCCGGGAGCGGGGCGGCGACGAACTCGACGGCCTGACGGTCGTGTTCACGGGGAGCGTCCCGGGTTACACCCGCTCGGAACTGGCCGAGCGCCTAGAGGCCCACGGCGCAAGCGTCACGTCCTCCGTCAGCGGCGCGACGGACTACCTCGTCGTCGGCGAGAATCCGGGCACGCGAAAGCAAGAGCAGGCCGACGCGGAGGGCGTCGAGACGCTCGACTCGGCGGCGTTCGAGGAGCGGATCCTCGCCCGCATCGACTGATCCATCACCGATTTAGGCGCCGGTCTCGAACCGATGGCCATGCACGAGAGCATTCTCGACGCCATCGGCTCTCCGCTCGTCCGCATCGACTCCCCGCCGGAGACGACGGTGGCGGCGAAAATCGAGTCGAAAAACCCCGGTGGCTCCGCGAAGGACCGCCCAGCGAAGGCAATGGTCGAGGCGGCGGAGCGCGAGGGCGAACTCGAACCGGGCGACGCCATCGTCGAACCGACGAGCGGGAACACGGGCATCGGCCTTGCCGTCGTCGGCGCGGCCAAGGGCTACGACGTGACCGTCGTGATGCCCGAGTCGAAATCGCCGGAGCGGCGGGCGATCATGCGCGCCTACGGCGCCGACATCGAACTCGTCGACGGCGAGATGACCGAAGCGCGGGAGCGCGCCGACGAACTCGAGCGCGAGCAGGGAATGGTGCAGATGCACCAGTTCGAGAACCCCGCCAACCCCAAGGCGCATTACCGAACCACGGGCGAGGAGATCCTCGAACAGACCGACCGCCCCGTCGACGCGCTGGTCTGTGGCGTCGGCACCGGCGGCACCATCTCGGGGACGGGCCGCCGGCTCAAGGAGACCTACCCCGATCTGACCGTCGTCGGCGTCCAGCCCGAATCGAACCAGTTTCTCACCGGCACGCCCGGCGATGACGATTTCCAGGGGATGGGTCCGGGCTTCATCGCCGAGAACGTCGACGTCGACCTCATCGACGACGTGGAGAGCGTCTCGCTTTCGGCCGCCGAGGAGGAGTGCCGGCGCCTCGCCCGCGAAGAGGGCATCCTCGTCGGGCAGTCGAGCGGCGCGTCGAGCCTCGGCGCGAAACGCGTCGCCGAGCGCCTCAGCG
This sequence comes from Haloplanus sp. XH21, assembly GCF_023276355.1. Taxonomy (NCBI): domain Archaea; kingdom Methanobacteriati; phylum Methanobacteriota; class Halobacteria; order Halobacteriales; family Haloferacaceae; genus Haloplanus; species Haloplanus halobius. The sequence continues at coordinate 1,874,690 of NZ_JALLPL010000001.1, forward strand.
AAGTCGTCGACGACCCGCTTGTCGTGACGGTGTTCTGGGACAGCGGCGAGCGGTACATGTCGACCGGGCTGTTCGACTGAGACGGATCGTTGGCTCTGTTGAAATCCTATTAGCGCGACACATACTTACTGAAACAGGCATCAGGTCGTATCTATGTGGCTGACTCGAATTGATCTTTGAGACGGGGGGTCGCGCTCGGAGTTGGTGAGGGAGATGTCACACCAACAGAACTATTCCGGCTATTAATGCGATGAAGGCCCCCCACGAAATCATGGCTCCCTTCCTTCCGCCAAGCTCGACAGCGACGATACCAATAATACTCATCAGGACAACGGTCCACGTCTCTAAAGCACTCTGTTCTATTGCTCCTCCATTTTTACACTTATAGTATAGATACCCGGGGACGACTAATCCAACGGGAAATGTAAGTAATGCGATGGCTCCAGCGCCCAACCATTGAAGTGGCGAATACTTATCAGTTAGCCCATAGTCTTTTGCCCTTATTTCCGCAGGTTTGGTTTCACCACAACTGGGGCACGCGTCATCCCCAACCGGAGTGCCACACTCCGGACAGTGTTCCCTCACGGTAGAACACGAGGGGCACAACCAATCACCTTCGTCAAATTTTGTGTTGCAAGAAGAGCAGTGTTCGTCTATGATACCGCAATCCGGACATTTTAATCCGGACTCAATTTCAGTGCCGCAGTTCGGACAGTATGTCGTACTCATTAGAATCAATTAGTGAAGCTACTGAGCAGTTTCCCAAGTGCGTCAAAACTATCAACTTCTTTCACTTGGGCATTCCCGGGCAAAGCCGATATTTCTCCGGAGCCTGAGGAACTCGTCTCGATGTACTCAAGCCGTTCTGTGGGGTAAATTCTCTTCGAGCCATCCTCCATTCGGGCCCTGATCCAGTTTCCACCCATTGATGGATAGCTGATACTCTTGCAGACGACAGGTTCCTCCTTTTCCCGAAGGTGGATCCGCGCCTCTTCTGTTGACTCAACACCTCCGACATCCGCACCACAATTACGACAAAAGTCCTCCGCATCTCCCACTTCACTGCCGCATTCTGGACACAGTGCCATACAGAAGCGGTTATTTCAGAGGTAATAAAACTGGGGACAGCGGTAACGTTCAGCCCAGCAGATTTTGTGAGACAGATCATAGCCGTCTCGACCTTTTGCTGCGGTCGCTCGCTTCGTTCGTTCGTGGTGAGTGGCTCGTCTGTACTGAGCGAACTCAGATCAGAATATGTCTCTTACTGAGGATTTCAACAGGTCCGGATCGTTGTAACTGTTTCCCGGTGGTTCACCGACCTCTCTTGGCGAATCATCGGTACCGACGTACGAACCGTCTGAGGTCATTCGCGACCGGGGTGATCGAACTCGGCCTCAGTCACGCGGACGACGACGGTGTCGTCGACGGATCGGCGGTCGTACTCCGGCACGCCGCTGTCGGTCCGGGTGGCGTTCATCGGTTCGACGAGGCGGTCGTCGGCGAGGCCGTACACGCGGAGATACCGGCCGGTCGCCTCGGGCGACAGGTCGCCGTCGCGGACGGCGCTCGCCAGGTCACGAGAGAGCCACTCGTCGGTCGAGACGCTCGGTTCGCGGACGAACGCGGAGTCGACGAAGCGGACGAGATACCAGTTCAGATCGTTCAGAAGCGAGACTGCGGCGCCGAGGCTGACGGTGTCGACGGCGACGGAGTTCACGAACGGCTCGCGGAGGTCGTAGGTCGCGAGCGCCGCCCGCGCCGTCTCTCGCGAGAGCAGTTCGTACCGGAGGTCGACGTCGTCCGCGCCGACGAGACACACCTGCGTCACGAGCGGAGCATCGATACACTGGCCTAAAGCGGTTGCGACGATTCCGCGCCGACGATCCGCAGGTCGTCGACGGCGGCGGCCGCGCGGTCGAGGAAGCCGTCGGGTTCCGCGGCTTCGACGGCGGTCCGCGTCGCCCGCGTCTCGGGGAAGGGCGGATCGAGGCGTTCACAGCCGACCGGGATCGACGAGTCCTCGTAGGTGCCGATGGCGCGCGCTCGCTCCGTGATGTCGTGTTTGTCCCAGGCAAAGAGCGGGCGGTGGACGGGACAGTCGACCGCCGCGTCGGTGGCCGCGAGGTTGGCGGCGGTCTGACTCGACTTCTGGCCCATCGCCTCGCCGGTGACGACGCCGACGGCACCCTCGCGGTCCGCGACGGCCTCGCCGATCCGGAGGATGGCGCGCCGCCAGGAGAGCATGCGGGTGTCTTTCACGTCGTCGAGCAGCGTCGCCACGAGGTCGCCGCCGGGGACGACCCGGAGCCGGCAGTCGACGTTCGGGGCGTGGCGGGCGAGGGCGTCGACGGTCGCCGCCGCCCGCGCCTCGTGATCCGGGCCGCCGTAGGCGCCGAGACCGACGTACACCGGGATCACGGGCGCCCCGCGGCGCATCGCCTCGTAGGCCGCGACGGGAGAGTCGTGCCCCCCGCTGACGAGGGCGACGAGGGGATCCTGCGTGCCGAGCGGCAATCCGCCGGGACCCTCGTAGGTCGTCAGGGAGACGTGTGCTCGTTCGTCGCGCACCTCGACGTGGTAGGTGCGGTCGGGGTCGTCCAGGTCGACCGCGGCGTCGGTGGCTTGGCCGACGGCAGTCCCACCCTCGCGTTCGAGGTCGGGGCTGGAAAAGTGGTGCTCGTCGCCGCTACGGCGCGCGCGGACGGCGTAGGTGTCGACCGGCGGCGCGTCGCGAGCGAGGCCGTCGAGGACCGCGCGGATGGCGTCGAGGTCGGCCGGACATTCGACGGCGGGACGCGCCCAGACGACGCCCATCGCGTCGGCGGCGACCTGCGCGGCCCGGTCGGGGTCGGCGGCGTGGACGACGATCCGGGACCACTCCCGGTCGACGGTGGCGTCGACGCCGCGAGCGTCGAGGAGGGCAGCGACGTTGTCCCGGAGGCGTCGCGCCATCTTGACGCGCACCTCGCGGCTCTTGGTGCCGATGTCGCCGAAACTCACGAGGACGACATCCGGCGAGGGGGCGGGGTTCGTATCGGGGGCCACGGTTACGAGCAGCCTACGGCGCGAGAGTACTAGGGTGGTTCGATGCGCGGGCGAGACGCTCGACCCGCAGACAGTCTCAGAACGTGCGGATGTCGCCCTCGATCACGTCGCGGGTAACGTCGGTGACCCCGGCGAGTTCCTCGTCGATGATGGCCTCGACATCGCTCTCGATGTCGGCGAGGGCGACACCGTCCTCGGTGACGACCGAGGCGTCGGCGACGTGTGGGCGGTCGATGGGGCGCCCGATCTGGCTGAGCAGACGCACCCGCAGGTCGCGGATGCCGTCCACCTCGTCCACGACCGACGCCGCGATGCGCGTACTGAGGAGGTTGTAGATCTTCCCGATGTGGTTGACGGGGTTCTTGCCACTGGTGGCCTCCATGCTCATCGGGCGGTTGGGCGTGATGAGGCCGTTCGCGCGGTTACCCCGGCCGACGGAGCCGTCGTCACCCTGTTCGGCGCTTGTCCCCGTCGTCGTGAGGTAGATGGAGTCCGTGTCGTAGTCGTCGGCGGTGTTGACCTCGACGGCGACGCTCCGGTCGGTGTGGGACTCGGCGAGATCGGTGACGGCCTCGCGGACGTCGGCCACCGCGTCGCGGTACGCCTCCATCCCGTCGAGATAGCGGTCGATCATCGCGGCCGCGACCGTGAGGTCGATGTGGTCGCCCTCGCGTTTGCCCATGATCTTCACGTCGGGGCCGAGTTCCGGGTGGCTGTCGGCGTACGGACCGTTGAGATACTCCTCGGCGTCGAGGACGATCCGCTCGGTCTCCGAGAGCGGCGCGTGAGCGACGCCGAAACTCGTGTCGTTGGCCATCGGCACGGCCGCGCCGTCCTCGCCGAAGACCGTTTGGAGGTCGCCGCTGCCCTCTCCGAGGCGGACATCGACCACCACGTCGGTGCCGAACTCGAGTTCGGGGACGGTCTTGGCCAGGTAGTCGCGGGCAGCCGACAGCGCCACCGAGTCGACGGGGAGAGTGTACTCGGTGCCGTCCGGCCCCTCGTACTGCCGGGTCGCCCGGCCGACGATCAACACGTGGATTGGTTCGATGACTTCGCCGCCGCCGAAGGCGGGGGCGGCGTTGCCCGCCGCCAACTGCGTCTCGTCGGTGTTGTAATGCAGTACCTCGCCGACACGTTCCAGATAGAGGTTCGAGAGGGCTCGCGAGACGCTCTCGGCGATGCCGTCACAGAGGGAGTCGGGATGGCCGACCCCTTTCCGCTCGACGATCTCCACCTCTTGATCTTCGACCGCGCGCCGATCGACGGACTCGATCCGGATGTTCCGTTCGGTCATTGCTCCCGAGTTCTCGCTGCCGGATGCTATAACTTGCGGAAACCTTTCGCGCCGATAGTATTACTGTAGGGTATAATCTCGGCCTACTCTAGAAGGAGTCCGAGATACGAGGTGCGGATCTGGTCGTCGGGGTCGAGGCCGAGTTCGCGGAGTCGCGCGGCCGCACCCTCACGGACCGGCTCGATGTCTCCTTCGGGCGCTTCGCGCTCGATTTCGACGAACTCGCCGAGGTCGGCGACGGTGTCCAGGGTGACGGTGTAACCGTCGAGCCGGTACCGGTCGCGCTCTTTTTCCACGATGGCGGCGGAGTCGAAGCCGAGCGCGCCCAGGATGTCGTTCATCTCGTCGCCGTCGTCCACGCCGGTCTCTAGCTCCCGGCGGGTTTTCGACGCCGCCTCGACGAGCGGTCCCTTGTAGGTGACCCGCGTCGCGGCGTCGCCGTCGCGCTCCTCGCGGCGAAGACGGAGGGCTTCGTCGGTCTCGCCGAAGTCGCGGTGGGGCGCGTCGTAGTAGGTATCGATCTGCGTGACCGTGCCGACGTGGGTCGCGTCGAGTGCCGACAGGCGCTCGCGAACCGCCTCGTGGGTCGCCCGCACTTTCATCTCGACTTCGTACATGGCCGACCCGTCGCGTGCGGGGGCGAAAAAGTCCACCGAGTCGGGACAGACGGGAAACGTGATTCTTAAGGGTCGCACGGGAGTTGTGGCGTGTATGAGTGACGAACAGGCCGAATCGGCGGACGAGCCGGTCGACGCCGACGCGGCCGATGACCCAGACGCGGAGACAGACACCGAAACCGAGACGGGGCTGCAGGAGGGGGACTTCGTCCGCCTCGACTACACCGTTCGCATGGTCGACGACGACCAGGTCGTCGACACGACCAGTCAAGAGGTCGCCGAGGAAGCCGGCATCGACGAGGAGGGCCACGAGTTCGAGCCCCGAACCATCGTCATCGGCGAGGGACACGTCTTCCCCGACGTCGACGAAGATCTGATCGGGCGCGAGGTCGGCGAGGAGTCCACCGTCCACATCGACGCCGCCGACGCGTTCGGCGAGTTCGACCCTGACGAGGTCCGCACCGTCAGCGCCGACAAGATCGACGAGGACGACCGCTACCCCGGCGCTCGCGTGACCGTCGACGGCCAGCAGGGTCACGTCGAGACCATCATCGGCGGGCGCGCCCGCGTCGACTTCAACCACCCCCTCGCCGGCGAGGACCTCGAATACGAGTACGAGATCCTCGACGTCGTCGAGGACCGCGAGGAACAGGCCAAGAGCCTGCTCGGCATGCATCTCGACCACGCACCCGAAGTCTGGATCGAGACCGACGAGGTCGAAGAGGAGGTCCAGGTCGAAGGCGACGAAGAGGGCGAACCCGAATACGAGGCCCAGACGGTCGAGAAAGAGACGCTGTACATCGAGGCCAACCCGCAGATGACGATGAACCAGCAGTGGCTCTTCCAGAAACAGCAGATCGCCCAGCAGATCATGGACCGACTCGGCCTCGACCGCGTCATCGTCCAGGAGACCATCGACGGCACGGGCGGCATGATGGGTGGCATGGGCGGTATGATGGGCGGCATGGGTGGCGCCGGCGGCGCCGATGTCGAGGAGGCCCTCGAAGACGCCGATGTCGACGCCGATGAACTCGTCGAAGAGATCGAGGAAGGCGACGTCGACCTCGAAGAGTAGCGCCCCACACCACCGCGTTCTTGTATCGGCCGGGCGTCGATCACGTATGGATCTCCCAGAGGAGGTGGCGGCGGATCTCCAGGTCGCGGCCGTGGCGGCGGCCTGTACCCTCGCGCTGTCGCTGTCGCTCCGCTACGGGTTCGGGGTCGCCGCCAGTCCGCTGCTCCGACTCTCGCCAGTCGCGATGTACTTCGGCTACCTCTTTCTCGGCAAGGGATCGACCGGGAGCGCGTTCGAGAACCCGCGCCTCTGGATGCTGGCGACCGTCGTCGTCACCGTCGCCGCGGCGGTGTACGCGCTCGGATGACGGCTACGCGATGTCGCGGCTGGTGTCGATCGTGACGCCGTCGGTGAGTTTGAGCTTGATCGTCTCTTCGAGCGCGCCGCCGCCGCGGAACTTCGGCACGGCCAGGCGGTTGACGATCTGTGACCCGCTGGTGTCGGTGCGGAGGTCGAAGACCACGTCCGACATGTGCTCAGTGAGGGTCCGATTGGTCGGCGGGTCGCCGTGCATCGCGTGCAACACGGCGATCGAGTCCGTGTTGACCATATGCGTCTGGAGTTCGTTGAGGAACTTCCGGAACCGGGTCGGATCCGTCTCTTCCAGCGGATCGACCACGTCGACGATGAGCGTCGCGTTCTCCGGCAGGTCGCGCACGAGTCGCGTGGCGTTGTCGATGGGCGGATAATCGCCCGCATCGCGGATCGTCAACTGGTCGAGGCCGCCGCGGTATCGGTCGATCGCATCGCGGACGGCTCCCTCCGAACGGACGGTCGTGATGTAGAGCGTCCGGCGTTCGGCGGCGATTTCGTAGAGTAGGGACTCCGACTGACTGGCTGGGTCCGCGCTCAACAGCAGGATGCTTCCCGCCGGGATTCCGCCATCGAGTTGCCTGTCGAGGACGGAGATCCCCGTCGGGAGACGGTCCGCCATGGTGTCCAGTACGACGGCGGTTCATAATAGGCCTTCGGCCAAATCGTCTGCGAGCCGCCGATACGCGTCGCGAACGTCCGAGTCGCGGAGCACTGGCGGCTCCGCGGACGGAATCGAGGCTACCACGGGGCAGTCGAGCAGGTCGGTAACGGCGGCGGGCGCCGACCGTGTGCGCGTCAGCACGGCGCCCCGAACCGGCGTGTCGAGCGTGCGGGCCATCGCCGCCGTTTTGGCGGCGTCGCGGAGCGCCGGCGCACAGAGCGTGGTGACGACGAGCGCCGCGTCGGCCCGGCGAAGTGGGGTGGCGGCGTCCGGGCCAGCCCCGCCGGGACAGTCGACGATGGACGGTCGATCGGTGGCAGCCAACCGGGTGAGCGACCGGTCGATAGCGTCGTCGGTGATGCCGATTCGTGGCGCCGGGAGGACGGCCACGTCCGACTCGTCGGGGTGGGACTGGGCCACCGTCTCGACGGGTCCGGCACCGATGTCGGCGAGCGTCGGTTCGCGGCCGACGCCTGCGAGCGCGTGGAGGTTCGGCATGTCCGGATCGGCGTCGGCGGCGACGACAGGGATGTCGAGCGCCGCCGACAGGCCGAGCGTCGTAGTCGTCTTGCCGACTCCACCCTTTCCGCCGGCGATGGCGAGCATGGGCCGGGGTGGCCGCGCTTCCGGATATGAATCTCCGGATCAGTCGTGACAACAGCCGCCGGCCTCGCCGCCGAAGTCGACGTCGAGCGGCGCAGAAATGGATCGGTTGACGGCTTCGAGTTGGTTCTGCAGTGCCTCCTGAGCGTTCAGATACTCCTCCATCACGGGCATTCCGTGGAGTTCGTTCTGGGCCTGCTGGAGCTTCGAGACGTGTTCCTGGCTGGCCTCGCCGGCCTCGCGCGCGGCGACGAACTCGTCGCGGAGGCGTTCGACCTCCGCGATGCGCTCCTGGGCGTCGGCGTCGTTCTCGACGGCCGCTTTGGCCTCTTCGAAGCGCTCGTACGCGGGCGATTCGGCGATGGCTTCGCCGAGTTCCGTCCCGAGTTCCTCCAGCTGCGACGTGGTCGTGCTCATGCACTCTCGTTACGCGTGCGGTCGCTTCAATTTGCCGTCTCGATTCGGGACCGGGCTTTATCACCCACACCATCCTGCCCCATCGGTATGGAGATGGACACGCGGGTCGGCGTCGATGTCGGCGGGACGTTCACCGACGTCGTCGTCGCCGACGCCGACGGACTCTCGATGCTGAAAGTCCCCTCGACGCCGGACGCGCCGGACGAGGGCGTCCTCGACGGCCTCGACGCGGCGGGCGAGCAAGCCGACCTCGACCCCACAGCGACCGATTTCTTCGCTCACGGGACGACCGTCGCCACGAACGCCCTGCTGGAACGACAGTGGGCCGAGACGGCGCTGGTGACGACCGAGGGGTTCCGCGACACGGTCGAAATCGGCCGGCAGACGCGCCCGGATCTGTACGATCTTCACGCGGAGAAACCGACACCGGTCGTCGACCGGGACCGGCGGTTCGAGGTGCCCGGGCGTCTCGACCGCCGGGGCGACATCGTCGAACCGTTCGACGAGGACGCCGCCCGCGCCGTCGCGGACGCCGTCGCCGACGCCGATGTCGAGAGCGTCGCCATCACCTTCCTGTTCGCCTTCGAGGACGACACCCACGAACGGCGGATGCGCGAGATCCTCCGCGAGGCGGGCGTCGACTGCGAGACGTCGCTGTCGAGCGAGGTGTTGCCCGAGATTCGCGAGTACGAGCGCACGCTCGCGACGGCGATCAACGCCGCGCTCAAGCCCGTGATGAACCGGTATCTCGGCCGGCTGGAGGAGGGCATCGCGGACGCGGGCGTCCCCGCTCCCCTGCGCGTGATGCAGTCGAACGGCGGCATCGCGTCGGCGTCGGTCACCCGCGAGCGCCCGGTGAACACCTTGCTTTCGGGGCCCGCCGCGGGTGTTCGGGGCGCCGCACACGTCGCCGGCGAGGCGGGCTTCGACGACGTGCTCACGATGGACATGGGCGGCACGTCGTGTGACGTGTCGCTGGTCCGCGACGGCGACCCCGTCGTCTCGACGGAGGGGAGCGTCGGCGACTACCCCGTGACCGTACCGATGGTCGACGTTCACACCATCGGCGCCGGGGGCGGGTCCATCGCCTGGGTGGACGAGGGCGGCAGCCTCCGCGTCGGCCCTCGCTCGGCCGGCGCCGACCCCGGCCCCATCTGTTACGGCCGGGGCGGGACGGAGCCAACCGTGACCGACGCCCACCTGTTGCTCGGGCGCATCGATCCCGGCGCGTTCTTCGAGGGGAGCGCCGACGAGGCGACGGTGCGCCAGGCCGTCCGGGACTCCATCGCCGAGCCGCTGGAGATGAGCGTCGAGGCCGCGGCCCAGGGGATCCTCGACGTCGCCAACGCCAACATGGAGCGCGCCCTGCGGGTCGTCTCGGTCGAACGCGGGCACGACCCCCGGGCGTTCTCGCTGGTGGCCTACGGCGGCGCCGGCCCGCTGCACGCGGCGGAACTCGCCGCCGAACTCGACGTGCCGCGGGTGGTCGTCCCCCGCTCTGCGGGCGTGCTCTCCGCGCTCGGCCTCCTCATCAGCGACGTGGTGTACGAGGAGGGCGTCTCCGCGGTCCGGCCCTGGACAGCAGTCGACCCCGCGGACCTCCAGCTCCGGTTCGAACGCCTGGAACGCGAGCGCCGCGAGCGCCTCGAGGGCGAGGGCTACCCCGCCGAGCGCCGGCGGTTCGAACGCGCCGTCGACCTCCGGTATCGGGGGCAGTCGTTCGACCTCCGGGTGCCGGTTCCAGGAGACGAACTCGACGGCGACGCCCTCGACGCCATCGCCGAGCGCTTCCACGAGCGCCACGAGCGCCGATACGGCCACGCCTCCCCGGACGAACCGATCGAACTCGTGACGATACGCTCGCGCGCCCGCGGTCTGGTCGATCCGCCCGATCTATCGATGGACTGCGGCGGGGAGACCGATCCCGTCCCCCGAACGACGCGGAAGACGGTGATGGACGACGAGCGCCGCGCGACGCCCGTCTACGACCGGGCGGCGCTCGGCGTCGGCGCCACCCTCGACGGTCCGGCCGTCGTCGAGGGTGTCGAGAGCACGGCCGTCGTGCCGCCGGGCGCGACAGCGACCGTCGACGACCTGGGCAACGTGGTGATCGAGCCATGAGCGACGAGGATATCGACCCCGTCACGCTGGAGGTGTTGCGCAACGCCTGCGTCGCCGTCGCCGAGGAGATGAACGCGACGCTCGTGCGCACGAGTTACTCGCCGAACATCAAGGACCGCCGGGACTGCTCGTGTGCGCTGTTCGACGTGGCGGGCGACGACGGCGCCGCGGAGATGATCAGCCAGGCCGAGAACATCCCGGTCCACCTCGGCGCGATGCCGTACTCCGTGGCCGCGGCCATCGAGGCGTTCCCGCCCGCGGAACTCAAAGACGGCGACGCCATCCTGCTGAACGATCCGTTCCACGGCGGCGCCCACCTCCCCGACATGACGCTCGTGACGCCCGTGTTCGTCGACGGGGAACTGGTCGCCGTCGCCGCGAACCGCGCCCACCACGCCGACGTGGGCGGGGGGCAGGCCGGCAGTGTCGCCGCCGATTCGACGGAGATCTACCAGGAGGGACTTCGGGTGCCGCCCGTGAAACTGTACGACGGCGGCGACCCCGTCGAGGACGTGTTCGACCTCCTGCTGACGAACGTGCGGACGCCGGACGAGCGCCGCGGCGATTTCCGCGCCCAACGGGCGGCCAACCGGACGGCGGTCGAACGGGTCCGCGACCTGACGGAGCGCCACGGCCTCGACACACTGCGTGCGGCGACGAACGAGATCAAGGATTACGCCGAGCGCCGGATGCGCGCCGAAATCGACGACCTGCCCGACGGGACGGTCCGGTTCGAGGACGTCCTCGACGACGACGGACGGGGCCACGAGGACCTCCGCATCGCCGCCGCGGTGACCGTCGACGGCGACGCCCTCGTCGTCGACTTCGAGGGGACCAGCGAGCAGGTGGCGGGTCCCATCAACGCCCCCCTCGCGGTGACGGCGTCGGCGACGTACTACGCGATCCGCTGTGTGACCGATCCGGACGTGCCGCCCAATGCGGGCACGTACCGTCCTATCGAGATCCGAGCGCCGGAAGGGACGGTCGTCAACGCACAACCACCGGCGGCGGTCGTCGGCGGCAACCTGGAGATATCCCAACGCGTCGCGGACGCGCTCCTGGGGGCGTTCGGGACGGAAACGCCCGAGCGCTCCGTCGCCGCCGCCCAGGGGACGATGAACAGCGTCACCTTCGGCGGGACGGACAGCGATGGCGACGCGTTCGCCTTCTATGAGACGGTCGGCGGCGGCTACGGCGGCCGGGCCGGCGCCGACGGGATGGACGGCGTCCACGCCCACATGAGCAACACCCTCAATACGCCCGCCGAGGTGCTGGAGACCGCCTATCCCCTCCGCATACGCCGGTACGAATACCGTGACGACTCCGGCGGCACCGGCGAGTTCCGCGGCGGACTCGGCCTCCGCCGGGATATCGAAGTGCTGGCCGACGGCGTGGCCTTCAGCCTGCTCGCCGACCGCCGGCGACACCGGCCCTACGGTCTCGCCGGTGGCGACGCGGGCGCGGCCGGCGCGGACTATCTGGACCGCGCGGCCGACGACGACCGCGTGCAGATCCCGGCCAAATCGACACACGAACTCGACGCGGGCGACGTGGTGAGCGTCCGCACGCCCGGCGGCGGCGGGTTCGGTGATCCCACGGACCGCGATCCAGCCGCCGTGCTGCGCGACTGGCGCCTCGGAAAGGTGTCGGCGGCGACGGTGCGGGAGGTGTACGGACTCGATCCGGGCGAGGAGAGCGACGACTAGTTGGAAAGCGCCATCCACACCGGATCGACGCTGTCGAGCCCCCGCACCCGAACCTCGCGCTCGGCATCGACCTCGCGGACATCGATCACGGCGTCGAAAATCGAGGTGACGACGTTGACGAACTTCTCGTCGTGGGTCGTGGGATCGATGCTGTAGACGCCGAGGTAGCCCGCGGCGCTCGACCGACGCAAGAGGACGTGCAGAAACGAGAACGTCCGCTGATCGTCGACGTACTGGAGGAGCGTCGAGATGGAGAGAAAGCCCACGCGGGCCGTCGATGGCGTTCCCATGCCGTCCACGGCGCGCGTAAAGCCAACGCCCATGCCGGTGAGGTTGCCGGGCGACGAGAGGCGTTCGACCACCGGGTCGTCGTCGCCAGGTGCCCCCGAGGCGTCGACGATTCGGACGGTGGATGGATCGACCGAAACGCCCCGGTCCTCGAACTGAGCGCGGACGCGCGCCGCCGGATCGTCGGTCGTCAGCACGACGATCGGATCGTGCGGTTGGGGCGGGGGTGCCAGGAGGTCGAACACCAGTCGGCGCTTGCCCGACATCGCCGGGCCGGACACCAGCACGTTCATCCCGGCATCGAGATCGTCGACACTGATCGGGAGGGTGTCGGCGATCGAGTAGCGGTGGGATCTGGCGTCGTGGGTGGGCATGTGCGCGTCGGGAACCGCGTCAGTAGCGTGCGTCTACGGCGATTCTCACCGTCGTACGTGGAGTTCCGCGTCACCTGGCATAAATCATCCGTTGAGCGAGACGGACGGTTGCACGTCATTCCGACGGTCGCCACCGCTGCGGTCGGTGACCGCCGGGATACAGGGACACCGGTCCGTCCGAGTCGGAGACTTTTGTGGCCGGCGGTCGAACGCCGAGCAATGACTGCACTCCCCCGGATCGTCGGCATGGTCCACCTGCCGCCACTCCCCGGCGCACCGCGGTTCGACGGTGATCGTGAAGCGCTCCGCCGGCGCGCACGGCGTGACGCGCACACCCTCGTCGACGGTGGCGTCGACGCACTCCTCGTCGAAAACTACGGCGACGCGCCGTTCTACCCCGACGAGGCGCCCGCCCACGTCGTCGCGTCGATGACCCGCCTGGTCGGCGCCGTTCGGCGCGAAGTCGACTGCCCGGTGGGCGTGAACGTCCTCCGAAACGACGCGCGAGCGGCGATATCGATCGCCGCTGCGGCCGGCGCCGACTTCGTCCGCGTCAACGTCCACACGGGCGCCCGGGTCACGGATCAGGGCGTGATCGAGGGGCGCGCCCACGAGACGCTCCGCCTGCGCGACCGCCTCGATGCGGACGTGTCGATCCTCGCCGACGCCGACGTCAAACACTCCGCACCGCTCGGAGCGGGACACGGCGAACCGATCGCCGACGTGGTGGACCGCGGCCTGGCCGCCGGCGTCGTCGTCAGCGGCGAGCGAACGGGCGAGACCGTCGCAACGGAGCGGCTCACCGCCGCCGCCGAGCAGTGTGCGGATCTGGACGTTCCGCTGTACGTCGGGAGCGGCGTCACACCCGAGACGGTCGGAGAGACGTTGGCTGTCGCCGACGGCGTGATCGTCGGCACGGCGCTGAAACGAGGCGGAGAGACGACGGCCCCGGTCGACGAGTCGCGGGTCCGGGCGCTCGTCGACGCGGCGTAGGTCGGCTCATACGGTTTATTGGAAGTCATCACGGGTGGACCGCTGGGACGGGCCAGCGAACCACCGGTGAACGGTTACAATCATCCGTATCAGAGTTCCTCGCGAGCGAGTTCGACCACACGCGTGATCTCACCGACGGAGGAGAGGTGGCCGGCGCCGACGGTGGCTTTCATCGCTCGGGCCGGCGCGCCCGTGAACACCTTTGGGCCGACCGTGGCGACGGCATCGTCGCCGACGGAGACGATCCAGCCCGGCGCGTCGAACCGAAACGGGTCGAGACGCGGGGCGAACCCGTCGGTCTCGTCGTCGGCTTCCAGCGCGTGTCGCACGAGGCGACCGAGGTTCGTGGCGACGGTCCCTGCCTCGCGGATGGCGGCCGCGGCACTCGCGGGCACGGCGTCGCCGTCGGCGTCGACGACGCGAGCGGCGTCGCCGACCGCGAAGGTGCGGTCGTCGAGTCGGAGGTCGCCGCGCACGACGGGGCGGTCACCGCCGAGGGCGTCCGATCCGCGGATGCCGCCCGTCCAGACGAACGTGTCGTAGGGAACGCCGCTGTCGTCGAGTTCGACGGCCTCGCCGGTCGCCCCGGTCACGCGCGCATCGGTTCGGACATCGACGCCGGCGGCGACGAGCGCGTCGCGGACGGCGGTCTGGAACGCCTCGGGGAAGGCGGGCGCGACCGAGTCCTGGCGTTCGAGCAGCGTCACGTCCACGTCGGCGTCGCGTTCGTCGGCGAGCGCCGCGAGTTCGCCGGCGACCTGGACGCCCGAGAGGCCGGCCCCGCCGACGACGATCCGACCGTCGCGCTCGCAGGTGTCGAGGGCGTCCTCACGGATTTCCCGGGCGTGGTCGAGGCGTTTCAGCGGCAGGCCGTGGTCGGCGACGCCGGGGAGGTCGTAGAACGCCGTCTCGGCGCCGAGGCAGACCGCGGCGTAGTCGTAGTCGAGGACGCCGTCGGCGAGGCGGACGCGCCGGGCGTCGCGGTCGATACCCTCGACGCGGGTCGTGCGGACCGTCGCGCGGTCGAGCGCGTCGTCGAGGGGGACGGTGATGGCGTCGGCCACGGCGGGACGGCGGACGACGCGGTGGAGTTCGTGCTGCACGAGATGGGTGTCGGACTCGTCGACGACGACGATGTCGGCGGCGTCGGGGAGTCGAGATTCGAGGCGGTGAGCGAGAGTCAAGCCGGCGTAGCCGGCGCCGAGAACGACGACGCGCATACCGAGGGTTGGACCGCAGGGCAAAGGACGTGTCGCCGACGGTGGGAGTCGTCAGAAGAGCGCTTCGCCGGGGCGGAGTTCGGCGGGGCCGCCGACCTCCCAGAGACGCGTTTCGACGCCGCAGTCGGCGACCGCGGATTCGACGCGGTCGACGTACTCCGCGGTGGTGTTGACGTAGACGCTCGCGCCCGTGTCGGTCGAGAAGTAGACCGGGACGTCCTCCTTCCGGAGCGCGCGCACCGTGTTGAAGACGGCGATGGTGCGGGGTTGCCAGTACACCCATCCCGAGGGGCCGGTCATCGTCGTCGCGGCGAGGGAGAGCGAGTCGTGTTCCGCGAGTTCGAACACGCGGTCGAAGTCGGCCGCACGGAGCGCGTCCTGCATCTCGACCATCTGGTCGTGGATGTGGGCCATCCGCGCCTGGAACATGTGGCTGTCGGCGGCCTCCTCGTGGGCCTGTTCGGTCTCCTTATAGGAAGGGACGAGCGCGGCGACGACCCGCAGGTCGTCTTCGAGGTCGGTGTCGATGCGCTCGGAGCGGCAGTCCTCGTCGTTGAGACCGGCGTGGAGATGCGAGAACGCGCCCGTGACCGCGCGGGCCGCGGAGGACGACCCGCGGCGGGCGACGGTCGAAATCTCGGGGCGCGAGAGGTCGAGGCCGGCGGCCTCACACAGCGCCATCGCGGCGGCGGCGAATCCGGACGACGACGAACCGAAGCCGACGTTGGACTCGAAGGAGTTCTCGCTCTCCAGGCGGACGGGGGCGTCGACGTCGGCCAGGTCGCGGACGTGGTCGACGACGGCGTCGATGCGTTCCGCGCCGCGCCCCTCGACGCGGTCGCCGTCGATCAGGTAGGTGTCCTCGTCGGTGTCGCCGAACGCGACGGTCGTGGTGGTCCGACTGGGCGCCGTACAGACGCTGATGCTGTCGTGGTAGGGGAGGCGCAGGTCCGGGTCGCGCATCCCGTGGTATTTCACCAATCCCTGAATCGGGTGGGCCGTGGCGGTCGCCTTCATGCTCGGATGGGCGTCGGACGAGCGGATAAACGTCCCGGAACCGGGCGTTCCGTCTCGTCCGTCGCAGCCGCGAGCGGATCAGATATAAGCGACCCCGGTGCCATCGGCGTGTATGCCGCGCGTGTCACGGCGGAGCGTCCTCGAAGCGTTGAGCGTCGCCGGTGCCGTCGCCGTCGCCGGGTGTGGCGGCGGGGCGGACGACGCGAACACGACGCCGACCCGGACCGCGACAGCGACGCCGACAGCGACGGCCACGCCGCGGGCCGCCCCGGGCGAGACGCTCGGCTTCGCCCGGCTGCTCGAACTGACGCCGGCCCATCCCGGGATGACCGCCGAGACGTTCGTCTGGGCGCGCTACGTCGACGCCGCGGGCGTGTTGACCGCCGTCGAAGACGAGACGCTGCGGGGGCGCCTGCGGGACGGCTGGCTGGGATCGGGGCCGCCGCAGTACACCGACTCGGACGCGTTCGAACTCGTTCACGTCCAGCCCGGCGGCCTCTCGAATCTGACCGTCGGGCGCGGCGATTTCGCCACGGCGACGGTCGTCGAGGGGCTGCGAGACGACGGGTGGACACGCGTCGGCACCGCGGACGGCTTCGCGCGCCTCGAACGCGGCGGCTACACGATGGCCGTCGGCGACCGGTTCTGGGTGGTGGTGCAGGAGACCGAAGCAGGGCACGTCCAAGAACTGATCGAGGCCATCGACGCCGATCCGCTCAGCGGCTACCTGGGCGGGGTCGACGCCGAGGCGATTGCACGGGCGGGCGACGAACGGGGCAACTACCGCGTCCTCGAACGGGCGGTCGGCGAGGAGGGGTACGCGGCGGGAATCGCCGTCGACCACGCCGCGTACCGCGTGCCCGTCGGCGTCATGCAGTACGGGACGGGACGCGACTCACCGACGTGGAAGCGAGTCGAACACCGGTTCGAGCATCGGATCGTCGGCGAGGTGCGGAGTGCGGAGTTCGGTGACGACTTCCGCTAGCCGGGAGTCGCCACGGCCGACGGTTTAAATATCCCGTCGCCGTACACGTCTGGTATGACCTCCGAGAGCGGAGAGGCCGACACCGAGAGCGGCGCCGACACCGCAGCGGAGGCGGACCACGCGGTGATCCTCGACTACTTGCCGCACGGACGGCCGAGCGACGACCGCCCGCAGTACAAGAAGTCGCCGCTGGCGTACGCCCTCGGGGAATCGGAGTTCCAGCTGCTCGAACTCACGCTCGACGACGACGCCGACGTGGGTATCGGTGACCGCGTCGTAATCGGACCGGCGGAGGAGCGCGAGGCGGTCGAGCGCGTTCGCGACGTGGACCACGACGACCTGTCGAACGCCGCTCGCTCGGAACTCGACTACGCGGTCAAAGACATCGTCGAGCGTCACGAACGGCGGTTCGTCGACTTCTACAACGACGCCCAGCCGATCACGCTCCGTCTGCACCAGCTCAACCTGCTTCCCGGCATCGGGAAGAAACTCCGCAACGATGTCCTCGACGAGCGCAAGCGCGCGCCCTTCGAGAGCTTCGACGACCTCGAGGAGCGCATCGCCGGACTCCACGATCCGAAAGGCGTCCTCGTCGATCGGATTCTCGAAGAGCTCCGGGACGAGGACCTCAAGTACCGGACGTTCGTCGAGCGCGAGGAGTGATCGAATGAGCGGGACGTGGGAAGCGGGAAATTTACCCGGGGTCGCGCGCTATCGAAGACGATGACAGCGGGACAGGCGTCGCGCGACCCGGATCGACTGCTCGACCGGGCAGGGGTGAGTGGCAACCCCGACCGCGACCAGCATTTCCTCGTCGACGAGCGCGTTCTCGACCGGCTCCCCACCCACCTTCCGGCGGACGCCGACCGGAGTCACGTGCTCGAAATCGGCGGCGGCACGGGCGCGCTCACGGACCGTCTGCTAGCGACGAGCGACCGCGTGACGGTCGTCGAACGCGACCCCGACCTCGCGGCCTTCCTCCGCGACGAGTTCGCCGCCGCCATCGCGGACGATCGGTTGACCGTGATCGAGGGCGACGCCCTCGAGGTCGATCTGCCGGACGCGACCGCGAGCATCTCGAATCTGCCCTACGGCGTCTCCAGTGAGATCACGTTTCGACTGCTACCGCTCGGGATTCCGACCGTCCTCATGTTCCAGCGGGAGTTCGCCGAGCGGATGGCCGCCGAGCCGGATACGGCCGAGTACGGCCGCCTCTCGGTGAGCGCCCAGCATTACGCCGAAGTCGAGGTGGTAGAGACGGTGCCGCCGACGGCGTTCTCCCCGCCGCCGGCCGTCGACAGCGCCATCGTGCGGACGACACCGCGCGATCCCGACTACAAAGTCGAGGACGAAGAGTTCTTCCTGCGGTTCGTGAAGGCCGTGTTCACCCAGCGCCGCAAGACGCTGCGAAACGCCGTCCGCAACACCGTTCACATCTCCGGGATCGAGGATCCGGACGCGGTGGTCGACGCGGCGGGTGAGGCGCTCATGTCGAAGCGGGCGGGCGAGTTGGCTCCGGACGAGTTCGCGGCGCTCGCCAGCCTCGCCGCCGAGGGGGATGGCCGCTCCGATGGCTGATCTCTCAGCGGTGACCGGCGGGACGTTCCTCGGCCGGTTCGTCGCGACGGTCGTCGTCGTCACCGTCGTCCTGCTGGTTCGGTACGCCGCACGAAAGTGGCGGAAGGGCCGCAAAGACACGGGGGAAAGCACGGCGCCGAAGCTCGCGGTGTCGGCCGGCATCACCCTGATTACGGCGGGCGGCATCGTGGCCGTCGTGCTCCTGTGGGATCTGGTCGACCCGCTGGCGCGCTCCTACCGGAACCTCGGCTTGCAGGACGTCGCCGGCCGCGTGTTGCTCGGCATCGTTGTGTTGGCATCGACGTACGCGCTGACCGGCTTCGTCGGACAGATCATCGGGGAGTTCACGGGCAAGCGATCGGCCGTCAGCGAACACCAGCGCGAGATCGTCTACCGACTGACGCAGGTGTCGCTGTACACGCTCGCGATTCTCGTCGTCGTCGGCCTGTTCACGCGTGACCTGGGCAACCTCCTCGTCGGGGCTGGCTTTCTCGGCATCGTCGTCGGGATGGCCGCCCGACAGACGCTCGGGGCGGTGCTCGCTGGCTTCGTCCTCATGTTCTCCCGGCCGTTCGAGATCGGTGACTGGATCGAAATCGGCGAACGGGAGGGCATCGTCACCGACATCACGGTCGTCACCACGCGCATCCAGACGTTCGACGGGGAGTACGTGATGCTTCCGAACGACGAGGTGAACGCCCAGCCGATAACGAACCGGACGCGCAAGGGACGCCTCCGCATCGAGGTAGAGGTCGGCGTCGACTACGACACCAACCCCGGGAACGCCGCCGAGATCGCCCGCGACGCAGTGAAAGGGTTGGACGAAATCCTGCAGGTGCCGACCCCGCAGGTCGTGGCCAAGCGGTTCGGCGATTCGGCCATCATCCTGGGGGTACGCGTCTGGATCGACAACCCGAGCGCTCGTCGGCGGTGGCGGGCGCGCACAGCGGTCATCGAAGCGGTTACCGCCGCCTTCGACGAGGAGGGAATCAAGATTCCGTTCCCGCAGCGCGAACTCATGGGGCGGACCGAAGAGGGCGGACTAGCTATCGCGGGCGGCGAACCGCAGGCGGCGCCGACGCCCGACGGCGACGGGCAGACCCGTGACTAACGACTCCGTGGACGACACGACCGCTGCCCTCGCCGACCGCCGGGGGATGGAGACAGCGGTGTATCAACCGGCGGAGGATTCTCGACTGCTCGCCGAGGCCGCCATCGAACACGCCCGCGGGCGGGCGCTGGAAGTCGGCACCGGATCGGGATGGGTCGCCGAACGCATCGCAACCGAGACGGACGCCGACGTGGTCGCCAGCGACTACAACCCGGCGGCCTGCCGGCAGGCCCGCGACCGAGGCGTGCCCGCGGTCCGGGCGAACCTCGTCGAACCGTTTCGGGCCAACAGCTTCGACACCGTCGCGTTCAACCCGCCCTACCTCCCGACCGACCCCGAAAACGAGTGGGAGGACTGGATGGAGCGGGCGCTGTCGGGTGGCGAATCCGGCCGAGCCGTCATCGTCCCTTTCCTCGACACCGTGGGTCGCATCCTCCGTCCCGACGGTGCCGTCCTCCTGCTCGTCAGCAGTCTGACGGGCTTCGACGCCGTCGTCGACCGCGCCGAGCGCAACGGGTTCGCCGTCTCGACGGTGCGCGAGGAGTCGTACCCCTTCGAGACGCTGTCGATCCTCCGTCTGGAATAACTGATGGGCATATATAGGTTTAGCAAATATTAAGCAACGGCATTACCAAGTATCGGTAATGACCGAACTGGTCGCCACGACACCGGGACTGTATCCGCTCCCCGACTGGGCGAAAGACGAACTGTCGGACCTGAAGGGACACCAGAAAGGAGACCTCATCAGCGGCGACGAGGGCGGCGAAATCGTCGACGCCTACCAGCGCGCGCGGACCGAAGTCGTCGACGCGCAGGTCGACGCCCGCCTCGACCGCATCGTCGAGGGACAGCTCCGGTGGGACGACATGCTCGCCCACCCCCTGACCGTCCACGACAACGTCGAGACGGGCGGCATCGTCCGCTACTACGACAACAACAACTTCTACCGCGATCCGCAGGTGCAGGGCGAACTCACCGCGTCGGGCGACGTGGCTGCCGAGTTGGAGAGCGTCGACGCCGACGCCGACGAATTACAGGCGGTCCTCCCCGGTCCGTACTCGCTCGCCGACCTCGCGACCGACGAGTTCTACGGCGACGAGGCCGGCTTCCTCGACGCCATCGCCGACTTCCTCGTGGGCGAAATCGAGCAGTTCCCGGCCCACGAGACGCTGTTCCTGCTCGAACCGTCGCTGGTCGAGAACGAACCCGCAGACGACGCGAACGAACACGCGAGCGAGGTCATCGACCGCGTGGCCGCCGCGACGGACGCGAACGTCGTCGTCCACACCTACTGGGGTGCGGTTCCGGAGCGAACGTACGCTCACCTGATGGACGCGGATGTCGACGCTATCGGCTTCGACTTCGTGACCGACGCCGACGAGTCGCTCTACAACATCAACGAGTACGGCACGAAAGACGCGATCGCGATGGGCCTGGTCGACGGCCAGAACACGCTGGTCGAGTCGCCCGAAACCATCCGTGACCGCGTCGACTGGGTGCTCGAGAACACGCACACCGACTTCGACCTCGCCTACCTCACCTCCAACACGGAACTGTTCTACCTGCCCGTGAACAAGTTCGAGGCCAAACTCGGCGCGTTGGGTGACGCCGCGACGCTCGCGGAGGTGGACGCATGAGCGACAACCGCGAGCAGTTCCGTCCCGACGACCACGCCAACGAACACTTCCTGCTCACCTCCATCGTCGGCAGTTACCCCAAGCCCAAGTGGCTCAACCGGGTGTCCGACCTGGCCGACGACCCCGACTCGAAGTTCACCGACGAGCATCTCCACGAGGCCCACGACGACGCCTGCCGCGTCATCGTCGACGAACACGAGCGAACGGGGCTCGACACCGTCTCCGACGGCGAGATGCGCCGCAACGAGATGGTGGAGTTCTTCGCCGACCGCATCGACGGCTACGAGTTCAACGGGCCCGTCAAGGTCTGGGGCCACAACTACTTCGATAAGCCCTCCGTCGTCGACGACGTCGAGTACGCCGAGTCGTGGCTGGTCGACGAGTTCGAGTTCACGAAAGACGCCGCCAGCAAGCCGGTCAAGGTTCCCATCACGGGCCCCTACACGCTGGCGAGTTGGTCGTTCAACGAGGCCTACGACGACGACGCCGAACTCTCCTACGCCCTCGCGGACCTCGTGAACGAAGAAATCGAGGCGCTGGTCGACGCCGGCGCGCGCTACATCCAGATCGACGAACCCGCGCTGGCGACGACGCCGGACGATCACGCCATCGTCGGCGAATGCCTGGAACGCATCGTCGCGGGTCTGCCCGACGACGTGCGCATCGGCCTCCACGTCTGTTACGGCGACTACTCTCGCATCTACCCCGAACTGCTCGACTACCCCATCGACGAGTTCGACCTGGAACTCTGCAACGGTGACTACGAGCAGATCGACGTCTTCACCGATCCCGAATTCACCACCGACCTGGCGCTCGGCGTCGTCGACGTTCACACGACGGACGTCGAGAGCGTCGAGGAGATCAAGGAGAACATCAAACAGGGCTTCAAGGTCGTGCCACCGGAGCGCCTGACCGTCAGCCCCGACTGCGGCGTGAAACTCCTGCCGCGGGAGGTCGCCCGCCAGAAGATCGAGAACATGGTCACCGCGACCCGCGAGATCGAGGCCGAACTCGACGCGGGCGAGATCGACATCGAGGCGCCGGAAGTCAGCGCGGACTGAGGGCCGCGTTCTCCTCCTTTTCGTTCCGCACCCACGTCACAGCGACCGCGACCCAGACGACGAACTCGGCGTAGAACGACGGCGACCAGAGGTATTGACATCCTCCCCGCGCTAAAGCGCGAGGATTCCTCCGTTGGGAGTTCGGCTACCGACCCACGGAGGCAACTTGCGGATTTGTGCGCACTTCTTTGGGACTTTCGTGAGGGTGTGGGTTCCCCGACTAATCGTGGTCGTCCCACTCGAATCGCACGGGCCGTGCCATCGGCCTAACTTCGCAATCGCTGTTTTTCCGAAGGAACGTCTCTGACGCCGTGAGGTCGGCGTATTCCTCGAAACCACACGGACACGTCAGCGTATCTCCATGGCGTACCGTCTCCACGTGGTCGCCACACTCGGGACAGTCTGACTTGTCCACGCTTCTGCCTCGGCTTCGAGACTGATGCCGTACTCCTCACAGACACACGCGAGACGTGGCTGAACTTCTTGAACGCCCAGAAGTTGTGCGTCTTCTCGTTCACTCTGACCGACAAGTGCGTTTCCAGCACGTCGGTCAGGTCGCCCACGTACACCGTCGCCACGCCCTCGTCGTAGAGCCGTTCAACGAGGTCGCGCACCAGGCGTTCTGTGCGTGGTCACGGCGCTTCGTCCGCTGTCGGTACAGCCGTCGAATCCGTTTCGAAGAGTAGTGTCCCTCACGGAGTTTCGACTGTAGGCGGGCGATTTCGTTTGTCGTCTCGCGGAACCGTCCGAACAACTCCCGACCGTCGTAGAGGTACTGGTCCCCAGTAGTCGTAGGCGACGAGACTATTCGCGCCAACGTCGAGGGCGGAGTCGTTCGTGGTAGCCGAGTCCGTATTCGTCTTTTAGTTCTTGCCCGACAGGGAGTTCGAGGCGGCTACGCTTGCCCCATTGAATCGTGTACTGGTTGCACCGAATGTAGGTGCGGAGTTCGCGTCCGTCCTCCTCGTTGCCCCAGTACGACGGTGGATTTGCAGCCTCGCCGTTCTCCTTGAGGGCGAAGAACGACCGCCACGCTTCCGAGTTTTTGCGCGTGATCTGTTGGACAGTCGCACTTCCGACGACGCCGTTGTAGCGTCCTCGGTACTCGGAGGTGTCCCACACGTCGCCGTCTCCGAAGTAGTTCTGACGGCGTTCGCAGGTAAATGACACGTTCTCGCTCGCTCACGCTGGCGTTGCCCGCGACGACGACGCGTAGCGACGGTGGGCTTCGCGGGCACCGGCGGCGAGAAGGACGCCGCCCACGAGCGCCAGCAGGCCGCCTCGGATACCGACGGGGATGGTGCCGACGACGTTCCAGCCGGCGACAACGCCGAGGACAAATCCGACCTGGAGGAGGCCGACTGCACCGAGTGCGTACCGCCGGGTCGTCGCATATAGCGATCCCACCGCAGCCGTCTCGGCGGCGGCGTGGACAGCGAGGACGGCCGCGCCGGCGACACCGAGAGCGGCGTCGGCGGCGTAGAGCGTCGCGAGGGCGATTCCTTCGAGCGCGCGGTGAAGCGTCACCGCGCCGAGGGCGGCGTCCGCACAGACGCCACAGTCGGAGAGGCCGCCGTCTCGCCCGAATACCACGATGCCGATGCCGGCGACGACACCGACGGCCGCCACAGCCATTGCCTCGTCGAGTGCGAACGCGACGGAGAGTCCACCGAGTCCGACAAGGAGGAGCGGAACCGCGCCGTCGAGCGACATCCGGAAGCGGCCCGTGACAGCAAGGACGAAGCCGCCGCCGATTAGACTGGCGCCGACAGAGGCAGCAACGACCGCCGGAAAGACGAGACCGGACGCGACCGCCGATTCGGTACCGTGGGCGATCGTCGGCGTCGCCGACGCGATAAGGGCCGTACCGACAACGGTGAGGCGCGGGGAGTGACGATGCATGTGGGACGGCGGTCAGACCGCGTCGGGGCCCTCCTTCCCGGTGCGGACCTGAATGGCGTTGTCGACGGGCAGGATGAAGATTTTCCCGTCGCCGGGTTCGCCGGTGTGGGCGGCCTCGCGGATGGCGTCGGCCACATCCTTGCCTGCAACATCAGCGACCACACACTCGACTTTGGTCTTCTGGTGCAGGTCGACGGTGTACTCCTCGCCACGCCACTGCCCTTTCTTCGCGGGTTGCGAGCCACGGCCAGAGACGTTCGACACCGTAATCGAGGGAGCGCCGGCCTCGGCGACGGCCTGTTTCACCGCACCGAGTGTGTCAGGACGGATGTACGCGATCACCATCTCGATTTCAGTCATCGTCGGCCACCTCACGACGATCGGCCGGAGTCGTACCCGGCGTGCCGGTGTTGCCGACGGAGTTGTCGCCGAACTCGGGGTAGGTCACGATGCCGTGCTCCGAGGCGTCGAGCCCCTCGCGTTCGTGTGCCTC